>DWXX01000023.1 GCA_019118985.1 Candidatus Faecalibacterium faecipullorum
GTATAAGTTTTGTTGTACTGGAGCCATTGGGTCAGAAACACAATGATAAACATGACCACAGTGCCGCAAATAAACAAGGCCGCATGATCCCGCATACTGCTTTCCTGCCCGGAAATCACATTCAGCAGTTCCCATATCACCATGACCAGCAGGCTGACCGGAGCAATCAGGCACAGATTGCTGAGGGTAGTGGCCGCAATTCCTTTATTCAAATCTCTTGATCCCTGATCGCTTAGGGCAAACATTCGTTTCAGCATACTTTCACCTCATTTCCAATGTGCCATTTGGTCGTCTTTGTATAGTTGCTCCACATCTTGGCGTATTCCCCGCTCTGTTTCACCAGCGCGTCGTGGGTTCCGCTTTCCACCAATTCACCCTGCTTCATTACCAGAATGAGATCAGCGTCCTGAATGGTGGAGAGCCGGTGTGCAATCATAATGACCGTTTTGCCCTTGACCAGCCCCTCAAAGGCTTTCTGGATCTGTTGCTCGTTCTCAGGGTCAGCGTAGGCGGTCGCCTCGTCTAAGACTACAATGGGGGCGTCTTTCAAAATAGCGCGGGCAATCGCAATGCGCTGTGTTTCGCCGCCGGAAAGATACACGCCTTTACTGCCTACCACAGTGTCGATGCCATCCGGCAACTTTTCCAGAATATCATCGCACTGGGCCAGATGCGCCGCCCGCAAGACCTCCTCCCGTGTGGCGGAAGGTCTGCCCGCCCGGATATTTTCCAGAAGGCCGTCCTTGAACAATTTGGGGTCCTGGAATACAAAGGCAACCATCTTCATCAAGTCGGCATGAGGAATGTCCCGAATGTCCACACCGCCGATTTTGACCGCCCCCTGCTGCACATCGTAGAAACGGGGGATCAAACTGACCGCTGTGCTCTTGCCCGAGCCGGAATGCCCAACCAATGCGGTCGTTGTCCCGGCCGTGGCCGTAAAGCTCAGATGGGACACCGCCGGATGGTCTGTATTTTCGTATGCGAAAGTTACATCCTCAAAGGAAACATCGTACGTCCCGGGATGTTTTGGTGCGGAAGTCTCAGCCTGCGGCCCGGCGGTCAGGATCATGTCGATGCGGCGCATGGACTCCTCCGCCTGCAACTTATAGCTGGTCATATACATGATCTTGTTGAGCATGACCGCGCAGGCGGGTGAGAAAATCACATAGAACAGAAAACTCTGCATAAATTCGATCAGGTCGCCGGACGCAGACCCGATGATAAGCGCCGCGGGCACCAGCACCAGAAAACTGGAATTGATGACTGAATTAAAAGCCACCATTCCCTTTTTGCAGGACATCGTATAGGCCAGCGCAAACTTGTGATAAGATTGGATGGCATCGTTGAATCGGGTGATGGACCGCACGGTCTGGCCAAATGCTTTGACCACCGAGATACCGCGGACATATTCCACCGCCTCATGATTCATCGTTTCCAGCGCGTCCTGGTAGGTCTGCATGAATTTTACGCTCTCTTTTCCAACGAGAGACCCCTGCAGGAAGAAACCCGCGCCAAAGAGCAGCAGGAGCGGGACGCCTACACGCCAGTCAAAGACCAGCATCAGCGCCAGACTCACGATCATCGTGACCTGTGCGCCCACCAGGTCGGGGAGCTGGTGCGCGATGAAAGCCTCGGTCTGAAAGCTGTTTTCGTCAATGATCTTCCGAAGTTTTCCGCTGGGATTGGCGTCAAAGTACCCCATCGGCATCTTCGCCAGATGTTTCAGCGCCGCCATTTTCAGGTTTTTCTCTGTGTGGAACGCCGCCACATGGGAGCAGAGCAGCGCCGAAAAGTAAAGAACCAGACCGATCAGTTCCAGCCCCAGGGCAAGCAGGCCCCAGCGGACAAGGCTGTTCGTGTCTAACGGCGTCCCGGCAAATACGCCCACCAGGTCGCGCGCCGCAAAGTACACGCAGAGGAAAGGCCCAAGGATAAAGACCGAACTGATACCGGACAAGATGCGGGAAACGGTAAGCAAACCGCGGTATTTCCCCGTAAACTCCATCAGTCTCTTGATCCCGGAGTTTTGTTTCATCAAGATCGAACCTCCTTACAATGTAAATGGCGAGGTCAGCATAAACTAATCTCGCCACCCATTGTAGCAGATTCCCGCTGTGCTTTCCGCTCCATCCCTGCGGGCAGAAGGGAAAAACAGCCCGTTTCTATTTTCTCTTTTTCCGATAGTCCCTGGGCAGCACGCCATACACCGAGCAAAAAGCCCGGGCGAATTTGCTGGCGTTGCTGTATCCCAGTTCCAGCGCCAGGTCACAGACCTTACATCTGCTCTCCAGCAGGGCGCAGGCAGCGGCGTTCATCTTGAATTTTTTCAGATAAGCGTAAGGGGTATCTCCGTAGATAGCGGCAAAGACAGTGTGGAACACAGCCGGGCTGAGACCCGCCTCCCGCGCCATCTGCTCGACGGCGGGCTTCTCATCCAGGCGGGCGACCAGCCGGTCCCGCACCGCCTTGACGGCCTCTACCTGTTTTTTGTCAAAGTAACGGCAGTCCCGCCCGTCCAGCGCCGGCATACGGCCCAGTTCATACAAAAGCTCCAGCACCTGCAGCCGGAACCAGCCCGTTTCTTCCCGCCCGGCCGCGCAGTACAGCCGGTCGAACAGCGCTTTGAGATCCGCCGGCGCAGGAGCCGCCCGCCACTGTTTCCCGATCGAAGCAGCCACTCGTTCAATATCAATGGCGCACTGGCACAGCAGAGCGCCGCTCCTGTCCGAGAGATTGCGCCGGTCTACCACCAGACTGACCGCGCTGCAGCGCTCCAGCGGAAAGGAAAAGTTCACCGGCAGATAGTGTGTGCCCGCCACCCGAAAGCAGCCCTCCGGCAGGCAGGAGACCGTGTGATTCGCAAACTCGCACTCATACCGCCCGGACCGGCAGTAGGTGATCTCGATCAGGTCGGGGTCAAAGGTCTGCGCAGGCAAGGTCTCCCCGGTCTTGAAGTCGAGGATGCAGAGCTGTACCCCGTCCAGCAAAAAATAGTTAGTCACGAGGCCCTGCCCCCGGCAGCCATAGTCCACCCTCACCCAGCCGGCGCCCTGCCCAACGATTTTCGCTCTCGGCCCATACCATTCCGGCCGGAAAGGCACGGCCTTCCTCACACCCTCCACTTCGCGCTCTCGGTCTGCAGCGCGGCCATGCGGGCGTAGAGGCCGCCTTTTGCCATCAGCTCCGCCGGCGCGCCCTGCTCGGCGACGCGGCCGCCGTCCAGCACCACGATCTTGTCCGCGCCGGCCACGGTGCGCATCCGGTGGGCGATGACCAGCACCGTTTTGCCGGCCAAAAGGCGGGAGAGGGCCTGCTGGACTTTGGTCTCGCTCTCGACGTCGAGGCTGGCGGTGGCCTCGTCCAAGAGGACGATGGGCGCGTTTTTCAGCAGGGCGCGGGCGATCGAGATGCGCTGGCGCTCGCCGCCCGACAGGCGGGCGCCGTTCTCCCCGATGGGGGTGGCGTAGCCCTGGGGCAGCCGCCGGACGAACTCGTCGCAGTTGGCCGCTTTGGCCGCGGCCAGCACCTCCTCGTCCGACGCGCCGCGTTTGCCCAGGCGGATGTTCTCCATCACCGTGTCGTCAAAGAGGACCACGTCCTGGAACACCATCGCATAGTCCCGCAGCAGGGCCTCGGGGTCCACAGTGGCAATGTCCACCCCGCCGGCCAGGATGCGGCCGCTGCTCACGTCCCACAGCCGGGCGGCCAGGCGGGCGCAGGTGCTCTTGCCCGAGCCGGAGGGGCCGACCAGCGCGGTCACTTCGCCTTCTTTCGCGGTGAAGGTCACGCCGTGCAGCACCTCCTCGCCGCCGTAGGAAAAGCTGACGTTCTCAAACACGATGTCGTGGCCCTGCGGCGCGAAGGTCTCGCTGCCGGTGGCGGCGGGGGTGTCGTACAGCTCGTTGATGCGCTCGGCCGACACCTGCGAGACAAACAGCTCGGCGATCAGGGCCAGGCTCTGGTCAAAGGGCGCGTAGATCCGCGTGATGACCAGCAAGAACAGAAACAGCAGCATGAAGTCGATCTCGCCCGCCAGGATCAGCTGCGCCCCGGTCAGGATGGTGGTGGCGACGCCCAGCCGCATGATGACGCTGGCCCCGTTGACGAACAGGCCGGTGGACAGCTCTCCGCGGACGGTGGTCCGCTCGTGGGCGTCGATCTTGGCGTTGAGGCGCTCGAGATAGCGCGCCTCGAGGTTGGCGGCCCGTATCTCCCGCACATTCTCAAGGGCCTCCTGGATGCCGTCCGAGACGCGCAGCGCGGCCTGCTTGACCCGCTGTGAGGCGTCCGCGGCCAGCCGCCGGCTGCCGAACAGCAGCCCAAACGCCGCCGGCACCCCCCACAGGCAGGCGATGGCCAGCCGCCAGTCATAGACGGCCAGGCAGACCGCCACGATGCCGGTGGAAATGTACGCGCCGTAGAGGTAGCCCAGCACATGGCTCCAGACGTGCTCCATCCGGTTGACGTCCCCCAGCAGCGTCTCGGTCAGGTCGGCCAGGTCCCGCCTGCCGAAGTAGCCCAAGGGCAGCTTGCGCAGCCGCTCGGCCATCGACAGGCGGGTGGCCTGCACCTCGTCGTAGACAAGGCCGTAGGTGGCGCGGTACTGCTGCAAATGGGTCAAAAAAGACAGCAGCACGAACAGGACGGTCAGCGCCAGAACGGGCGCGGCCGCGGGCAGGGGCGCGCCGGCGGTCAGGGTGTCCATGAAATGGCCCATCAGCAGGTAGAGGATGCCCATGCCGGCCATCACCACGAGGTTTGCCGCCACCGTCCAGACCACGCCCTTCTCGGTGTTCTTGACGCCCTGGTCGGTCAGGGCATATTTGCGCTGGAATGCTTTGCTGAACATTTACCTTTCCTCCCCGCTCTGAATCTTCCACTGGACCGACTGATTATAGTCGGCCCACATTTTGGCGTAGAGGCCGCCCTTCGCCAGCAGCTCGGCGTGGGCGCCCTGCTCCACCGCGCGGCCCTCGTCCAGGACGATGATCCGGTCCGCCCCCACCACGGTGGAGAGGCGGTGGGCGATCATAATGACCGTCTTGCCGGCCGTCAGGCGGGCCAGGGCCTTCTGGATCAGCGCCTCGTTCTCGGGGTCGGCGAAGGCGGTGGCCTCGTCCAACACCACGATGGGCGCGTCCTTCAGGATGGCGCGGGCCAGGGCGATGCGCTGCGCCTCGCCGCCCGAGAGGTAGACCCCCTCGGTCCCGATCACCGTGTCCAGACCCTGCGGCAGCTTTGCGAGAATGTCGCCGCACTGGGCCGCCTCGGCCGCGGCCAGCACCTGTTGGCGGGTGGCCTGTGGACGCCCGGCCCGGATGTTCTCCAGCAGGCTCTGCTTGAACAGGCGGCTGTTCTGGAACACGAAGGCCACCCGGTCCATCAGGACGTGGGGGTCAATCTGGCGCACATCCACCCCGCCGACCTCCACCACGCCCTCGGCGGCGTCCCAAAAGCGGGGGATGAGGCTGGCGGCCGTCGTCTTGCCGCCGCCCGACGGTCCCACCAGCGCCACCGTCTGCCCCGGCTCGGCGGTGAAGGTCAGGTGCGACAGGGCCGGCCGGGCCGCGCCGGCGTAGGTGAAGGACACATCCCTGAACGCGACCCTGTTGCCCTGCGGGACCTTCGGGCGGGCGGGGACCTCAAGGGTGGGCGCGCCGGTGACGGTCTGGATGCGCGCCAGCGCGCCGCTCGCCAGCATCATGCCGGACGAGGCGAACATGATCCGCGCCAGCGCCGTCGAGAGGATGGCCGAAAAAACGGCATAAAAAGCGAAGTTGGTGACAAAACCGGCGAAGTCCCCGCCCGCCAGCACCTCCGGCGCAAGGAACAGCGCCGCCGGCACCAGAAAGACGAAGGCCCCCTCGGTGAAGGTCAGGTTGACCGACTGCGGCTTGCTGCACACCTCGGCGTTGTAGTGGCCGGCAAAGCGGCTGTAATCCTCGATGGACTGCTGGAAGGCCCGGAAGGAGTAGACCGTCTGCTGAAAGATCTTGACCACCGGGATGCCGCGGACGTACTCGGTGCCGGCCTTGCTCATCCGGTCGAGGGCGGCCTGGTACTGGGCCATGAAGCCGGCGTTCCTGCCGCCCATCATCGAGAACATGGCCAGGATGGAGATGACCGCCGCCAGCAGGCAGGCCGCGCCCATCCGCCAGTCAAACACCAGCATCAGGGCCAGCATGGCCACAAACAGGGTGACGGTGCCCACGATGTCGGCCAGGTTGTGGGCCAGCAGGGTCTCGGTGTCGGCGGCGGCCGCGTCCAGCCGCCCGCGCACCAGCCCCGAGGCGTTGGCGTCGAACCAGCCCAGCGGGGCCTGCATCAGATGGGCCACCCCCTGCTTGCGGATATTGGCCGCCGTGCGGAAGGCCGCCAGGTGGGTGCACATCAGTCCGGCAAAATAGAGGACGATGCCCCCCACCGCAAAGCCGAAGGCCAGCCACCCGTACCGCGCGACGCTGCCCGCCCGCGTCCAGTCGGGCGCGACGGCGATCAGGTCCCGCGCCGCCAGCCAGATGCAGATGTAGGGGACCATGCTCAGCAACATCGCCGCCGCCGACAGCCCCAGTCCCAGGAAGGTCAGGGCCTTGTAGCTGCCCGCGAAGTCCAAAAGGACAGCGATGTCGCTCTTTTGTTTCTTCATGTACATTCCTCCTTGCGTTGTGGTGGTTAGAAATATCTAACTTTTATCTCAAAAAGAGAGGGAGAATTTCTCCCTTCTTTTTGCGGCTCAGGTCTGGCCATCCCATCCATTTTGCATCAGGGCCAGCCACCCGGAGGTATAAAAGGCCCGGAACTGGTCCACGTCCCGCATCGCCTGCTCCCGCGGCATATCGTGGGCCACGATCTCGAACAGTCCGTTGAACATCCCGCTGGCGATGATATGGCAGAGGGACCGGCTCAGCTCGGGGACGTTTTGTCCCAGCCGGCGCAGCACCTCCATATAGCGGAGGGTGTACTCCACCTCCACCTCCACCATATTGTGGACAAAATGCTCGTAACTGGTGCCCTCGGCCTTTGTCAGCAGCAGCTTGACCGGCTCGTGGTGCTGGCAGATGTAATCCACCATCCAGTGGACATAATCCGCCGACTCCTGCCCCATATGGCCGGGCTGTTCCGTCTCGGGCAGCTCGGCAAAAGAGGTCTGCGCCTCCATAAAGCGGCCCATCAGGGCGGCGGCGTGCGGCTCGACGATGGAGGCGAACAGCGCCTCCTTGCTGGAAAAATAGCCGTAGAAGGCCCCGGTGGTCACGCCGGCGTTCTTGACGATCTGCCGCAGCGACGCGCCGAGAAAGCCCTTGTCCAAAAACTCAGCCAGAGCTGCGGCCTGTATCTTCTGCTTGGTGAGAGGGGATGTTTCTTCCATACCGGCCTCCTGTAACAATGTTATGTAACGCTGTTATCATACACCCAAAGGGACGGGTTGTCAAGGGGGAAACGAAAAGCCCCGCAAGCCTTGCGGCCTGCGGGGGGCTATCACGTCAAGTCTCCGGCTGAGGCAAGGCGCCCATGCTGTGCAGGCTGACGGCCAAGGTGGAGAGGTTGTGCAGGGTGGCCGAGGCCGCCGGGGAGAGCGCGCCGGCCGCGCCGAGGGCGATCAGGCTGCCGTTGAAACCGATGACGAAGCGGTAGTTGCTGCGGATGCGCCCGGCCAGGGCCAGCGCCAGCCGGCGCAGCCGCACCAGCTCCCACAGGCTGTCGGCCGCGATGGTGATGTCGGCGATCTGCCGGGCCAGCGCCGCGCCGCCGCGGATGGCGATGCCGGCGTCCGCCTCGGACAGGGCGGGCGAGTCGTTGATGCCGTCCCCCACCATCAGGACGCAGTGGCCTTCCCGGCGCAGAGAGGCCACATAGCCGGCCTTGTCGGCGGGCAGGACCCCGGCGTGCCAGTCGTCCACCCCGACCTGGGCCGCGATGGCCCCGGCGGTGCGGGGGCTGTCCCCGGTCAGCATGACGGTGCGGCGGATGCCCAGCGCGCGCAGCGCTTCCAGCACGGCCCGCGCCTCTGCCCGCGGAGGGTCGGCGATGCAGAGCACCGCGGCCAGCTCGCCGCCCACCGCCAGGTACAGGTGGGAATATTCGGCCGGCAGGGCGTCGAACTTTTCCCGCTCCCCTTCGGGGATGCGGCAGCGCTCATCCTCGAAGATGAAGTGGGCGCTGCCGATGCGCACCTGCTCGCCCTCCACCGAGCTGGCGATGCCGTGGGCCACCAGGTACTCCACCTTGGAGTGGCGCTCGGCATGGTCGAGGCCGCGGCGCCTGGCCTCGGCCACCACGGCGCTGGCCATCGAATGGGGGAAGTGCTCCTCCAAACAGGCGGCCAGCCGCAGCATCTCGGCCTCGTCGTGCCCGCCGAAGGGCACCACCTGCGCCACCCGGGGGCAGGCGTGGGTCAAGGTGCCGGTCTTGTCAAAGACGATGGTGTCGGCCCGGGCCGCCGCCTCGAGGAACTTGCCGCCCTTGACAGTGATATGGTCCCGCCCGGCCTGCCGCATGGCCGAGAGGACGGCCAGCGGCATGGCCAGCTTGAGCGCGCAGGAAAAGTCCACCATCAGCACCGACAGCGCCCGGATGACATTGCGGGTCAGCGCCAGGGCCAGCAGGCTGCCCGCGAAGGTGGCGGGCACCAGCCGGTCGGCAAGGCGGGAGGCGCGGGCCTCGGCGGCCGACTTCATCTGCTCCGACTTCTGGATCATCTCGACGATCTGGTCGTAGCGGCCCTGGCCGGCGCTCTGGCGGACCTCCACCACGCACCGCCCCTCCTCGACGACGGTGCCGGCGTAGACCGCGCCGCCGGGGCGCTTGGCCACCGGCAGCCCCTCGCCGGTGAGGGCGGCCTGGTTGACCATGGCCTCGCCTTCGGCCACCACGCCGTCCAGCGGGACGATGCCCCCGGCCTGCACCACCACCCGGTCGCCCGGCTTTACCTGCCCGATGGGCGCCAGCACCTCGCCGCCCGCCGTTTGCAGCCAGACGCGGTCCACGTGCAGCGACAGGCTCTCGGCCAGGTCGGCCACCGACTTTTTGCGGGTCCAGTCCTCCAGCAGCTCGCCTATCTCCAAGAGAAACATCACCGTCCCGGCGGTGCCGAAGTCCCGCCGGCAGACCGACAGCCCGATGGACAGGGCGTCCAGCAGCTCGACCCGGACCCTGCGCCGCCAGACGCAGCCCAGCCCCTGCCGCAGGAAGGGGATCATATGCCAGACCACCCGCGCGGCCCGCAGCGGCGGCGGCAAAAACAGGCTGCCGGCCGCCTTGGCCAGCACCTTGCCCACCAGTTTTTCCTCAAATGCGCGGTTCAGCGCGCGGGTGCTGTGCTCCGGCGGGTCCGCCGCGTCCGCCCAGCAAAAACCGCCGACGGCGGCCAGCACGGCCTCCCGCCCGCCGCGGTAGCGCAGGATGACGCAGCCGGTCCGCTCGTGGACGGCGGCCTCCACGGCCCAGGGCTGGGCCTTAAGCCAGGCTTCCAGCCGGTCGGCCTGGGCCAGGGTCAGCCGCCTTTGGGCCAGCCGCAGCCGCATCCGGCCCCGGCTCTCATGTACGATGCTTGCCTTCATGGGTGCTCCCTCCCAAAAAGGGGGCCGTTTTGACACGGCCCCCGGCGTTTATGCGTCCTCTGTGCCGACGGCGGCGTCCCCGGCGCTGTCCTCCACCACGCACTCAGCCTGGGCGGCGGCCCGCGCCTCGTTGATGTCCCGGGCCGAGGCCAGGATGTCGGCGGCCTCCTCCTGCACGGTGGTGACGGTCTCCATGACGGCGTCCTTCATCCGCAGGCCGGCGGCCGCAGCGTGGGTGTACGCCCTTTTGGCGTCGCTGCTCGCCAGCAGCCGCAGCCCCACCGAACCGAACAGCGCCCCGCCCACAAAGCAGGCCAGCCTGACATATTGTTTCATCATACCTTGTCCTTCCTTTCGTCTCTGTTTATTTGTGCCGGTAACCGGTAAGCATGACCATGCACATACAGAACACAGCCGCCCACGCCCAGAAGCGGTGCTGCTTCAACGCCATCGACCTCCTTTGCGATATTAGCCAAAGCTAACCTTCTACCCTGAAAAAACGGCGCCTCCGCGCGCTTTTACGGTTCCGACGGCTGCCGGTGCTTATGCCGCCCGCAGCAGACGTGCCCTGGCTGGCCGTGCCCGCCGCAGCACCCGCCGGCGAGGCCGCCGTCCAGCTCCAGATGCAGCAGGCCGGGCTTTTGTTTTTGTTCTGGCGGGGCCTCCTGCGGCGGCTGCCGGTCCAGATACTCGAGCATGGGGATCCCTCCTTCCAGCTTGTATATTCTAACTAACCGCCCTCATTATAGCCCTCCGGGGGCGGCTTGTCAAGCCGCTCACTGCCAGCCCAGCAGCCCTTTTTTGGCCTCCTCGCAGCGGATGCCGCCCACTTCGTAGCCGGTGGCGGCGATGGCCGCCCGCAGGGCGTCCTCGTCCAGCGGCTGTGCGGCAAAGACGGTGGTCTCGCCCTTTTTGCGGGAGGACGCGACCTTCTTGACCGGCAGGGCCTTGCGCACCGCGTCGTTGACGTGGTTTTCGCACATACCGCACATCATGCCTTCGACCTGTACCGTGTATTTCCACATCATGAGTACCTCCATGCCTCAAACGGTTAGTTTTATCTTACCTTCGTAGTATAGCCCCCGGCGCGCGGGCTGTCAAGCCGGGCGGCGCAAAAAAGACGGTTGACAAAAAAGGCGGGGGCGGTTATAATGGCTTCGTGGTTAGCAATTGCTAACCACGCAAATCCATCCTCTCTGACACCCAAACGAAAGGAAGATATTCTATGAGCAAGATAGCAGTTGTGTACTGGAGCGGCACCGGCAACACCGAGGCCATGGCCTCCGCCGTGGCGGAAGGGGTCAAGAGCAAGGGGGCCGAAGCCGCCCTGCTGACCGCCGCCGAGTTTTCGGCCGGGCAGCTGGGCGAGTACAGCGCCGCCGCCTTCGGCTGCCCCGCCATGGGGGCGGAACAGCTGGAGGAGAGCGAGTTCGAGCCGATGTTCACCGCCTGTGAAGCCGGGCTGAACGGCAAGAAGATCGCGCTGTTCGGCTCCTACGGCTGGGGCAGCGGCGAATGGATGCAGAGCTGGGAAGCGCGCTGCAAAGAGGACGGGGCCGTCCTCGTCTGCGACAGCGTGATCTGCAACGAAGCGCCGGACGACGACGCCCTGGCGGCCTGCCGGGCGCTGGGCGCGGCGCTGGTCTGATCTGCACCCTCCGGGCGTATATTTTTACGCCCGGAGTTTGTTTTGTCTAACAAAAAGGAGGAAACATCCATCGCAAAATACAAGCTGACGGCCGCGCTGGCCGTCCTTCTGCTGGTCCTGTCGGGGGTATCCCTGTTTGTGGGGGTCATCGACCTGGACCTGCACAGCCTCTTTGGCGGCGATGCGGAGCAGATGAAAGTCTTTCTTGTCTCCCGCCTGCCGCGATTGCTGGCCATCCTCTGCACCGGGGTGGGGATGAGCGTGGCCGGCCTCATCATGCAGCAGCTCTGCATGAACAAATTCGTTTCTCCCACCACCGGGGCCACCATCTCGTCGGCGCAGTTCGGCATCCTGCTGGCGCTGCTGTTCATGCCGCAGTCCACCCTGTGGAGCCGGGCCGTCTTTGCCTTTGCCACCGCCGTGCTGGGCACCTGGGTCTTTGTCTGGTTCATCCAGCGCATCCAGTTCAAGGACG
Organism: Candidatus Faecalibacterium faecipullorum; assembly: GCA_019118985.1. Taxonomy (GTDB): domain Bacteria; phylum Bacillota; class Clostridia; order Oscillospirales; family Ruminococcaceae; genus Faecalibacterium; species Faecalibacterium faecipullorum. The sequence goes on from DWXX01000023.1 coordinate 11,687, forward strand.
CGGTGATGGTGCCCCTGGTGGGCATCATGTTCGGCAACGTCATCGGAGGGGTCACCAACTACCTCGCCTATAAGTATGAGATGACCCAGGCCCTCTCGTCCTGGCTGGTGGGGCACTTTTCAGTGGTGCTGGCCGGCAATTACGAGCTGGTCTGGCTGGCCTTGCCCCTGGTGGCGCTGGCGTTTGTATTTGCCAACCACTTCAACATCGTGGGGATGGGAAAGGACTTTTCTCAAAACCTGGGCGTGCCCTACCAGCTGGTGCTGTTCATGGGGCTGTCCATCGCGGCCATGATCACCGCCTCGGTGGTGGTGGTCGTGGGGTCGATCTCTTACATCGGGCTGATCGTGCCCAACATCATCGCCATGTTCAAGGGGGACAAGATCCGCGGTACGCTGGTGGATACGGCCCTATTCGGGGCGCTGTTCGTCCTGGTCTGCGATATGCTGGCCCGGGTGGTCATCGCGCCCTATGAGCTGCCCATCGAGCTGATCGTGGGCATCATCGGCAGCGTCCTGTTCATCGGGCTGCTGCTCTACCGCCTCAAACACGGGCGGAAAGCCGTCCGGCTTGGCGCCGCCCACAGCGGCGGCTGCGCCGGGGTTGTCTCTGCGCAGGAAAGGGGGGCCGCAGGATGAAAACCAACGCCCGCCGGGCCAATCGTCTCAAGCTGCTGGCGCTGGCTGCGCTGGTGCTGGCCGCCTGCGCCGCCTATCTGACGGTGGATGTGGACCCCAAATACCTTGATTTCGCCATGCGCCTGCGCATCCCCAAGCTGGCCGTCATGCTCATCGCCGCCTTCGCCATCGGCGGGGCGTCGCTGGTGTTCCAGTCCGTCATCAACAACACCATCGTCACCCCCTGCCTGCTGGGGATGAACTCGCTGTATACCCTCATCCACACCGCGGTGGTCTTTGTGGCGGGGTCGGGCAGCGTGCTGGCCGTCAACGCCAACGCCGCCTTTGCGGTGGATCTGATCCTGATGGGGCTGTCGGCCACCGTCATCTACGGTTACCTGTTCCAGAAGACCCATTACAACGTGCTGTATGTGCTGCTGATCGGCACGGTGCTGACCTCCTTTTTCGGCAGCATCCAGTCCACCCTCACCCGCATCATGGACCCCAACGAGTACGACAGCCTGCTGACGACCCTGGTGGCCAGCTTCAGCAACGTCAACGGGGAGATCATCGTCTTTGCCCTGGCGGTGCTGGCCGCGCTGGTCTTTGCCCTGCGGAAAGACCTGGCCCTGCTGGACGTCATCACCCTGGGCAAGGCGCAGGCGGTCAACCTGGGCGTCGATTACGACCGCTGCATCCGCCGCCTGCTGCTGGGGGTCACGCTGGCCATCGCGGTGGCCACGGCGGTGGTCGGCCCCATCTCCTTTATGGGCCTCATCATCGCCAACCTCTCCCGCCAGCTGCTCAAGACCTACCGGCACAGCCAGCTCATCGCCGGGTCGGCCCTGTTCGGGATGCTGATTTTGGTGGCGGGCCAGTTGATCGTGGAACACGTCTACACCTACGCCATCCCCATCAGCGTGTTCATCACGGTGGGCGGGGGCCTCTACTTCCTCTACCTGCTGCTGACCAAAAGGAGGGTCTGAACGTGCGCGTACAACAACTGACCAAGCAATACGACGGCAAGACGGTGGTGGATGCCGTCAGCTTTGATATCCCCAAGGGGAAGGTCCTCTCCCTGATCGGCCCCAACGGGGCGGGCAAGTCCACCGTCATGGGCATCATCTCGCGGCTTATCGCCCGGGACGCGGGGCTGGTGGACTTCGGCGGCAAAGACATCGCCCGCTGGAAAAGCCGCGAGCTGGCCAAAAAGCTGGCCATCCTGACCCAGTCCAACAACATCCAGATGAAGCTGACCGTCCGGGAACTGGTGACCTTCGGGCGCTTCCCCTACTCCGGCGGCCGCACCACCCCCGAGGACGAACAGCTCATCGACCAGGCCATCGCCTACATGGAACTGGAGGGCTTTGAGGACCGCTTCATCGACGAGCTGTCGGGCGGACAGCGCCAGCGTGCGCTGATCGCCATGGTCATCGCGCAGGACACCGAATACGTCCTGCTGGACGAGCCCACCAACAACCTGGACATCTACCACGCCACCAATATGATGCGCACCGTCCGCCGCCTCTGCGACGAACTGGGCAAGACGGTCATCCTGGTGCTGCACGAGATCAACTACGCCGCCTTCTACTCCGACTACATCTGCGCCTTTGTGGACGGCAGGATCGCCAAATTCGGCACGGTGGCCGAGGTGATGACCCGGGAGACCCTGTCGTCCATCTACAAAGTGGACTTTGAAATTTTGGAGATCGAGGGAAAACCTCTGTCGATCTATTATTGACTTGTCAAAAAGGAGAACACCATGAAAAAACTTGCATCGTTCACCCTGGCTCTCGCCCTGGCCGCTTCGATGGCCGCCTGCGGCCAAAGCGCCGGCTCCGCCGCAGGCGCAAGCTCCGCCGCCGGCACGCCCGCAGCCTCCGCGCCGGCCGCTTCCTCGCAGGGCGCTGCCGGCGAGACGGCAACGCCCGAGACCATCGCCATTTCCAGCCTGAACGGCGCGCGGGAGGAGATCGAGCTGGAAGTCCCCTACGACCCGCAGCGCATCGCCATTCTGGACATGGCCTCGCTGGATATCCTCGACGCGCTGGGCGTCGGGGACCGGGTCGTGGGCACCGCCCAGACCTCTCTGGACTACCTGCAAAGCTACATCGGCGGCGATATGGCCAACCTCGGCACCATCAAGGAGGCCGACCTTGAGGCCGTCATGTCCTGCGAGCCGGACGTGATCTTCATCGGCGGGCGGCTGGCCTCCTCCTACGACGCGCTGAGCGAGATCGCGCCGGTGGTGTTCCTCTCCACCGACACCGAGCTGGGCGTGGTCGAGAGCGTGCGGAAAAACGCCGGCATCATCGCCTCGATGTTCGGCCTGGAGGACGAGGTGGACGAACTGATGGCCGGCTTTGACAGCCGCATCGAGGCGCTGGCGGCTTTCGCCGAAGGCAAGACCGCCATCGTGGGCCTTGTCACCAGCGGCGGCCTGAACGTGCTGGGCAACGACGGCCGCTGCTCGATGATCGGCCGGGAGATCGGCTTTGAGAACATCGGCGTGGACGCCGAGATCGACACCGCCACCCACGGCAACGAGGCGTCCTTCGAGTTCATCGTTGAGAAGGACCCCGACTACCTGTTCATCCTGGACCGCGACGCCGCCATCCAGACCGAGGGCGCACAGCTCGCGCAGGAGATCGTGGAGAACGAACTCGTCAAAGGCACCCGCGCCTACCAGGACGGCCACATCGTCTATCTGGCCCACCCCGCCGTCTGGTACACCGCCGAGGGCGGCGTCACCGCCCTGGACGTGATGCTGGCCGATCTGGAAGAAGCGCTGGCGTAACGGGCGGGCGGCCGTTCCGGCAAACCTGCCGCCACTTAAGGATACATCCAAAATCGTCACCCGCGAGGAGGTCCTGGGTTCGGCTGATGCGGGGAATGGCCCACCACAAAAAGCACCCAAACCGATTCGGTTTGGGTGTTTTTTCTTTGCTGTGTGTCAAAACATGGCCAGACAGCAAAAGAGCGGGACGCTGCCGTTGGACAGGCAGCGCCCCGCTCTCAGCTGGCGGGCAGCAGCGCCCCGTCCAGCGCCTGACGGATCAGCTTTTGCAGGTCCGCGGCGGCGGCCGGCAGGGCGCGGCCGGGGTGGCGGGCCAGCAGCAGGTAGAGGGGCCGGGGCGGGTCGAAGGCGGCGCACTGGGCGTGCAGCGCCCGGGGCAGCAGATGCAGCGGCAGGATGCTGTCGGCGACGCCGAGGGCGGCCAGGCGGCGCAAAAGCGGGAAGCTCGCCTCACAGGCGGGCGGCGGCGGGGCGGGGCACAGCTGCGCCAGCAGCGCCTCCTGCTCGCCGCGGAGGGTGGAGCCGCGCTCAGCCAGAAGCTGTGGCCGCGGCTGGAAGCCGGCCGGCAGGGCGTCGCCGGGCTGCCAGCCCGCGGGGCTGCCGCCGGACGCAAAGAGATAGACCAGCTCGGTCAGGGCCAGCGTCTCGCACAGCAGCGGCGGATGCGCCGCTTCGGTGGCCAGAAGGACGCCCAGGTCGGCGGAAGAGCTGCCCAGGGCCTCCAGCGCGGCGGCGCGGTCCTGCTCGGTGATGACAAGAGAAAGCTCCGGGTGGAGCCTGCGGAAAGCGGGCTCCACTTTTTCGTGCAGCACCGCTGAAAACAGCGGGTCACAGCTCAGGTAGAGGTGGCCGCCGCGGCCGGCCCGGTAGGTGCGGGTCCGCTCGAACATTTCGCGCTCGATGCGCAGGATGTTGCGGGCGCTGTTGACAAAGACCGCCCCCGCGGCGGTGGGGCGCAGGCGGTTGTGCCCCCGGGAAAAGAGGGGCAGGCCCACCATCTCCTCGACGCTGCGCAGCGTCCGCGAGAGGGCCGGCTGCGCCAGATAGAAGCGCTCGGCCGCGCGGGACAGGCTCTGCTCCTCCACGATGGCCGCCAGGTATTCCAGCGTTTTGCTGTCCAGGTTGACTTCCGGCACCGCTTCCTGCGCCGGGCCGGGCAGGGCCTCCGCCCCTTCGGCGCCGGAGGGGGCGGGGGCCGCGGCCTCTTCCAGCAGCTGGCGCACAAAGGGCGAGTCGGCCGCCTGGTAGCGGGGGTCCACCAGCCGCTCCTCGGCCAGGAGGGCGGCCAGGTAGCGTTCGGGCTCGCTCAGTTGGCGGCCCAGCGGGTAGCGCAGGTGCAGGGTCTGCCGCACCGGCGGGTCGAGCGGGCGGAAGACCAGCTCGTCGCAGGGCGTGACATGGACCCGGCTGACCAGCCCCACCCCCAGCCCCTGGTGCAGCATCGAATCCACCAGCAGCACGTCGTCCGACTCAAAGGCCACCACCGGCGCAAAGCCTGCCTCCCGGAACAGCTGCTCGGCCAAAATTCGGATGCTGTGCCGCCGCCCCGGCAGCACAAAGGGGGTGTCCCGCAGGCTGTCCAGACAGATGGCCTCCTGCCCGGCCAGCGGGTGGGCCGCCGGCAGGGCGACCAGCAGCTCTTCATAGGCCACCGGGATGTCGGCGGTGCCGGGGCTGGCGGGGCCGGCCCCCAAAGCCAGGTCGATCTGTCCCCGCGCGATGGCGGCGGGCTGGTCGATGGCCAGCAGCTCGGTCAGGCTGAGGGCGACGTCCGGATAGCGGCGGGAGAAGGGCCGGTAGATCTTGCTGTAGATGATGGCCCCGCGGTTGGGGGCGGTGGCCAGACGGATCTGCCGGCGGCTGCGGCCCATGACCGCCTTCATGGTCAGAAGCATCCGGCGCTGCTCGTCCAATATCTTCTGGGCGCACTCGACCGCAAAGCGCCCCACCGCGGTGGGGTAGAGCCGGCGGCCGTACCGCAGAAAGAGCGCGAAGCCGAAGCTGCGCTCGCACTCGGCCAGGAATTTGCTCAGGGCCGACGGCGAGACCCCCAGCGCCTGCGCCGCGCGGCTCAGGTTGCCGCAGGCGTCAATGGTGGTCAGGTAATAGTACTGGCGGGTGTTCATGGGCTTTTCCTCCTTTGTCATGAGTATACCGCATCTGCTCCGCCGGCGCAATCTATTGTGAGTAAAATGTTATGAAACACTTGACTTTTTGTGTATCGAAGCCCGGCCAAAAGGGCGGTATAATGAAGCCAGAAAGCAGGAACAGCCAGCCATCAAAGAAACATCCAATGTAAAAGGAGGGTTTTGCTGTGACGTTTTTGACAACAGGAAACGTGTCGCTGCCGTCCCGGCGGCGCCTATGGTAAGCAGTGCCGAACAGCTGCGCCGGGAGATCTTGGCCGGCATCACCCCGCCCCGCATCGGGCCGGGCCGGCTGGCCGTCGCCCCCACGCCCGGGCAGCTGCAGACCGAACAGCTGCAGCGAGCCATCGACGCCCTCAGCGCAGCGGGGGGCGGCGTGCTGGAGCTGGGCCCCGGCGTCTACACGACCGGCGCGCTGCGGCTGAAAGACGGGGTTGAGCTGCGCCTTGCCTCCCCTGAGACGCGGCTCTGCTTCACCCCCGAGGACCCGGAGCGGAACTACCCCCTGGTCTACGCCCACTGGGAGGCCACCCCCTGCTACAACTACAGCGCCCTGCTCTACGCCTGCGACGCCGCCGACATCGCCGTCACCGGCCCCGGCGTGCTGGACGGCGGGGCGGACGCCGAACACTGGTGGAACTGGCACCACCAGGTCGAGGAAGCCTGGTCGGACGACAGACCCGACCTGCAGGCCCCCGCCCGGGCGGCCCTGCGCAGGATGAACCAGGAGGGCGTACCGATCAGCCAGCGCTTCTTCGGACAGGGGCGGTGGCTGCGGCCCAACTTCGTCCAATTCATCCGCTGCCGGCGGGTGCTGCTGCAGGGCGTCACCCTGCAAAACAGCCCCATGTGGCAGCTCAACCCGGTGCAGTGCCAGAGCGTCACGGTGGACGGGGTGACCCTGTCCAGCCACGGCCCCAACAACGACGGCTGCGACCCCGAGAGCTGTCAGGGCGTCTGGATCAAGAACTGCCGCTTCGACACCGGCGACGACTGCATCAGCCTCAAGTCGGGGCGGGACCGGGACGGCCGGGAGGCGAACCTGCCCTGCCGGGACGTCCTGATCGAAGCGAACGACTTTGCAGACGGCCACGGCGGCATCGCCCTGGGCAGCGAGATGTCGGGGGGCATCTGCCGGGTGGTGGCCAGCGGGAACCGCTTCTCCAGCCCCCACCTGACCTACGCCCTCCGCTTCAAGACCAACGCCCGGCGGGGCGGCTGCGTCCATCAGGTGGTCCTGCGGGACAGCGTGATGGAGCACATCCACGGGGCCGCCGTCCACGGCACCATGCTGTATGAGGACGGCCGCAACGGCGACTGCCTGCCCACCTTCCGGGACATCACCATCGAGAACATCACCGCCCACGGCGGGGACTACGGTATCTTCCTCGAGGCCTTCCCCGAGGTGCCCATCACCGGTCTGGTGCTGCGGCACATCCAGATCGACGGCGTCCGCCGGGAGCTGCGGGCCGCCCACTGGCAGGACGCCGTGCTGGAAGATGTGACCATCAACGGCAAACGCTACCCCCGGCCGGGCTGCGCCCGCATCCTGGGTGTGCCGGCCCCGAGCGGGACGGTGACGGCCAGCGCCGTCAGCTGCGGGGCGGAACAGCCCCTCCGCTTTGTCTGGGAGATCTCGGCCGATGGCAAGGAGTGGCGCGGCTGCGGCGAGGGGGAGTGCCTCACTGTCCCGTCTGCGGCCCGCTGGCTGCGGGTCACCGCCCTGGACGAGACGGGCAGCCGGGCCCAAAGCATTCCTTACCGGGTGCTGCCCGCCGGCACGCCATTTTCCGCCGCGGCCCGGCTGTGCTGCCGCGGGATGCTGCCTGCCCCCGACCTGCCCGACCCGGCGCGGCCGGTCACCCGGCTGGAGATGGCCGAGATGCTGCTGCCCCTGGCCGACCCCGACCTGCCCGCCGTCCAGCCCACCGACTGCAGCGACCCGGCCGCCGGCGCGGCTGCGGCGAACGGCTTCTTCCCGCTGGATAGGGGCCGCTTCGACCCAGGGCGGCTGATCACCCGGCAGGAGATGGCCACCGTGGCCATGCAGGCCTGCGGCGTCTGCTACCGCAACGCCTCCAGCACCATGCCGGACTGTGCCGACGCCGCCGAGGTGGCGGCCAACTACGGCACCAACGCCGCCCGCGCCCTCTACTTCGGCTTTATGACCCTCGACGCGGCGGGCCGCTTTGACCCCAAGCGCCTGGTCAGCCGGGGCGAGGGGGCCGTCATCCTGGACCGTGTGGCCGACTTCGCCGGCCTGTAAGCGCAATGAGGTGAATCATCATGAAAGAACGCCTGAGCATTCAGATCAAAGACAGCGACAACGTCGCCGTAGCGGTGCACGACCTGCCCGCCGGCGTCACGCTGGAAAGCGGCATCATCACCCGGGAGGCCATCCCCCAGGCGCACAAGATCGCGCTGCGGGACATCCCCGCCGGGGGCGAGATCATCCGGTACGGGGTGGTGCTGGGCTATGCCAAACAGGACATCCCGGCCGGCAGCTGGATCAACGAGCACATGCTCGA
>DWXX01000024.1 GCA_019118985.1 Candidatus Faecalibacterium faecipullorum
GAGCTGGTGACGGAGCGCACCATGGCGTCCATCCCCTTCGCGGGGCGGTACCGCATGGTGGACTTCATCCTCTCCAGCATGTCCAACTGCGGCATCACCAACGTGTCCATCGTGGTGCGCAAGAACTACCACTCCCTGATGGACCACCTGGGCACCGGCCGTGAGTGGGATATGGCCCGCCGCCATGGCGGCCTGAACATCGTGCCTCCCTTTGCAGAAAAGGGCGTGCGGATCTATTCCGGCCGCGTGGAGGCCCTGGCTTCCATCCTGGGCTTCCTGGAGCACCAGAAAGAGCGCTATGTGGTCATGTGCGACGCCAACATCGCCGTCAACTTCGACTTCAACGCCCTGCTGGCCGCCCATCAGGAGAGCGGCGCCGACATCACGGTGGCCTACCAGAAGACCGAGATCCCCGAGGGCCGCAAGAACGACAACTACACCCTGACCATCGATGAGGACGGCCGCGTTACCGAGCTGCTGCTCAACGACTACCGTCCCGGCGTCCAGAACCTGGATCTGAACATCTATGTGCTGGAGCGCGAGACCCTGATCCGCCTGGTCAAGGACGCCACCGCCCGCGGCCTGATCTACTTCGAGCGGGATATCCTGGCCCACAACGTGAACATCCTCAACGTCCATGCAGTGGAGTACACCGGCTATGTGGCCCACATCTGCGACATGAAGAGCTACTTCGACGAGAACATGAAGCTGCTGGACGAGCAGAACCTGGACGCCCTGTTCCCCAAGAACAGCCCCGTCTACACCAAGATCCGGGACGACAACCCCACCCGCTATGTGATGGGCTCCAAGGTGTCCAATTCCCTGCTGGCCGACGGCTGCACCATCGAGGGTACGGTGGAGAACTGCGTGCTGTTCCGCGGCGTCAAGGTCAAGAAGGGCGCTGTGGTCCGCAACTGCGTCCTGATGCAGGATACCGTCATTGAGAAGGACGTGGAGATGGAGTATGTGGTCACCGACAAGAATGTCAAGATCACTGCTGGCAAGAAGCTGTCCGGCACGGCCAGCTTCCCGGTCTACGTTCAGAAGAACCACACGGTCTGAACCGGCCCGGACCATCCAAAGCGAGGAGGTATTGCGCGTATGAAAATTCTGTATGCTTCATCCGAGGCCACGCCCTTTGCCAAATCCGGCGGCCTGGCCGACGTGGCGGGCGCCCTGCCCAAAGCCCTGGTCCAGGACGGAGTGGACGCCCGGGTCATCATGCCCCTGTACGGGGACCTGGGCTTCCGTGACCATCTGGAGTATGTGACCAACTACTCGGTGCCTGTGGGCTGGCGCAGCCAGTACTGCGGCCTGTTTACGGCCCAGTGGGACGGCGTGACCTACTACTTCCTGGACAACGAGTATTACTTCAAGCGCCGCGGCCTGTACGGCTTCTACGATGACGGCGAGCGTTTCGCCTTCTTCTCCCGTGCCGTGCTGGAGACCTTGTTCTATCTGGACTTCACCCCCGACATCATCAACTGCAACGACTGGCAGACCGCCCTGGTGCCGGTGTACCTGAACCTGTACTACCGCCATCTGGACAAGTTCAACCGGATCAAGACCATCTTCACCATCCACAACATCGCCTATCAGGGCAAGTATGGCTTGGAGATCCTGGAGGACACCTGCGGCATCGGCCATCGCGACCAGCACATCGTGGAGTACGACGGCTGCGCCAACTTCATGAAGGGCGCCTTTGAGACGGCCGACAAGATCACCACCGTCAGCCCCACCTACGCCCAGGAGATCCTGGACCCCTGGTTCAGCTATGGCCTGGACGCCCTGCTGCGGGAGAAGCAGTATAAGCTGTGCGGCATCCTGAACGGCATCGACACCGACGCCAACAACCCCGCCACCGACCCTGCCATCCCCTACAACTACACCACCGCCAACTTCCGGGAGGGCAAGGCTGTCTGCAAGGCGGCCCTGCAGGACCAGTTTGGCCTGCACAAGGACGGCAGCCCCGTCTTTGCCATGGTCAGCCGCCTGGTGGGCATGAAGGGCTTCGACCTGGTCCAGAGCATCGCCGACGGCCTGGTGGATCTGGGCATCGAGCTGGTCATCCTGGGCACCGGCGAGAGCCAGTATGAGAGCTTCTTCTCCGACCTGGCCGCACGCCGGCCCGGCCGTGTGGGAACCTACATCGGCTTCAACACCGCTCTGGCGCAGCAGATCTATGCGGGCGCGGATTCCTTCATCATGCCCTCCAAGAGCGAGCCCTGCGGCCTGTCCCAGATGGTGGCCTGCCGCTACGGCACGCCGCCCATCGTCCGCGAGACCGGCGGCCTGCGGGATTCCATCCAGGACTCCAGCAAGGGCCATGGCAACGGCTTCACCTTTGCGGGTTACAGCGCCCACGAACTGTATGACGCCTGCTGCCGCGCCAACGCCGCTTACTACGACAAGGAGAACTGGGAGCATCTGATCGAGTACGCCATGAACTGCGACTTCAGCTGGGGCGTCTCGGCCAAGAGCTATGAGGGCCTCTACAACGAGACCGCCAACCTCTGGTAATGCCTGTGCGGCACGACCGCAGCTGAATCCTGCATAAAAAGACCGGCGCTTCTGTGTCCAAAGACACGGGGCGCCGGTTTTTGCTGTGCAAAAAAGAAGCCCGCCGGAGCCTTTCCCTGTGCAGGAAGGGCCGCGGCGGGCTTTTATGCCGGCAGGACCGGCTTTGGGATCATTCTTCGGCCGTCAGGGGACGCAGGGCCAGGCCCTCTTTTTCGGCCAGTTTGCGGCCCATCAGCACACCCATGACGCTGGCCATCATCAGGCCGCGGGTCCAGCCCGAACTGTCTCCCAGGCAGTGCAGGCCCCGGATGTTGGTATCCAGGTTCTGGTCCATCCGCACCTTGTTGGAATAGAATTTCAGCTCAGGGCTGTAGAGCAGGGTCTCGTAGGCGGCAAAGCCGGGCACCACCATATCCAGCATCCGGATGAACTCGATGATGTTGGTCATGGCGCGGTAGGGCATGGCCGCGGTGATGTCCCCTGCCACCGCGTCGGTGAGGGTGGGACGGACGTTGCTGCGGGCCAGCTCCTCCGGCCAGGTGCGCTTGCCGTCCAGGATATCCCCGTACCGCTGCACCATGATCCGCCCGGCGCCCAGCATGTTGGTCAGTTCGCCCACCTTCTGGGCGTAGGCGATGGGCTGGTTGAAGGGCTCGGTGAAGTTGTGGGATACCAGGATGGCCAGGTTGGTGTTCTCGCTCTTTTTCTCCTTATAGCTGTGGCCGTTCACCACCGCCAGGTCGTTGTCGTAGTTTTCCTGCGCCACAAAGCCGCCGGGATTCTGGCAGAAGGTGCGCACCTTGTTTTTCCAGGGGCGGGGGTAGCCGATCAGCTTGGATTCGTACAGAACCCGGTTGACCTTTTCCATCACCTCATTGCGGCACTCCACCCGCACGCCGATGTCCACCGTGCCGGGCTTGTGGGCGATGTGGTGTTCGGCGCAGAGCTTTTCCAGCCAGTCGGCGCCCCGCCGCCCGGTGCCGATGACCACCCGGTCGGCGTGGATGGCGCGGGTTTGGCCGTCTTTTTCCCGCACCACCACCCCGCGGCAGGCGTCGCCGTCCAGCAGGATGTTCTCGCACTCGGTGGAAAAGAGCATCTCCACCCCGGCGCTCTGCAGGTGCTTTTCCACCGCGAGGTAGAGCTGATGGGCCTTCTCGGTGCCGAGATGGCGGATGGGGCAGTCCACCAGCTTGAGGCCGGCTTTGATGGCGTTTTTGCGGATGGCGCGGATCTCCTCGCCGGTGTAGATGCCCTCGACGTGGGGGTCGGCGCCGAAGTCGAGGTAGATCTTGTCGGTGTAATCGATCAGCTTCTGGGCGTAGTCCGCCCCGATCAGGCTGGGCAGGTCGCCGCCCACCTCATACGAGAGGCTGAGCTTGCCGTCCGAGAAGGCCCCCGCTCCCGAAAAGCCGGTGGTGATGGCGCAGGTGGGCCGGCAGTTGGCGCAGTAGCCAAGCTCTGCTTTGGGGCAGCGGCGCTGCTCCACCGGCTTGCCCTTTTCGATCAGCAGGATCTTTTGCCTGCTGCCGTGGCGCAGCAGCTCGACGGCGGTGAAGATGCCGGCGGGCCCCGCCCCCACAATGATCAGATCGTATTTTTCCATGGCGTTTCTCCTATTGGTAGTTGCAGTTTGCAGGACAAGGGGGCGGGCTGCCTGCCCGCCCCTTGTGCAGGTGGCGTTTGTTTTATTATTCCTGATGGACCTCGGCGCTCTCGTCCACGGTGTCCAGCTCGCGGGCGGTGGCCTCGGCGTCAGCGGCGGCGCGCTGCGCGCCGATCACCCCGTCCCCGTTCAGGTCGACGCCGGTGACCGACTCAAGCACAGCCTCGGTCTCGGGGTGCATCTTCTGGAACCGCCGCACCGCCAGCGCGGTGTAGACCGCGCCGCCCAGGTTGAAGGCGCCCTCGATCAGCAGGATGATGCCGATGCCCATGACCAGCGTCTCCATCGCGCCGAAGGGGTCGAAGATCATGATGCCGCCCAGCACCACGCTGAGCAGGGCCAGCAGGATGAACCACTTCCAGCTCGGGTAGCCGCAGCGGCGCAGCTCCAGGGCGTTCTGCAGCCGCCCCAGGCTGTCAAAGACCACGAACAGCCCGAACACGATGGGCAGGATCCGCACCACGATGTCGCTGCGCAGGATCAGAAAGCCCCCCAGCCCCAGGCAGACCAGCCCCGAGATCAGGGTGAAGGAGCTCTGAAACACCTTGCGCTCCACCGTAAAGTAGCGGATCAGCTGCAGGGCGGCGCAGGCCAGCACCACCCCGCCCAGGGCGTAGCAGACCATGTTCAGCGCCACCCCCGGCACCGCCAGCAGGAAGATGCCCAGCGCCAGATAGAACAGGCTCATCAGGATCAGGTTCCACTTCAGATTTTTCATAACGGACGCCTCCTTTGCGGGCCTTTTGAGCGGACCGGCCTGTTTTCAGTATGCCCGGGCCGGCGGGCATTTCACCCCGGCTGCCCCTGCGAGAGGGGGGCCAGGATCTTTTTGTTGGTGTAAAGCATGAACAGGCAGCTCAAACTGACGCTGACCACCTCCGCGATGGGGAAAGCCAGCCACACCAGCTCCAGCCGGCCGGTCATGCTGAGCAGCCAGGCCGCCGGCAGCAGCACCACGATCTGCCGGCACAGCGAGATGTACAGGCTGAACAGGCCGTTGCCCAGCGCCTGGTAGACCGCGCCGAAGACGATGCCCACCGCCGCCAGCGGGAAGTGGACCGCGATGATCCGCAGCGCGGTGCGGCCGATGCCCAGCATGGTGTCGCTGGCGGCAAAGATGCCCAGCACCTGCCCGGGGAACAGCTCAAAGATCGCCACCCCCAGCAGCATGATGGCCTCGGCGTACAGGACGGCAAGCCGCATGGCCTGCCGGATGCGGGCGGGGCGGCGGGCGCCGTAGTTGTAGCTGATGATGGGCACCACGCCGTTGTTCAGCCCGAACACCGGCATAAAGACAAAGCTCTGCAGCTTGAAGTAGACGCCGAAGACCGCCACCGCCGTGTTGGAGAAGGCGATGAGGATGCGGTTCATTACAAAGGTCATGACGCTGCCCACGCACTGCATGGCGATGCTGGGCAGCCCCACCGCGTAGATGCGGCCGATGGTCCTGGCCGACGGGCGGAAATGCCGCACAGACAGCTGGATCTCATCGTTTTTGCACAGGTTGAAGTAGAGGCCCACCGCCGCGCCGACATACTGGCCGATGACGGTGGCTGCCGCCGCGCCCACCGTCCCCGACAGCGCCTCGCCGCAGTAGCCGAAGATGAAGATGGGGTCCAGCACGATGTTGGTCAGCGCGCCGCACAGCTGGCTGATCATGCTGTACTTGGTCCGCCCGGTGGAGGCCAGCAGCTTTTCCATCATGGTGGATACAAACAGCCCCTGGCTGAAGATGCAGCAGATGGCAAGGTAGTCCACCCCCTGCCGGATGATGTCCTCGTCGCTTGTCAGCGAGCGGAAGAACGGCTCCATGCAGGTAAAGCCGACGATCATAAAGACCACGCAGCTGCACACCGCCAGGAAGATGCCGTTCTCGGCGGTGGCGTTGGCGCGTTTGCGGTTGCCCTCGCCCAGGCTTTTGGACAGCAGGGCGTTGACGCCGACGCCGGTGCCCACCCCCACCGCGATCATGACGTTCTGCAGCGAATAGGCCAGAGAGACGGCGGTCAGGGCGTTCTCGCTGACCTGCGAGACAAAGACCGAGTCCACCACGTTGTACAGCGCCTGCACCAGCATCGAGATCATCATGGGCACGCTGAGCTTGATCAGCAGGGGGTTGATGTCCATGGTGCCCATGATATTCTCCCGGGCGGATGGGGCGGCGGATGCGCGTTCAGTTTCCATTGGGGTCTGGTTCCTCCTCACGATACCCGAAAAATGGGCAGAATGCGCCCGCACCCTGCCCATTGTGTAAAACGGCTTATACGCCCCGGCCCTCAGCCCAGGGAGGCCTCCTTGGCCTTGACCGCGGCCAGGATCATCTGGACGCAGGCATCCTTGCCGAGGGCGGCGTTGACGCTCAGGTCATAGTTGTGGACGTCGCCCCAGCGGTTCTGGGTGTAGTAATTGTAGTAGGCGGCGCGCTGCCGGTCGGTCTTGTCGATCTCCTCCCGGATGCCCTTTTCGGTGGTCGCCTTGACGATGGGGTTGGTTTTGGCGTACTCCCGCCGCCACTCCAGCGGCGCGTGGACAAAGACGTGCAGCACGTCGGTGCGCTCCCGCAGGACGTAGTCGGCGCAGCGGCCCAGGATGACGCAGGGGCCCTCTTCGGCCAGCTTCTTGATGATCCGGCTCTGCAGGATAAAGACCTGGTCGCTCAGGGGCAGGTCGGTGCCCATGGTGTACAGGCTGTACAGCAGGCTGTGGGTGTGGCGCTTCTCGCTGGCGGCAACGGCCTCCTCGGACAGGCCGGAGTCACGGGCCGCCATGGTGATCAGCTCCTTGTCGTAGAGCTTGAGGCCGAGGGCGTCGGCTACATCCTGTGCGATGAAGCGGCCGCCGGTGCAGTACTCACGGCTCAAAGTGATGATCGTTTTTGCCATAAATCGTTCCTCCCATCTTTTGGCAGCCGGGCGGCGGGCCCGGCTGATCGGTTGCAGGGGACTGAAAGGGCGCGCGGCCCTCTTCAGGCGTTGGAAGCGCCGGGTGCGGCGGGCAGGGTCAGTTCGGCCACCCGCATGCTGCCGGTCTGGTCCACGGCGTAGACGCAGCACCGGCCCCCGGTATGTATCACCTCGGCGGGCAGGCGCAGGCCGCCGGCGGCGGTCCGCTCTACCCGGCGGAAGGTCTTGTGGGCGGTGGTGGCGTGGGCCACCCCGTCGTAGAGGGTGCAGGCGATCCACCCGCTGAACTCTTCGGGCAGGGCGTCCCGCCCGCCCTGCCGGGTGAAGAACCATTCGCTGTCCTCCCCGCCCCGCTCCAGCCCGCAGCGCAGGCGGCGGGGGCGGTTGGCGGCGGCGCTGCGGGGCTTGGGCCGCAGGACGATGGCCCGCCCGGTAAAGGTCCGCTGGAACTCCGCCACCGGCATGGTGCGGACGGCGGCCTCGTCGCTTTCGGCGGTGGGGTCGTTCAGCTGCACGAAGTTCGCCATCACATCGTCGTCATGGCCGAAGCCACGCAGGGCCATCCAGACCCGCACCGGCTCTTTCTGGCCGGCCAGGCGGGTCTCCATCTCCACCCCGACCGAGCAGCCGTCGTGGATCTGGGCCCGCAGCTCCTTCAGGTCCAGCCAGCCCTGCCAGCAGGGGTAGCCGCAGCAGGCGGCTGCCGCCACCGCATAGGCGGCGTTGTGTACCCCGGTGGTGGCGGCGTCCAGCATGGTGTAGGCCACCTCTTCGGGCAGGATGTCCTCCCCCCAGCGGTTCATCAGGGCGGCCATCACCAGCGGCAGGTCCATCTCGCGGCCAAAGCTGGGGTCGCGCCCGGCCAGGCTGTAGGCGGGCAGGTAGAGCCGGCGGTTGATCACCGCGCCGTCCTGCCGGTCCCACTCCAGGGGGCGGACGGCCGCGGCCAGCAGCCGCACCGCCGGGGTCACCTTGGCGTCGTTGGAGGAGAGGTTGACCTGCAGCTGGATGCCTGCCCCGCCCCCCGGCACCGCCACCGTGACGGTGTCCCCCATCAGGAAGACCAGGCCGTCGTCGGTCTGGGTGTGGACGCTGCGCCGGGGGTAGTCGGGGGCCCACTTGCCGAAGCTCATCCACCCCGTCCAGCTGCCGCCGGCGTAGATGCGGCAGCGCACTTCCAGCAGGGTGTTCTCGGGGGCAAGGGCGTTCCAGCTGACGTTCAGGTTGCAGAAGGCCGGCATGGCAAGCTCGGGGGAGGTATAGCTGCCGTAGGGCAGGTACCGCCCGGCGGAGGAGTCCAGCACCAGGCACCCGTTGTCGAGGGCGACGTTGTCCAGCGCCCCGCGGGAAAAGGTCTCGGTCCCCTGCAGGATCAGGTTGTTTTTCTGTTCCATTCACACATTCCTCGCCGCCCCGGGCAAACGGGGGCGGTCATTCGCTGTCGGAGGCGTCGGTGCTGCCGTCGCCGTCGTCATCGCCGGCTTCCAGCCGCTCGGCTGCGAGGGAGGCTGCCAGTTCGGCGTCCCGCTTGGCCCGCAGCCGCTCTTCCACATGGAAGACGCGCTCCAGGTCGCCCCCGACGATCTGGCAGCAGATCTCGCAGGTGAACCAGAAGCCGAAGATCAGCATCAGAAAGACGCCCAGCGGCATGGTCAGGATCACCAGTCCCCAGAACACGATCTGCACGATGGAGGCCGCCAGCGCATGGGGCAGAAAAGCCAGCATGCACCGCAGGCTGTTGGTCAGGGTCTGGCGGAAGGGCTGCTCCATCAGCACGATCTGCGGCCACATATAGGCGAACATCATGTGGAAGATCACCAGGTTGAGGATGGCGCCCACCCACAGCCCGGTGCCGACGTTCTCGCCCTGGGCCAGCATGCTGAAGCAGAAGTAGATCAGAAAGATCTGAAAGGTGATGACCACGCAGTAGAGGATGCCGGGCAGGATGCTGGCCTTGAAGTTCTGCCGGAAGGCGCGGCGGTAGGTGTTCCACCAGTAGCCGGGCTCGTCGCGCAGCGCGCGCAGCACGGTGTCGTACATGCCGGCCAAGACCGGCCCCGCGACGATGCCCCCGATGGCGGCGCTGACCAGCATCACCAGCAGGCTGCGCATCAGAAAGCCCACATACACCAGGCAGATGACCGGTATAAAGCCGATGCACGCCAGGAAATTCGCCATGAACATGCCGTTCATATCCCGGCCCACCAGCTCGAAGAAGCGGCCTATGCCGGTCTTGCGGGGGGTGTCCTTTTCAACGCCGGGCCCCTCTTTGGAGTAGTTTGTAAACAGTCCCATTTCTACGTCCCCTTCATTCTGTCCATTCCGTCCCCGCAAAGGCTGTGGAAACCGCCCATCCGGGTCGAGCAGACTCTGTCCGCTTTTGTTCACTTTACATAATACCTGCATTTGGCCGATTTTGCAAGACCCCACCCCCGCCGCTTTTGTAAAAAATGTGTTTCCAACCTCCCATTTTGGGCCGATCTGTGCTACAATAAAAGCAGTTGTGTACAATGGAATGGAGAGTATGGGAGGGATGCGGATTTGAGTATTCTGTATGTTCTGCGCACCATCGTGATGTATGTCTATATGTTCGGGTATATGCTGCTTTTGTACGGCACGCTGCGCCGGGGCGAGAAAGCCCTCGACGCCGGCGACCGCGAGACGGTGCGCCGCATCGTGGATACCTACGTCCCCCGGTGGTGCCGCGGCCTGTTGAAGGCGGCGGGGGTGCAGCTGATCGTCGAAGGGCGGGAGCATATCCCCCCGTCGGGCGCGGCGGTCTTTGTGGGCAACCACCGCAGCTACTTTGACATCCCGCTGATGCTGGTGGGGCTGGATAAGCCCCACGGCATCCTCGCCAAAGAGGAATTGGCCCATATCCCGCTGCTCAGCCGGTGGATGCGGCTGCTGGGCTGCGTCTATGTGCAGCGGGACGACGTGCGCGGCTCGTTGCAGGCGCTGAAGGACGCGTCGGCGGTGGTCGGCCGGGGCGAGAGCTTCACCATCTTCCCCGAGGGGACCCGCTACAAAGGCGAAGAGGGCGGCGTGGGCGAATTCAAGGCGGGCGCCTTCCGCATCGCCATCAAGAGCGGCGCGCCGGTGGTGCCGGTGGCCATCAGCGGGGCGCGCGCCCTCTACGAGAGCCACAATTACATCGTCCACCCCGGCACCGTCCGGGTGACCATCCTGCCCGCCATCCAGACCGCCGGCATGAGCCGGGAGGAACAGCGGCAGCTGCCCGAGGCGGTCCGCCAGAACATCCAGGCGGCCCTGACAAGGCTGGACCACACCGTGCTGTGAATCTGCGCTGCGCATCTGCAAGGAAGGAAAGCGACCTATGGCAAGCTACCTGTATGAACGCGACATCAAGGAAGAGGACCTGCGCCCCGTGCGGGAAAAGCACTATACCCGCAGGGAGCGGTGGAACAACTGGTGGGACTATAACCTCAAGTGGGTGCTGATCGCCGCGGTGGTGATCGGCTTTGTGGGCTACAGCTTCATCGGGCAGTACCTGTTCACCGTCCACCCCGACTACAACGTGGCGGTGGTCAGCCCCTACTACCTGCCCGACGACACATTGGAGGCATTGCAGACCCAGCTTGCCGCCTATGGCGAGGACATGAACGGCGACGGCGAGACGGTGGTCACCGTCAACGTCTACACGGTGGATTACAGCGGCGGGGGGGACGCCTACCTCGCCATGGCGGGCACCACCAAACTGTTCGCCGACGTGCAGGGGGCGCTCAGCTCGATCTACATCCTTGCCGACCCCGCCGGCTTTGAAGAGAACACCGGCGCGCTGCGCTACCTGGACGGCAGCCTGCCCGAAGGCGGCTCGGACGAGGACTGGTGGAACATGGTCTACCGCTGGACCGACTGCCCCGTCCTCACCGGGTTGGAGCTGGGCGGCTACGGCCCCGACGCCACCCAGGCGTATTCGGGGGACAGCCAGGAGTACATGAGCCGGTTCTATGTGGCCTTCCGCGGCGCGTGGAACGAGGGCTCGGCCGACAGCATCGCCCCCAGCGAGCCGCTGTGGCAGGCGCTGACCGCCGGCGCCGTCTCGACGGCGGCGGAGGACGCGGAATGAAGCGCCTGCGCGTCAAGCGCCGGCACAGCGCCCCGCCCCGCCCGGCCCGGCCGCAGCCGCCCAGCGCCGCCGCCCTCGGCAACCCCTACGCCCCCTGTTACCGCCCCGCCCGCAGCTTTGCGCAGCTGACGCGCGGCGGGCGGGAAAAACCTGAGCAATGACCGGCATGAACGCCCCGCCTCGATGCAGACGGGGCGTTTTTTGGATTGTGCAGGCGTACGGATTATGGTATACTCTTCATACAGAGTGAAAAACCGTGAAAGAGAAGGGAGTGACCCCCTATGTCCCCTGCAAACGAGCTGGAACAGGCCCGGCGGGAGATCGACGAGGTGGACGCGCAGCTTGCCGCCCTGTTTGAGCGGCGGATGCGGTCGGTGGTGCAGGTGGCCCGCTACAAACAGGCCCGCGGCCTGCCCATCTACGACCCCGCGCGGGAAGAGCAGGTGCTGGCCCGCGCGGCCGAGCGGATCGCCGACCCGGCCCTGCGGCCCTATTACCTCGACCATGTCCGCAACCGGATGACCCTTGCCCGCCAGTACGAGGCGCTGCTGCTGGGGCAGAACCGCGTGGCCTACCAGGGGGTGGAGGGGGCCTTTGCCCACATCGCCCTGCGGCAGCTGTTCCCCCACGCCGAGGCGGTCGGCTGCCCCACCTGGGACGATGTGTTCGCCCGGGTGTCGTCGGGGGACGCCGCCCGCGGGGTGGTCCCCTTTGAGAACAGCCACGCCGGGGACGTGTCGGCGGTGCTGGACCTGTGCTACAACCACCCCGAGCTGTGGGTGGTGCAGGTCTACGACCTGCCGGTGCAGCAGAACCTGCTGGGGCTGCCCGGCGCATCCCTCACCGGGCTGCGGCAGGTCTACAGCCATCAGCAGGCCATCTCCCAGAGCGAGACCTTCCTAAAGCAGATGGGCCTGCCCTGCACCGCCATGGACAACACCGCCCTGGCCGCCAAGTTCGTGGCCGAAAGCGGCGACCTGACCAAAGCCGCCATCGCCAGCCGGGAGACGGCGGAGCTCTACGGCCTCGAGGTGCTGGTGCCCAACATCAACACCGACGGCGACAACACCACCCGCTTCATTGTCATCAGCAGGGAAAAGCCCACCCGGGGCAACCGCTTCTCGCTGCTGTTCACGGTGGACAACAAGCCCGGCAAACTGGCCGCCGTCATCCAGAAGATCGGCGCGTCCGGCTTCAACATGGAGTCGATCAAGAGCCGCCCCATGCCCCGGGTGCCCTTTGAATATTATTTTTACGCCGAGCTGGTGGGCGACCCCGCCCGGGCCGAGAGCGAGGCCCTGCTGCGGGAGCTGGACCGCACCTGCCGGACGGTGCGTATGTTAGGAGTGTATACGAAATGAGCGAAGCCTTCCTCGGCAGCAAGCTGACCATGAACCTGGGCCCCCGCAGCTACGAGATCATCCTGCGGCGGGGGGCGCTGCAGAACCTCTATCAATTTGCGAACCTCAACCGCCGGGTGGCCGTCGTCACCGACAGCGGGGTGCCCGCCGTCTACGCCCGCCAGGTGGCCGACCAGTGCCGGGAGGCCGCCGTCATCACCGTGCCCCAAGGGGAGGCCAGCAAGAGCCTCAAGACCCTCGAGACGGTGCTGCGGCAGATGCTGGACTTCGGGCTGGGCCGGGGCGACCTTGTCGTCGCGGTGGGCGGCGGCGTGGTGGGGGACCTCGCCGGCTTTGCCGCCGCCGTCTACATGCGGGGCATCGACTTCATCAACTGCCCCACCACCACCCTGTCCATGATCGATTCTTCCATCGGCGGCAAGACCGCCGTCGACCTCGGCGACACCAAGAACGTGGTGGGCGCTTTCTGGCAGCCCAAACTGGTGGTGGTGGACGCCGACACCCTCGCCACGCTGCCCCGCCGCCACTTTGTCAACGGCCTGGCCGAGGCGGTCAAGGCCGGCCTGCTGGCCGACCCCGAGCTGTTCGCCATCTTTGAGAGCGGCGACGTCGACGCCGAGATCGACACCATCATCTACCGCAGCCTCAAGTTCAAAAAGACCATCGTCGAGCAGGACGAGACCGAGCACGGCGCCCGCCGGGCCCTCAACTTCGGCCACACCATCGGCCACGGCATCGAGGCGGTCAAGGGGATCAAGGGCCGGCGGACCACCGGGCTGTACCACGGCGAGTGCGTGGCCCTCGGGATGCTGCCCATGATCGAGAGCAAGGCCCTGCGCAAGCGGGCCCGGGCGGTCTACCGCCGGCTGGGCCTGCCCACCCGCGCCGGCTTTGACAAAGAAAAGGTCTACGCCGAGATGCAGCACGACAAAAAGGCGCAGAGCGGCAGGATCACCGTCATCAAGGTGCCGGGGCTGGGCTGCTGGCGGGCCGAGACCATCCCCACCGAGGGGCTGCGCACCCTGCTTGGGCTGGAGGATAAGGCATGAAGAACACCTTCGGCAATGCCCTGGCCCTGACCATCTTCGGCGAGAGCCACGGCCCCGCCATCGGGGCGGTGCTGGACGGGATGGCCGCCGGTGTCCCGGTGGACGAGGCCGCCCTGGCCGCCCTGATGGACAGGCGCCGCGCCCGCGGGGACGGCCTGTCCACCGCCCGGGTGGAGGCGGATGAGATCTGCATTCTGTCGGGGGTGGCGGCCGGGCATACCACCGGCACCCCCATCGCCCTGACCATCGCCAATCAGAACACCCGCAGCGCCGACTATGCCGCGGCGGCGGCCCGGCTGCGCCCGGGGCACGCCGACTACACCGCCTGGGCGCGGTACCGCGGCTTTCAGGACGCCCGGGGCGGCGGCCACTTTTCGGGCCGGATCACCGCCGGGCTGGTGGCGGGGGGCGGCATCGTCCTGGGCGCGCTGGCGCGGGCGGGGGTGCGCATCGGCACCCACATCGCCCGCTGCGCCGGGGTGGCCGACGCCCCCTTTGCTTGTGACCCCGCCGCCCTGGCCGCGCAGCTGGACGGGCTGGAGGGCCGGGGGCCGGCCTTCGCCCTGCTGGACGGGGCCGCCGAGGCCCCCATGCAGGCGGCCATCCGGGCCGCCGGCGCCGCAGGGGACAGCGTGGGCGGCGTGCTGGAGACCGCCGTCCTCGGCCTGCCCGCCGGGGTGGGCGAGCCCTTCTTTGACAGCGTCGAGAGCGCGCTGGCCCACGCGGCCTTCGCCATCCCGGCGGTCAAGGGGATCGAGTTCGGCGCAGGGTTCGCCTTTGCCGAACTGCGGGGCAGCGAGGCCAACGACCCCCTGCGCATCGACGGCGCGGGGCGCATCTATACCGAGACCAACCGCAACGCCGGGGTGAACGGCGGCCTGACCAACGGGATGCCGGTGGTATTCCGCACCGCCGTCAAGCCCACCCCCAGCATTTATAAAGAACAGCGGACGGTGGATATGGCCGCAAGGCAGAACGCCAGCCTGACCATCCAGGGGCGGCACGACCCCTGCATCGTCCCGCGGGCGGCGGTGGTGCAGACCTGCGCCGCGGCCCTTGCGGTGGGCGACCTGCTCACCGCCCGCTATGGGGAGCGGTGGATGACCGCCCCCGACGCATACCGGGAGGAGGGCGCGGCATGGAATACGGTCTGATCGGCGCAAAGCTCGGCCACTCTTACTCCAAGATCATCCACGAGCGGCTGTGCGGCTACGACTACGCGCTGCACCCCCTGCCCGACGAAGGGCAGGCCCGCCGCTTTTTCGCACAGCGGGACTTTCGGGCCGTCAACGTCACCATCCCCTACAAAAAGCTGGCCATGGCCTGCTGCGACGAGGTCGACCCCCGCGCCGCCGCCATCGGTGCGGTGAACACGGTGGTCAACCGGGGCGGGCGGCTGTACGGGTACAACACCGACTACATGGGCTTTGCCTGGCTCTGCCGCCGCCGCGGGGTGGACTTCCGGGGCAGGACGGTGCTGATTTTGGGCACCGGCGGCACCCGCAACACCGCCGCCGCCGTGGCGAAAGACGCCGGCGCGGCCCGGGTGCTGACGGTCAGCCGCCGGCCCGACCGCGCCCGGGGCGAGCTGTCCTATGATGAAGCCGCGGCGTCGGGCGCGCAGGTGGTGGTCAACACCACCCCGGCGGGGATGTACCCCGACGTGGGGGCCTGCCTGCTGGATGTCGCCGCCATGCCGGGGCTGGAGGCGGTGGTGGACGTGGTCTATAACCCCGCCCGCACCGAGCTGCTACTGCGCGCCGAGGAAGCCGGCGTGCCCGTCGCCGCCTGCGGCCTTGAGATGCTGGTGGCGCAGGCGGTGTATGCCGCCGAATACTTCCTCGGCCGGCCCTTTGCCGACCGGGAGGGCGAGATCGAGCGGGGGGCGGCCGCCCTGCGGCGGGACATCCTCAACGTCAGCCTGGTGGGGATGCCCTCGAGCGGCAAGAGCACCATAGGCCGCGCCCTGGCCAAACGTCTGGGCCGCCCCTTCGTCGACCTGGACGCCGAGATCGTCAAGGCGGCCGGCCGCGCCATCCCCGACATCTTCGCGGCGGAGGGGGAGGACGGCTTCCGCGCGCGGGAGAGCGAGCAGGCCCGCCGCTTCGGCAAAGAGAGCGGCCTTGTCATCTCGGGCGGGGGCGGCGTGGTCAAACGGGCCGAAAACGTCCGCGCCCTGCGGCAGAACGGGGTCATCCTCTGCATCGACCGGCCGCTGGACGTGCTGGCGGTGGGGGGCGGGCGGCCCCTGTCCTCCAGCCGGGAGGCGCTGCGGCAGATGGAAGCCGAGCGCCGGCCCCTCTACCGCCAAGCCGCCGACGCCGTCATCCCCAACGACGGCGCCATCGGGCAGGCGGTGGACGCCGCCCTGGCGGCCCTCGAACAGCTGTTCGCGCTGTGAACCATGCAAGTCAGCTTCGCTGACGGCCCGCCGCACGCGCGGGCCGATGCGGAAAGTATAGAAAGCAGAAAGGAACGAAACACCCATGATCATCTCGACCAAAAAAGGCACCCCGCAGGAAGAACTGGACAAGATCGTCGATCAATTTGAGAAGCTGGGCCTGTCGGTCACCCTCATCTCGGGCACCGACTACAACGTATTCGGCCTGGTGGGCGACACCACCAAGCTGGACGAGCGCAGCATCCTCGCCAACCCCTGGGTGGACAACGTCACCCGCGTGTCGGCCCCCTACAAGCGGGCCAACCGCCTGTTCCACCCGGCCGACTCGGTCATCGACTGCGGCGGGGTGAAGATCGGCGGCAAAGAGAAGATCGCCGTCATGGCCGGCCCCTGCAGCATCGAGGGCGAAGAGCAGGCTTTGCGGATCGCCTCCGGCGTCAAAGCCGGCGGGGCGACCCTCTTCCGGGGGGGCGCGTACAAGCCCCGCACCTCCCCCTACTCCTTCCAGGGCCTTGAGACCGAGGGCATCCTCGACATGGTCAAAGCCCGCGAGGCCACCGGCCTGCCCATCGTCTCCGAACTGATGAGCGAAGACCGCATCCCCGAGTTTGAAGAGTACGTCGACGTGGTGCAGATCGGCGCGCGGAATATGCAGAACTTCCAGCTGCTCAAGGCGGTGGGCAAGATGCATAAGCCGGTGCTGCTCAAGCGCGGCCTGTGCAACACCATCGAGGAGTGGATCATGAGCGCCGAGTACATCATGGCCGGCGGCAACGAGCAGGTCATCCTCTGCGAGCGGGGCATCCGCACCTTTGAAAAGTACACCCGCAACACCCTCGATCTGTCGGCGGTGCCCATCATCCATGAGCGCACCCACCTGCCGGTGGTGGTCGACCCCAGCCACGCCACCGGCAAATCGGGCCTGGTCGAGCCGATGATGATCGCGGCGGTGGCCGCCGGCGCCGACGGGCTGGAGGTGGAGGTCCACTACGACCCCCGCCACGCGTGGAGCGACGGCGCGCAGTGCCTGACCCCCGACGCCTTTGCCAAGGCGATGGCCAAGTGCCGCCAGGTGGCCTGGGCGGTCGGCCGGGATATGTGAGATGGACGCTTTGATCAGGCCGGGCGGGCCGCCGGCGGGGGCCCTCGCCGCGCCGCCCAGCAAGAGCATGGCCCACCGGGCGGTCCTCTGCGCGGCGCTGGCCGACGGGGTCAGCCGCATCGGCCGCCTGGCCCACAGCCAGGACATCGACGCCACCCTCGGCGCGGCGGCCGCCTTCGGCGCGCAGGTGGAGGCGGCGGGGGATGCCGCCGTCATCACCGGGGCGCACCCCCTGCGCGCCCCCGCGGCCCCGGTGGACTGCTGCGAGAGCGGCAGCACCCTGCGCTTTCTGATCCCCCTCGCGGCCCTCGGCGGGGCGGCGGTGACCTTCACCGGGCGGGGGCGGCTGATGCAGCGGCCCCAAAGCGTCTATCAGGCGCTGTTTGCCGCCCGCGGCCTGCGGTTTGAACAGGCGGGCGGCGCCTTGACGGCGGCGGGCCCTCTGGCCGCCGGCCGGTTCGAGCTGGCGGGGGACGTGTCCAGCCAGTTCGTCAGCGGGCTGCTGTTCGCTTTGCCCCTTCTGGCGGGGGACAGCGTCATCGCCCTGCGCCCCCCGGTCGAGAGCCGCAGCTACATCGAGATGACTCGGGCGGCCCAGCGCCGCTTCGGCGTCGTGAGCGGGTGGCTGGATGAAAACACCCTCGCCGTCCCCGGCGGGCAGCGCTACCGCCCGCAGCAGATGGAGGTGGAGGGCGACTGGAGTCAGGCGGCCTTCCCGGCGGTGCTGGGGGCGCTGGCCGGGGATGTGACCGTCACTGGCCTTGCGCCCGACACCCTGCAGGGGGACGCGGTGATTTTGGACATCCTGCGGCGGTGCGGCGGGGCGGCGCGGCCGGCGGAAGGCGGCTTCCGCTTTGTCAAAAGCCCGCTGCGCGGGGTGGAGATCGACCTGGCCGACTGCCCCGACCTCGGGCCTGTCCTGATGGCGATGGGCCTGCTGTGCGAGGGGGAGACGGTCATCCGCAACGCCGGCCGCCTCCGGCTGAAAGAGAGCGACCGCATCGCCGCCATGGAGCAGGAGCTGCGTAAATTCGGCGGGGCGATCAGCAGCAGCGGCGGCACCGTCACCGTCCGCCGCAGCCCGCTGCACCCCCCGTCTGAGCCCCTCTGCGGCCACAACGACCACCGGGTGGTGATGAGCCTGGCCGTCCTGGCGGCGGCCGCCGGCCTGCCCGCCCGCATCGAGGGGGCGCAGGCGGTCAACAAGAGCTGGCCCGGCTTCTTCGCCGATCTGCGGCAGCTGGGCGTGGAGGTGGATGAATATGCTTGACAAGTCCAAACGCTACCTGGTGGTGGGCCTGGGGCTGCTGGGGGGCAAGTACGCCCTCGAGCTGACAAAGGCCGGCTTCACGGTGGACGGCATCAACCGCAGCGAAAAGCACCTGCAGTACGCCCTTGACAAGGGCTATATCCGCAGCGGCAAGACCCATGACTTTGAGGACCTGGTGTCGGGGGCCGACTATGTCATCTTCGGCCTGTACCCCACCGCTTTGCTGACGTGGTTTGAGACCTACGGGCGCCTGCTCAAGCCGGGGTGCATCTGCACCGACGTGTCGGGGGTCAAGACCGGCCTGGTGGGCCCCGTGCAGGAGATGTGCCCCGCCGGGGTGGAGTTCATCGCCAGCCACCCCATGGCCGGGCGGGAGACTTCCAGCGTCGAGCACGCGGCCGAGGTCAACTTCGCCCCCGCCAACTTCATCATCACCCCCACCGAAAAGAACACCGCCCGGGCCATCGTCTGGATCACCGAGCTGGCCGAGGTGCTGGGGTTCCGCCGCATCTCCACCCTGACGGTGGAAGAGCACGACCGGATGATCGGCTATGTTAGCCAGCTGTGCCACGCCATCGCGGTCAGCCTGATGTGCGCCAACGACAACACCGACCTGTGCGAGTACACCGGCGATTCCTTCCGCGACCTGACGCGGATCGCCAAGATCAACGAGACCATGTGGTCCGAGCTGTTTTTGTGGAACCGGGACAACCTCATCGCCGAGATCGACCAGTTCGACGGGGCCCTCGCGCAGCTGCGGGCGGCCCTCGCCGCCGGCGACCGCGCCGCGCTGGAGGAGATGTTCCGCCTGTCCACCCGGCGGCGCGCCGCCTTTGACGAATAAGCCCCCCATCACTGCCCGGAAAGGAGGCCCCCACCGTGCCCAGACAGGAAAAACAGAAGCCCAAGCTGATGACCCTCGCCCGCATCTTTGAGCAGGAGACAGACGAACACCACCGCCTCGCGGTGCCCGATCTGACCGAGATGCTGCTGGCCCGGGGGGTCCCCTGCGAGCGCAAGTGCATCTACAGCGACATCGAGGCGCTGCGGGGCATGGGCTACGACATCATGATGCAGCGGGGCCGGGGCGGCGGCTACTGGCTGGCCCACCGCGACTTCGAGCTGGCCGAGCTCAAGCTGCTGGTGGACGCGGTGCAGAGCTGCCGCTTCATCCCGCAGGACGAGACCGACGCGCTGATCCGCAAGCTGGAGCGGCTGACCAGCCGCTTTGAGGCCGAGCAGCTGCAGCGGCAGGTGGTGGTGGCGGGCCGCCCCCGCAGCCGGAACAAGGCGGTGCTGTACACCATCGACGCGCTGCACGACGCCATCCACACCGGGCGGCAGGTGGCCTTCCACTATGCCAACGGCAAGGACCACATCGTCAGCCCCTGGCAGATGGCCTGGGACAGCGGCGCCTATTACCTCATCGCCTACCAGGACTACGCGCAGCCGGCGGGCATCCGCCACTACCGGGTCGACCGGATGAGCCGGGTGACGGTGCTGCCGGACAGCCCCCGGCAGGGACAGGAGGCGTTTGCGAACTTCAACCTGCCCGCCTACCTGAAAAAGCACTTCCATATGTACGGCGGCCCCGAGTACCAGGTGACCCTGCGCTGCGCCGCCGAGCTGCGCCAGACCATGCTCGACCGCTTCGGGCAGGAGACCATCCTGATCGACGACGCCGACGGCGGCTTCCACTTCACCGCCCCCATCTGCGTCAGCGACCCGTTTCTGGGGTGGGTCTGCGGCTTCGGCGGCAAGGTGACCATCACCGCCCCCGCCGAGGTCCGCGCCCAGATGGCGTCTTTGGCCCGCGCCCTGGCCGACACCTACAGCAGGGGGAAGTAAACCGAACAAAAGCGCCCCGCCGGGCAGGACCGTTCACAGTCCGCCCGGCGGGGCGTTTTGATGCAGGGCGCGGGGGTCAGGGCCCGGCGTCGTTGTCGGGCAGGCGGCTGAGCAGCTCCCGCGCGGCGTCTGTGGGGAAGCCGGGGCCCGGCGGGTCGGCGGCCCAGCTGCGCAGCAGCTCGTGGGCGTTGCCGCTCTGGGGCAGCATATAGCCTGCCTCCCGCAGCAGGTCCTCGTTGACAAGGCGGGCCGAGCGCGCCATGGCGGTCAGCAGGCGGTACAGCCCGTCGGCGCCGGCCGTATCGGCCAGCTGCCGGGCGGCCTGCTCCTGCTGTGCCTTGCGGTTGGCGAGGGCGTAGGCGTCGGCGGTGACCGCCCCGCTCTTTTTCTGCTGGGGCGGGTAGCTTGCCGGCACCATCGAGATGGCCCCGCTGGGGCAGGCGTCGGCGCAGACCCCGCAGCCGACGCATTTGGCGGTGTCGATGACGCTGTCCTCGGTGTCAGACGCGCCGGTGGGGCAGACGTACAGGCACAGGCAGTCCTTGGTGCACAGCCGCAGGTTGCGCACCGCGACCCGTTTGGGGGATTCCTTCTTGTCGGTCATGCCGGGCGCCTCCCTTCGATCTTGTCAAATTTCCAGGCGGGGACCTTGCACACCGGGCAGATGTCGGGCGGGGCGTCCCCGATGTAGATAAAGCCGCAGACCGTGCAGACCCATACCTGGGTGTTCTGCAAAAAGGCCTCCCCCTCCCGCTGGTAGCGGCCGAGCAGGGCGTAGAGCATATTGGTCACCTTCTCGCCCCAGACGCAGACGCGCAGGGCGCCGCGGTCCCCTTCCGCCGCCGCAGCCGCGCGCAGGGCGGGGTAGCCGGCGTCGAGGTCCTCCCGCAGCAGCGCCGACAGCTCCTCGAGGCTGACGCCGGTCTGCCGGGGCGCGGCCGCCGCGAAGAAATCGGCGATCTGCGCAAAGAGGGCGGCTTCCTCGGCTTTGTACTGCTTTTCACAGCCGCGGGCAAGGTTGGAGCACAGGGCGGACAGCGCCCCCGCCGAGAGCTGCCGCATATCCTCGTCGAGAGCAAGGTCGGCGGGCGCAGCGGCGGCCGCCGCGACCGGCGCGGGCGCGGCTTCAGGCTCGAACATCAGCTTGGGTGCGCCGCACAGCGGGCAGCTCCAGCTGTCGGGCAAGGCGTCGAAGGGGACCCCCTCGGCGCCTTCGTCGTAGATGTAGCCGCAGATGGGGCAGACGTAACGCATAGGCCTTACCTCCTTTGAAGGTCGCGTGCGTGTGTGCGTTTTACACAAAAAAGTATAACAGGAACCATTCGCGTTTGTCAAGAAGAATCAAAGCCCCGCCCTCACTGAAAGGCCCCGGTGACGCTGTCGATGTAGCCCCCTGTGCCCGAGAGGCCCCGCGCCGCCTGGATGCGGAAGTTGAAGGCCGGGCTTTCCGCCGCGGTGCGGTTGGAAAAGACGATGTTGCCGCCCTGGCGCACCTCGTCGGTGGCGTCCTGCCAGACGGGGGCGGGGTCGAGGGCGTTGTTGGTCACCTCGACGCTGTAGTCGGCGTCGGCGGGGATGCTGCCCCCCACCGTCAGCACCGCCGCCTTGATGGGCGCGGACGCCGCAATGGGCTGGGTCAGGGTCAGGCTGGCGGAGGTCACCGCCTTGGTGAAGGTCAGGCCCAGGCTGCCGGACGCCGCGCCGTCGCTGGCGGTCACCTGCAGGGTGTGGGCGCCGTTTTCCAGCTGCAGGAAGGCGGGCGGGTCGTTCACCGCCGCAAAGTGCTGGGCGACGCCCGACGCCGCCGTCAGGGTGCGGGTGGTCTCGCCGTCAAGCGCCTCGGTGAGGGTGAGGCTGCCGCCGTCGGGGTCGGCGGCGGTGTATTCCAGCAGGAAGGGGGTGTTGCGCACCCCGATGTTGGCCCCGTCGGTGCCGCTGGGGCTTGTGACGGCGGGCGGGCTGTTGGGCTGGATGGCCCCGCTGTCGCTGACAAGGGTGCCGGAGGGGAAGATCATCACCGGCCGCAGGAACATGATGGCGTCGGGGTCCTGCTGGGTGGGCCCGCCCGAAGAGCGCAGGATGCCCGCCACCCGCCCCGAAGAGCGGACGTAGGTGCGGGTGAACCAGTTTTTGCTGGCGCCCGCGCTGTCGTAGGCCATCCGCCGGTCGTCCGAGTTGGAAAAGCCGTCGAAAAAGGCAAGGCAGCTGCCCTCGACCGGGAAGGACGAGGCCACCCACCCCACCTCCCGCGCCGACGGCAGGAAGGCTTTCGCTTCCAGCCCGTCTGCGCCGGTCAGGACGGCGGCGCCGTCGGCCACCGGAATTTTGACCGTTTTGACCATGGCCAGGATGTCGGGGTCGAGCAGGGCCAGAAAGTCGTCGTTCAGCCATGCGTGCGCGTCGGAGGCGCTGTATTTGTTGGTGCTTGCGCCGCCCCAGGCCATCTCGTTGTACAGGCCCTCCATCATCAGCCAGGTGCCGTCGCAGCTGTCGTCGTAGCTGTCGTCCGGCTTGCCCTGCTGCACCACCAGAAAATCGCAGGGGCTGCCATCCACGTCCAGTGTGACGGTGCTGCCCGCTGCCTGTGCGGAAAGTGTCGATGCCATGTGTGCGTTCCTCCTTTCAAAATGCGATGCGGGCCGCGTCCGGGTCCCAGATGCCGGTGACGGTCAGGTTCTGCAGC
The DNA here is from genome assembly GCA_019118985.1 of Candidatus Faecalibacterium faecipullorum. Lineage (GTDB taxonomy): Bacteria > Bacillota > Clostridia > Oscillospirales > Ruminococcaceae > Faecalibacterium > Faecalibacterium faecipullorum. The sequence continues at coordinate 22,894 of DWXX01000024.1, forward strand.
CCCGCCAGGTCGGCGGTAAAGGGGTGCTCGGTGACCTCGGCGCCGTACTTGAGCTCCAAAGTCTCCACCCGCGTTTCAAGGGCTTCCAGCGCGGCCGAGACGGCCTCCCCTTCCGCCGCGCCGAGGGTGGCGCGGGCGCTTGCCCGGTCGGCGTCGGTCCAGCCGGCGGAGTCCCACGCCGACGCCAGGGCCAGCTTGACGGCCAGCGGCAGCAGCGCAGGGGTAACGGGGGCCCACCCGTCGCTCATGGCCGCCAGGGCGTCCGCGCCGGCGGGGGCCAGCCGCAGCTCGCCGCCGGCGGTCAGGGCCAGGCCGTAGCCGCTGCCCAGTTTGACGGGGCCGGCCTGCTGCGCGGTGGGCAGGTCGGTGCGGCGGACAAAGCCGGTCAGGTCGGCCTCGGGCACCGCCTCGGTGGTCAGTTCGCCGGTGGCGGTGTCCACCGACTGCACCCGCAGCAGGCTGCCTGCCGCCGCGGCGGCGGGCAGAGGCAGGGCGCCTACGTCGTAAGCGTCCAGCTGCACCCGCCCGCCCATGCTGTTGACGCTGATGACCGGCCCCTCCTCGGGGGCGACGGCTTCGGCCCGCAGGGCGGCGGCCTCGGCCCGGTCGGCGCTCGCCTCGGCGGCGAAGGCCTGCGCCTCGGCGTCCCCGGCTGCGCCGGCGGCCTGTGCGGCGGCGTCCCCGGCCGTCCCGGCGCTGAGGGCGGCCTCGCCGGCGGCGGCTGTCGAAGCCGCGGCGCTGGCCGCCACCTGCGCCACGAACTGCTCGTAGAGGGTGTCGTCGGGGGGCGCGGCGTCCCCGTCGGTGGGCAGGGTCTCGCAGGTGTCGTAGCTGCCGGGCAGGGTGTAGGCGGTGTAGCCTTCGCCGTCGGTGGCGGCCAGCATCCACCGGCCCGCGGCGGCGGCGGTCAGCCGCCGGTCCACCGCCACCTGCCCCTGGCTGTCCAGCAGTAAGGGCGCGGGCAGGGTGCCGTCGTCCTGCTGGATGTGCAGGGAGACGCTCATCCCCGCCCACGCCTCGGGCAGGGCGAAGGAGAGGGTGTCCACCCCCTGCGCGTTCCGGCTGCCCAGGTGGAGCCGGGCCGGCTGCGGGATGAAGTCGGTGCAGCCCGACACCTGCCGCGGTGTGATCTCGATGTGCATCATGTGTTCTGTCTTGTAAACCTTCCTTTCCCGGGGCGCTTGGGCGGCCCCGCTTCTGGGGCCATTGTACCTTCGCGCCGCCCGGGGGGACAGTGTGTCCTTTCGCGCGCGGTTTTCTGCCCGAAAAAGGGAGATTTTTTGCCTCTTTCCCCCCTCGGCAGGAAAAAATTGCGTCCGGAACGAAAAATAAATGTTAAATTTCTGTTACAGATTCCGGCCGGCTTTTCAAACGAAAATTGAGGGAAGCTGACGTAAACTACAAAACATGAACGAAAAGTTTGTGCAACCTGCCCACAAAAGAATGACAAAAAGATAACGACCGGGCCGCCCCGGATTTGACAAAACGGCCCCGGTCTGCTAAGATAGGGCAGTTGCTGCACGCCGCCCAACAGACGATGCAGCGATTAAAACACACAAACCAGGCAAGTCAAACGCCCTCCTGCTGGGGAGGGCGCCCGGCGGCGGACCGGGTCACAGACCGCCCGGCGGCGGGCAGAGGAAGCTGCCCCCGCAAACAAAGCCAAACTGTAACAAGAGAGGAGTTGTTTCATATCACTTCCGAACCTATGAAAACGATGCGGCCTGAAGCGAAGCCCGCGGCCCGGCACCGTGCCGTCGCCCTGACCCTGATGAGCCTCGGCCTGGCGCTGACCTTGGCGCTGACCACCTTCAGCATCCGCGTGACCTATGTGACCGATTCCAACGGCGCCAGCCAGCTGCTGCTGACCAGCGAGAGCGACCCCACCCGGCTGATGAGCCTGTCCGGCATCGAAGCCGCCGAGGGGGACCGGGTCTACTACACCGCCTTTGGCGACAGCCTCGCCACCCTGAACATCGAGCGTGCCTTCACCGTCACGGTGGAGGCCGACGGCGAGGAGCTGCCGGTCAAGATGGTGTTCGGCACGGTGGCCGACGCCCTGGAAAAGGCCGGCGTCAGCCTCGGCCCCGACGACTACACCGTCCCCGCGCGGGATTCCCTGGTGGGGATCGGCAGCCGGATCGAGGTCCACCGCGTCCGCTATGAGGAGACGGTGGAGTACCAGACCATCCCCTATGAGACCGAGTACATCTACACCAGCCTCTACTTCCGCGACACCGACCGGGTCACCACCCTGCAGGCCGGCGCCGACGGTCAGTGCGCCGTCACCACCCGCCACCGCTGGGTGGACGGCGAGCTGGAAAACAGCATCGTCACCGACGTCACCACCACCGTCGAGCCGCAGGACGCCCTGGTCAAAGCCTATGGCGCGGGCGCGCCGGTCTCCCCCCTCACCGGGCCGGACGGCACCACCAACCCGCCCTCCAGCTACAGCCGTGTGCTGACCGGCAAGGCCACCGGGTACTATTCCCGCACCGGCCGCGGCGCCTCGGGGCTGGGCCTGGGGTACGGCACCGTCGCCGTTGACCCCGACATCATCCCCTACGGCACCCTGCTGTATATCACCTCCGCCGACGGGCGGTTCGTCTACGGTTATGCCCTCGCCACCGACACCGGCATCGCTTTGCAGGACGGCCGCGTCCTGGTGGACCTGTTCTATGAGACCTACGCCGAATCGGTGGCCAACGGCGCCATCAACGTCAACGTCTATGTGGTGGGCTGAGCTGCCCTGAGCGGCCCGCCTGCTGTCTGCCCCGCCCTTCTCCTGACTGGAGAAGGACGGGGCTTTTTTGTGTTTTGGGGAAAAGCTCTGTCAGGTTTGCATAGAAAAAATGTTAGAATTTGTATGAAATGTCTATTTCTAATTTTTCGCACGAAAAGATTATGGCTGATTTTATAAAAAAGGCCTTGAAAAATCCCCTCGAATTATTTAATATAGTAATGTAGAGACAAGCGGGGGCCTGGCACTGCGCTGCTGAGAGCGCCGGGGCCCGCGGTTGTTTTTGAAAATGCGGGCTGGCGTCAGTCTGCGCCAGGGAGGAGCTGCACAATGATGAAACAGACCGATGAATTGAAACAGACCACCCAGGAGATCGACCAGGCGGCACAGCAGCCGGGCGCTGCGGCCGAACCGAAGGCGGAACCCAAAAAACAGGACCCCGCCGACGATCTGCCTGTTTACCTGTATAAACAGGGCAACAACTTTGAGTCCCAGCGCTTTTTCGGCTCGCACCTGACCGAACAGGGCGGCGAAAAGGGCGTGATCTTCCGCCTGTGGGCCCCCCACGCCGCCGCTGTCAGCGTGGTGGGCGACTTCAACAGCTGGAAGCCGGGCAGCCACCCGATGCAGAAGACCGACGGCGCTTCCATCTGGGAGCTGTTCATCCCGGGCATGAAGGAGTTCGACGTCTACAAATACTGCGTCACCACCCGCGCGGGCGAGCTGGTCTTCAAGTCCGACCCCTACGCCGTCCATGCCGAGACCCGGCCCTCCAACGGCAGCAAGGTCTACGACCTGTCCGGCTTTGCCTGGACCGACGCCGCCTGGCAGGAGGCGCAGAAAGCCGCCGACCACATCAACGGCCCGATGAACATCTACGAGATGCACGCCGGCAGCTGGAAGATGAAGCAGGACGGCGACAACTACATCCCCTGCAACTATTCTGAGCTGGCCGACCTGCTCATCCCCTACCTGACCGAGATGGGCTACACCCATGTCGAGCTGCTGCCCATCATGGAGTACCCCTTCGACGGCAGCTGGGGCTACCAGGTGTCGGGCTACTTCGCCCCCACCAGCCGCTACGGCACCCCCAAGGACTTCATGGCCTTTGTGGACAAGATGCACGGCGCCGGCATCGGCGTCATCATGGACTGGGTGCCCGCCCACTTCCCCAAAGACCAGTTCGGCCTGTACATGTTCGACGGCGAGCCCTGCTATGAGGACCCCAACCCCCGCCGCGGCGAGCACAAGGAATGGGGCACCATGGTCTTCAACTTCGGCATGAAGGAAGTGCAGAGCTTCCTGATCTCCAGCGCGCTGTACTGGCTGGAGCAGTACCATGTGGACGGCCTGCGGGTGGACGCGGTGGCGTCCATGCTCTACCTCGACTACAACCGCCGCGACGGCGAGTGGGAGCAGAACGTCAACGGCGGCAAGGAAAACCTGGAGGCCATCGCCTTCCTGCAAAAGCTGAACACCGCCATCCTGACCCGCCACCCCGAAAAGTACATGATCGCCGAAGAGTCCACCGCATGGCCCAACGTCACCAAGCCCGCGGCGGACGGCGGCCTCGGCTTCAACTTCAAGTGGAACATGGGCTGGATGAACGACATGCTCAACTATATGTCCACCGACCCCATCTTCCGCTCCTACAACCACAACAAGGTCACCTTCAGCTTCTTCTACGCCTTCAGCGAGAACTTCGTGCTGCCCATCAGCCACGACGAGGTGGTTCACGGCAAGTGCAGCCTGATCAACAAGATGCCGGGCGAGTACGAGGACAAGTTCGCCAACCTGCGCACCTTCTACGGCTACATGATGGCCCACCCCGGCAAGAAGCTGCTGTTCATGGGCCAGGAGTTCGGCCAGTTCAACGAGTGGTACGAGGCAAGGCCCCTCGACTGGATGCTGCTGGACTACGACAAGCACCAGCAGCTGCAGACCTACGTCAAGACCCTCAACCAGTTCTACAAGGACCACCCCGCCTTCTGGCAGGTGGACTACA
>DWXX01000025.1 GCA_019118985.1 Candidatus Faecalibacterium faecipullorum
CGGCAGCTACGGCACCAAGGGCGTGGTCACCGCCGCGCTGGAAGAGCTGATCAACGCCGGCAACCAGTACGACGAGGTGATCACCATCGGCCCGCTGATCATGATGAAGTTCGTGGTCAAGACCTGCCAAAAATACCACATCAAGAGCGTCGTGTCGATGAACCCCATCATGATTGACGGCACCGGCATGTGCGGCGGCTGCCGCCTGACCGTCGGCGGCAAGACCAAGTTCGCCTGCGTGGACGGCCCCGACTTTGACGGCGACCTGGTCGACTTTGACGAGGCGATGACCCGCAGCTCGATGTACCGCCCCTTTGAGGCCCAGGCCCGCGAGGAGGCGTGCCGGCTGTTCAACATGGAGGTGAAGTGACCATGGCCTTCAATATGGACCCCAAAAAGTGCCCCATGCCCACCCAGGACCCCAAGGTCCGGGCCAAAAACTTTGAGGAGGTAGCCCTGGGCTACACCCCCGAGATGGCGGTCAGCGAGGCCAAGCGCTGCGTCCACTGCAAGAACAAGCCCTGCGTCGAGGGCTGCCCGGTGGGGATCAAGATCCCCGAATTCATCACCCAGGTGGCCGAGGGCAACTTTGAGGCCGCCTACCAGATCATCAGCGAGGACTCCTCCCTGCCCGCCGTCTGCGGCCGCGTCTGCCCGCAGGAGAGCCAGTGCGAGGGCCGCTGCACCCGCGGCATCAAGAACGAGCCGGTGGGCATCGGCCGCCTGGAGCGGTTCGTCGCCGACTGGCACCGCGAGAACACCCATGCCGAGGCCGCCGTCCCCCCCTCCAACGGGCACAAGGTGGCCATCATCGGCGCCGGCCCCGCCGGCCTGACCGCCGCCGGCGACCTGGCCAAGATGGGCTACAAGGTCACCGTCTTTGAGGCGCTGCACGTGGCGGGCGGCGTGCTGATGTACGGCATCCCCGAGTTCCGCCTGCCCAAGGCCATCGTCCAGCAGGAGATCGAGGGCCTGAAAGCCCTGGGCGTCGACATCGAGTGCAACATGGTCATCGGCCGCATCCTGACCATCGACGAGCTGATGGGCCGCTTCGGCTTTGAGGCGGTCTTCATCGGCACCGGCGCCGGCCTGCCCCGGTTCATGGGCATCCCCGGCGAGAGTTTGAAGGGCGTCTACTCGGCCAACGAGTTTTTGACCCGCTCCAACCTGATGAAGGCCTACCGCCCCGACAGCAAGACCCCCATCTACGTCGGCCGGGCGGTGGCGGTCGTCGGCGGCGGCAACGTCGCCATGGACGCCGCCCGCAGCGCCCTGCGCCTGGGGGCCGAGACGGTCTATATCGTCTACCGCCGCGGCATGGAAGAGCTGCCCGCCCGCAAGGAAGAGATCGAGCACGCCGAGGAGGAGGGCATCGTCTTCAAGACCCTCTGCAACCCGGTCGAGATCCTGTCGGACGACAAGGGCTTTGTCCGCGCCATCCGCTGCATCAAGATGGAGCTGGGCGAGCCCGACGCCTCCGGCCGCCGCCGCCCCATCGAGGTGGCCGGCAGCGAGTTCGAGATGGACGTCGACACCGTCATCATGAGCCTTGGCACCAGCCCCAACCCGCTGATCCGCACCACCACCCCCGGCCTTGAGACCAACAAGCACGGCTGCATCGTCACCGGCGGCGACGACGGCGACACCAGCCGTGAGGGCGTCTACGCCGGCGGCGACGCCGTCACCGGCGCGGCCACCGTCATCAAGGCCATGGGCGCCGGCAAAGCCGCCGCCAAGGCCATCGACCAGTACATCCAGAACAAGGCGAAGGGATAAGCCGCCCCTGCCCACAGTCACCCCGCGCCCTGTGCCGTGCAAAACCGGCGCGGGGCGCTTTTGTTTCAGGAGGAGCGCGATATGCTGGAAGTTTGTTTTGGCGATTCTGCCAAGGGCACGCTGATGCTGGCGCAGCACTGCGGCGGCGACGTGATCGCAGAATCGGTCGGCGTCGTCACCAACGCCCGGGGGCTGCGCGCCGTCTGGGAAAAACGGAAGGCCCTGCGGGAGTACAAAAAGCGGCGGGCAGAGATGAAAAAGCTGGCCGTCCCGCTGGGCGGCCGCCGGGAGGATGTGGTCAGCGTCTCTTTCGGGCTGTCGGAGGGGGACATCTACTCCCCCATCACCCCCGGCGAGTGCCCCCGCAAAGCCTGCATCCGGGACTGGCTTGCCTTTTCACGCTACGGCGAGAAGATCCTCGAAACCGAGGTCGACGCCTTCTGGGACGGCTGCCTGGCCGACCTGCGCAAGCTGCAGGCAGCTCCGGCCAACGTGCGCGTCTGGCTGGACGCCACCCCCGACGCGCGGTGCGGCCTGCTCTTCCTCGCCGGTCTGTACCGGGAGGGCGGCACCGAGCTGCACGTTATCGAGCTGCCCCGGCAGGTCAGGCGGCCCGACGGCTGCCTCGTCGAATACCGCGGCTGGGCCGAGGTCGAGCCCGAACGGTTCGGCGCCTTCCTCAGCCGGGAGCGGGTGCTGCCGCCCACCGAAGTCCGCGCTATGGCCGGGCAGTGGCAGACTTTGCGGGCCGAAAATGCCCCCCTGCGGGTGGTGGAACAGGGCCGGGTGGTCAGCGCCGGCCTCGACTATTACGACGGCCTTATCCGGCAGGCCATCCCGGACGCGCCCTGCCAGACGGCGCAGATCATCGGAACGGCGCTGGGCAAACAAAAAGTGCCCACCGGCGACCAGTTCATCGCCAAACGTCTGCTGCACTTCATTGACGCCGGCGAGCTCGCCGTGGTGCAGCCGGGCGCCGAGGGCTTTTACTCCACGGTGGTCCAGCGGCAATGAGCGGCTTCCGTTTTTCTTCCGAAATCGGCCCGGGGGCTTGCGCTTGGCGCGCGGCTGCGCTATGGTTGTTCCAAACTGGACTGGGAGGAATCGACCATGCACACCAAGACAAGAAAGATCGCCATGACCGGGATGCTCTGCGCCCTCACCTATGTGGTGATGGCCGTCGGGCGGGTGCCGGTGGTGCTGTTTTTGAAGTATGACCCATCCGACATCGTGGTCACCCTGGGCGGGCTGGTCTGGGGCCCCATGACGGCCTTCACCGTGTCGGTCACGGTGGCTGTGGTCGAGATGCTGACGGTCAGCGGCACCGGCATCCTGGGCTGCGTCATGAACATCGTACAGACCGTCTCCTTTTCCTGCACCGCGGCGGCGCTCTACCGCCGGCGGCGGACGCTGGGCGGCGCGGTGGCCGGCCTGCTGGCGGGCTGCGCGGCGATGGCCGCCGTCATGCTGCTGTGGAATTACTTCCTGACGCCCCTGTACATGGGCTACCCGCGGCAGGCTGTGGCCGAGCTGCTGCTGCCGGTCTTTCTCCCCTTCAACCTGCTCAAGGGCGGGCTGAACGCCTCGGTCACTTTTTTGCTGTACAAGCCGGTGGTCACCGCCCTGCGCCAAAGCGGCCTTGCCCCCGCCGGGGCGGCGCAGACGGGCGGACGGCCCGTCGGGCTGCTGCTGGCCGCCGCTTTCGTCGCGGCGAGCTGCGTCCTGTTCATCCTCTCCTGGAACGGTATCATCTGAACGCCATGAAAGAAAGCACCCCCCTCTATACCCTCTCCGGCGTCGTCATCCGCGGGCGGGGCGTCGGCAAGCACGTCGGCACCCCCACCGCCGACCTCGCCCTCGGCCCCGGCTCCCGGCTGCCGCCCAGCGGCGTCTATGCGTCCCGGGCGGCATCGGGCGGCGCCGTCTGGTACGGCGTCACCTCGGTGGGGCGGCGGCCCACCCTGCACAACGACTGTGTTCCCTCGGTCGAGACCCATCTGTTCGGCTTTGCCGGGGAACTGTACGGCCGCCCCCTGACGCTGGAGCTGCACAAAAAACTGCGCAGCATCCAGAGATTCGACGACCTGACCCGGCTGCTGGAGCAGATCGGCCGGGACTGCGCGGCGGCGCGGGCTTTCTGGGGGCTGGACGCGCCCCGCCCTGCCCTGACCATCAGCGAGGCGCGCCGCAGCGTCCTGCTGAACGGGCGGGAAGCCGCCCTCTCCCCCAAAGAGTTCGAGCTGCTGCGGCTGCTGGCGCGCACCCCCGGCGAGGTGCTGACCAAAGAAGCCATCTACCAGGCCGTCTGGCGCGAGCCGTCCAACGGCTGGCTGCACGCGGTGGAGAACACCGTCTTTCAGCTGCGCAAAAAGCTGCGCCCCCTTGCCGCCGGGCAGGAGGTCATCGAGACGGTGGTGGGCTATGGCTACCGGCTGAAACTGTGAATCAAAAAGCCGCCCGGCTCCCTTTTGGGGGGACCGGGCGGCCTTTGCCGTTATTTTGCCGTTCTGGGAAAAAGCGCCGTCAGGGTCAGGACTGGCAGGCGGTGATGAGGCTCATCTTGTAGACCTCGTCGGCGTTGCAGCCGCGGGACAGGTCGTTGATGGGGGCGTTCAGGCCCTGCAGGATGGGGCCGTAGGCCGCGTAGCCGCCCAGGCGCTGGGCGATCTTGTAGCCGATGTTGCCGGCCTCGATGCAGGGGAAGATGAAGGTGTTGGCCTGGCCGGCGACGGCGCTGCCCTTGCACTTGGTCTTGGCCACCTCGGGGGAAACGGCGGCGTCGAACTGCAGCTCGCCGTCGATGGCGAGGTCGGGGGCCATCTGCTGTGCCTTGATGGTGGCGTCATGGCTGAGGGCCACGGTGCCGCCCTTGCCCGAGCCCTTGGTGGAGAAGCTCAGCACGGCGACCTTGGGGTCGACGCCGAAGATCTTGGCGGTCTTGGCGGTCTCGACCACCACTTCGGCCAGCTTGTCGGCGGCGGCCAGCTTGACCTCGCCGGTGGCCTTGTCGACAGTGTCCTGGTAGTCGATGTTGATGGCGCAGTCGCCCATGGCGATCCGCTTCAGGCCCTCGTCGCCCCAGTCGCGGTCGAGGATGAAGCAGGAGCTGACCAGGTGGGCGCCCTTCTTGGTCTTGATGAGCTGGAGCGCGGGGCGGACGGTATCGGCCGTCGAGTAGGTGGCGCCGCCCAGCAGGCAGTCGGCCTTGCCCATCTTGACCAGCATGGTGCCGAAGTAGTTGGACTTGCGCAGCAGGTCGCGGCACTCGTCGGCGGTCATCTTGCCCTTGCGCAGCTCGACCATGGTGCTGACCATCTCTTCAAAGCCCTCGTAGGTAGCGGGGTCGACGATCTCGGCGCCGGTGATGTCGAAGCCGCCGGCCGCAGCCGCAGCCTCGCACTCGGCCTTGTTGCCCACCATGACGACCTTCAGGATCTTTTCGGCCAGCAGCTTGCTGGCAGCCTCCAGGATGCGGGGGTCGCTGCCCTCGGTGAAAACGATGGTCTTGGGGTTCGCCTTCAGCTGCTCTACCAGCGGCGCAAACATATCTGCCATTTTGATCTACCTCCGATAACGTTCCAAGTAATGTAGGCGCTGTTGGACACAACAGCCTCTTTCCCTCTTATTTTAACACAAGAAGCCAAAACTTCAATACGAAAATCGTATTTTCTATTCATTTTTGCCGTCCGGGTCCGCCGTTCGGGGGCTCAAGACGGCGCGGCGTCTTGACAAGGCGGGGCCAGGCGGTGCAAAATAAAAGGCAGCCGGGCGCACCGCCCCGGACTTTGCGCAAAGAAAGAGGGAACATATCATGAGACGCAAGGCGCTGCGCGCCGCCTTCCCCTATACCCTGCCCATCTGCGTGGGGTTTCTGTTCATGGGGATGTCCTACGGGTTTTTGATGCACAGCCAGGGCTTCCCCCTCCTATACCCGGTGCTGATGAGCATCTTCATCTTCGCCGGGTCGATGGAGTTTCTGACGGTGGAGCTGCTGCTGTCGGCCTTCGCGCCGCTGCACGCCTTTCTGCTGGCGCTGATGGTCAACGCGCGGCATTTGTTCTACGGGCTGTCCATGCTGGACAAGTACCGCGGCGCCGGCTGGAAGAAGCCCTACCTCATCTTCGGCATGTGCGACGAGAGCTTTTCCATCAACTGCACCGTCGACCCGCCCGCCGGGGTGGACCGCGGGTGGTTCATGTTCTTCGTCACCCTGCTCAACCACATCTACTGGGTGACCGGGGCGACGCTGGGGGCGCTGCTGGGGTATGTCGTCCACTTTGACACCACCGGCATCGAGTTCGTGATGACCGCCCTGTTCGTAGTGATGTTCCTCGACCAGTGGGCGGACGCCAAAGACCACCGCCCCGCCCTGCTGGGTCTGGGCTGCTCGGCGGTCTGCCTGGCCGTCTTTGGCAGCGGCGGGTTCATCATCCCGGCCATGTGCCTGATCATCCTCAGCTTCCTGCTCACCCGCCGGCAGCTGGAAGCGCCGCCCCGGCGCACCAAGCCCGCCCCCGAGCGAAAGGAGGAACGGGTATGACCATGACCGCAGCCCAGAGCGCGCTGACCATCCTGGCGGTGGTCGCCGCCACCATGCTGACCCGTTTTCTGCCCTTCCTCATCTTCCCGGAGGGGAGGACGCCCCCCGCCGTCGTCACCTACCTGGGCAAAGTGCTGCCCTGCGCGGTGATCGGGCTGCTGGTGATCTACTGCCTCAAGGACGCCGTCTTTGCCGGCTGGCACGGCCTGCCCGAGGGGATCGCCATCCTCTTCATCGCCGCGCTGCACCGGTGGAAAAAGAACACCCTGCTCAGCATCGCCGGGGGCACTGTCCTGTACATGTTCCTGGTCCAGGCCGTATTTGTATAAACAAGGCATAAACAAGCACAAGGAGGCGCCGCTATGAACAAACTCTCCCGCGAGCAGGCATGGGACCTGCTGACCGAATACACCGAGACCCCCGCCCTGCAAAAGCACGCCCTGCAGGTGGCCGCCGCCATGGAGCATTTTGCCCGCCTGGCCGGCGAGGACCCCGACGTGTGGTGGGCCGCCGGCCTGCTGCACGACCTCGACTACGAAAAATACCCCGAGGAGCACTGCCGCAAAGCCGAGCAGATCATGCGCGGGCGGGGCGTGGACGAGGTCTACATCCGGGCCATGCTCTGCCACGGCTACGGCCCCTGCACCGACACCAGGCCCGAAAGCCGGATGGAAAAGACCCTCTACGCCGTCGACGAGCTGACCGGCCTGATCAACGCGGCCTGCCTGGTGCGCCCCTCCCACAGCGTGCTGGACCTGGAGGTCAAGTCGGCCAAGAAGAAGTTCAAGGACAAAGCCTTCGCCGCCGGGGTCAACCGCGACGTCATCCGCAATGGCTGCGAGATGCTGGGCGTCAGCCTGGACGACCTCATCCGCGAGACCATCGCCGGCATGCAGGAGCGCGCCGAGGAGATCGGCCTGAAAGGCAGCCTGTAAATAAGCCTGGATACACCTGCGCCCCGGGGCCAACCAGAGCCCCGGGGCGCTTGTTATGATGAAGTGTGGATGGCGTTCTCGCTTTGCCGTTTTGTTCCTGGGGCCCCAGCGGCCCCCTGCTGGTATCATGATAGCGCAAAACGGCGGCGCGTGATAGGCTGTATCCTGTCCTTTTTTATCTTGATCCTGCCAGCCGCAGAAGATCGCCGGGAGCGGCGGGCAGGTGGGCGGCCGGCGGGCGCGGCCCGCGGCAGCCCCAGAGGGCCAGTGCAAAATCCACCCCGGCCCGCTGCGCGCAGAGGCTGTCGTAGACGCTGTCCCCCACATAGAGGGCCTCGCTCTGCCCGGCGCCCAGGCGGGCCAGGCATTCCAGCAGCGGGGCGGGGTCGGGTTTGTGGGCGGAGGTGTCGTCGGCGCAGACGACCGCCGCAAAATACCCGTCCAGGCCGAGGGGCACCATATCCTGCCGGTATTCGGCCCGGGTGCGGGAGGTGACCACCGCCAGCCGCCAGCCGGCGGCCCGCAGGGCGTCCAGCGTCTGCCGCACCCCGTCAAAGAGGACCGTCCTGTCGGCGTAGCAGAGCACCCGCTCGTTCCACCGGTCGAGGAAGGCGGGGATCTGTTCCACCCCCAGCTGCCGCAGCGCATCCTCGCCGGGGATGCCGAGGGCGAAGGCGAGCGACTCGAGGGGCATCTGCCGCCCCGTCCGCTCCAGCAGGGTATCCTGCAGGGCGTGGAGGTTGGCATACTCGCTGTCCAGCAGGGTGCCGTCGATGTCGAAGATGATGGTGTGATAACGCATGGGCCGCCTCCTTTTCCGCGCAGCTGGTCTTGTGTTTCTCCCTTTCATCAATAGCGCAAAACGGCGGCGGAAGATAGCCTCAATCCCGCCTGGTTGTATCGCGATCCTGCCAGCGGCGGCGGTATTCGGTGGGGGTGCAGCCCATCGCCCGGCGGAATACGCTGCCGAAGTGGCTGCTGCTGCCAAGGCCGCAGGCCCAGCCCACCTCGGCCACCGGCCGGGCGCTGTCGGCCAGCATCCGGCAGGCGGCCTGCAGCCGGTACCCTGTGATGTACTCGGCCGGGGTGGTATGCAGGCAGTCCCGGAAGAGGCGGTAGCACCCCCGCTCGCTGAGGTAGGCCGCGGCGGCAAGGTCGGCCGACGTGATCTTCTCGGGGTAGTGCTCGTGGATGTAGGCCAGCATGGTCTTGATCTGGCCGCTGCTGCGGTCGGGGCTGGCGGGCTGCTCCAGCAAAGGGCGGGCCAGCTGCGCAAGGCCCAGCCATACCTCGGAGAGGATGTTGCGCAGCCGCAGCTCGTAGCCCGGCGCCCCCTCCTCCAGGTCGAAGGCGGCGCGCAGCTGCGCGAGCAGCGCCGCCTGCTGCGGGTCGCCGGGGCAAAGCGGGATCAGCTCCACCTGCGCGACGGCGGTCAGGGGCAGGACGTATTTCTGCCCGATCCGGCTGCCCTGCTCCCCCGCGATGAAGGACGGGTCGAACAGATGGACCAGCTGCAGATTCTCCTCCCCGCGGGCGAGGGGGCGGGTCATGTGCAGGACATTGGAGTTGACAAAGCCGCCCGACCCCTTGGGAAAGACCATCCGCCCCGCCGGGGTCTCATACTCCAGCGCGCCGCTCTCCATGTAGAACAGCTCGACCGCCCGGTGCCAGTGCCAGGGGACGAACCGCTCGGCGTAGCGGTCCAGCTCGGCGCGGGTGGCGATGTAGGGGAAGTCGGGGGCAAAGCCGGGCAGCCGCTCTTCCCTGCTGCCGGCCTCAAATTCGATCTGACGGATCTTTTGCATGACGCTCCTCCCATGGTGCAAAAAGCAAAAAACGCCCCGGGGCCAACCAGAGCCCCGGGGCGCGTCGTTTTATTGGTCCGGGCTGCCGGGCTCTGTCTCAGGGTCGGCGGGCGGGACGAGGATGTCCGCCGCGGCGGCCGCCGCCTTCTGGCGCTCGATGCGGGCGTTGACCGTCTCTTTCAGCAGGGTGTAGACCACCGCCATCACCGGGATGAAGAAGATCATGCCCAGCACGCCGAAAGCCGCGCCGCCCACCAGCACCGCGATGATGGTCCACAGCGGCTCCAGCCCCACCGAGCTGCCCACCACGTGGGGGTAGATGAACTGGTTCTCGATGAACTGCACCACCTGATAGACCACCAGGCAGAGGATGGCCTGCAGGGGGTCGACCAGCAGGATCAGCGCCACCCCGATGCCGCAGGACAAAAACGCGCCGATGTAGGGGATGAAGGCGCAGACCGCCGTCAGCACCGCGATCAGGCTGGCATAGGGGATTCGGAAGGCCGACAGGGCCAGAAACATCAAAAAGCCCAGCAGGCAGGACTCGATGGACTGCCCGCCCAGAAACTTGCCGAACACCTCCCGGATCAGGCTGCCCACATGCCAGACCTGGTCCCCCACCGCGGGGCTGACAAAGGCGTAGAGCAGCTTGCGGCACTGGCGGGAGAGGTTTTCCTTGTCGATCAGGATATACAGCGCGATGACGGTGGAGAACAGAGCGTTGCCCAGCACCGAGACGGTGGCGCTCACCACGCCCACCAGGGTGCCCAGCATGTTGGACGCCCCGGTGATCATCTGGCCGGCCAGCTCTTTGAAGTCGATGGCGTTGTAGTCGATGGCGGCCAGCTGCTGCTCCATCCAGGTGGTGTCGATGCCGATGCTGTACAGCCAGTCCAGCAGGGCGGGCAGGCTCTGCTGGATCTGGGCGATGACGCTCATGATCGACTTGCGCAGCTCGGGGATCAGCATCAGCACCGCCAGCGCCACCACCACCAGAATGCACACGAAGGTCAGGATCAGGCTGAGCAGCCGCAGGCCCTTGTTGGCTTTGGCCGGGCGATGGCGGTAGAGCAGCTTTTTCAGCCCGTTTTCGATGGCGGTCATCGGCACGTTGAGCAGGAAGGCGATCACCCCGCCGATCAGCACCGGGGTACACAGCCCCACCAGCCCGCCGGCCCACCGGCCCACCGTGTTGAAGTGGGTCAGCCCAAAGTAAAAGGCGATGCCCCCGAATACGAGCAGCGCCGCAAAGCGTCGGTCTTGTCGTTCCATACCAGTTCTCCTGTTTTGCCGTTTTGTGCGATGATTCCATTATGCACATATTTCCGGGCAAGGTCAAGAGAGGGGGGACAGAATTTGTTGAAAGTTCATTTTTATCCCTTTACCCGCCGCCCTCTGCGCCCGCCCCTTCGCTCCCCTCTTCCCAAAACGGGAGCGCGATCGCGAGCCATTCATCCGGCAGGTAGACCGACAGATAGCCATGGCCGTACCCCTTCGCCTCGTAGATTCGGCAGTTGGGATGGACAGACTGGAACAGCCGGGCCGACTGCTTGACGCACTTCATCTCCTTTTCGCCGTACCAGTACATCACCTGGGCTTTGCTCTGCCGGATGCCGGGTTTCAGCTGGTAGGCCATATAGGTGCGGTACATCGCGTACAGGGTCTCCATTGGCAGGCGGGGCATATCCTGCAGGTAATACCGCTGGAGCTCGTCCGGGTAAAGCATCTTGGCGGGCAGCATCCGGGGCATCATGGCCAGCTGCCAGCGGCAGGCTTTTTCGCTGAACATCCAGCGCCCGGCCAGCCTGACCGACGCCATGCAGAAGCGGGCCAGCCCCGGCTGGGGGATGCACAGGCTGCCGTCGATGATGGCCTTGCGGGCAAGGTCCGCCCGGCGGGACAGCAGCTCGATCACGATCTGCCCGCCCAGAGACACCCCGCCCAGGGCGAACAGGCGCCCCCCGCAGTGGGTGTCGATGTAGTCCAGAAGCTCGTCCGCGGTTTTTTCGGTGGAAACATAGGGCGCCGCGGCTTCCTCCCCATGGCCGTCCAGGGTGGGCAGGATCACATGGTAGCGTTCTGCCAGGGCGCGGGCCTGCCGCAGATAGTTCCACCAGGCGTTGCCGCCGCCGTGGATCAGCATGACAGACGGCCGCCCGCCGTCCCCCAACGTATGGATCTTCATGGCCGGTCCTCCTTTCCTTTGCGTCCGGTGTGTCTGGCCCATTTTAGCACAGTTCCCGGGCGCTGTACATGGGGCGCAAAAACTTTTTAAGACAAACGCCGCCGTTTGTGCTATAGTAAAAGAAAACCGAACCAGGAAAGGACGCGCTATGGATCTACAATCACTACAGGAACAATGCGCAGCCTGCACCCGCTGCCCGCTGTGCGAGACCCGCCGGCATGTCGTATTCGGGCAGGGCGCGGCCGACGCCGAGGTGCTGTTCGTGGGCGAGGGCCCCGGGCAGAGCGAGGACGAGCAGGGCCTGCCCTTTGTGGGGCGCAGCGGGCAGCTGCTGGACAAGTACCTCTTCGCCATCGACCTTGACCGGCGCAAAAACTGCTACATCGCCAACATCGTAAAATGCCGCCCGCCCCACAACCGCGACCCCCTGCCCGACGAGAGCGAGGCCTGCATGCCCTGGCTGCGGGAGCAGTTCCGCATCCTGCGGCCCAAGATCGTGGTCTGCCTGGGGCGGATCGCGGCGCAGCGGATGATCCGCACCGGCTTCTCGGTCACCAGGGAGCACGGCGTCTTTGTGGACAAGGGCGGGGTGGCCTTTATGGGCACCTTCCACCCGGCGGCGCTGCTGCGGCAGCCGCAGAACAAGCCCGCCGCCTTCGCCGATTTTGCCGCCCTGCGGGAAAAGATACAGGAAGTGTGCGACCACACCTATCTCTGACTCTAACAGGGACAGGGCTTTTGAGGGCCGTTTTCGCGCCGGGGTGTGGCAGCCCGCCCCGCTTTTGCATACTGTGTGCCAAAAGCGAGGTGTTGCAGTATGGAAGCGAACTATCCCTCTTCCGTCGATTTCTTTCTCGGCACGACCACGCCGGCCGGCTTCAAGGGCTACTTTCAGCAGCTGCGGCAGGAGCCGGGGATGCAGCTCTACCTGCTCAAGAGCGGCCCCGGCTGCGGCAAATCCACCCTGCTCAAGCAGCTGGCCCAGCGCGCGCCGGGGCCGGTGCAGCGCATCCACTGCGCCAGCGACCCCGACAGCCTGGACGGGGTGGTCTTTTGCGACAGGGCGGCCGCCATCCTGGACGCCACCGCCCCCCACACCCTCGAGCCGCTGGCCCCCGGCGCCGACGAGGTAGTGGTCAGCCTCTACCATACCATCGACGCCGAGGCCCTGCGGCCCCACCGGGCGGAGATACGCGCCCTGTTCGAGCGCAACGCTTCCCTGCGCAGCCGGGCGGCGCGGTACATCGCGTCGGCGGGCAGCCTGCTGCTGGACAGCCGCCGCGCCGAGGCCTGCAGCACAGACTTTGAGAAGGTGCGCCGCTACGTCAAACGGCTGGCCGCCCGGCTGCTGCCCCGCAAAGGGGGCGCCGGCAGCGAGCAGATCCGGCTGCTGTCGGCGGTGACCCCGCAGGGGCCCCTCTTTTACGGCGGGACGGTCCGCGCCCTGGCCGACCAGGCGGTGGTCTTTCGGGATGAGTACGGGGCGGCCGCCCGCTTTCTGATGGAACAGATCCGCGCCGAGGCCCTCGCCCGCGGGTACGACATCATCACCTGCCCCTGCGCCATCCACCCCGAGGACAAGATCGACCACATCCTGATCCCCGCGCTGCGGCTGGCCTTCCTCACCGACAACAGCTGGCACCCGGCCGCCTGGACGGGGCAGCAGGCGGTGCGCTGCACCCGCTTCCTGGACCGGGGGAACCTGTCCGGCTTCCGGGCGCGGCTGCGGTTCAACGAGCGGGCCGCGCAGGAGCTGGTCCAGCAGGCGGTGGAGCTGATGGCCGCCGCCAAAGCCTGCCACGACGAGCTGGAGAGCTACTACCGGGCGGCCGTCGACTTCGACGGGGTGAACCGCGCCGCCGACGACTGCGCCCGTATGCTGGGCCTCGACCCCTGACAGACAGATCACAAGGAAGGTGAAAGGATGCCCGAGATACGCCTGGCCGTCCGGCAGCTGGTGGAATTTCTTTTGCAGACCGGGGACATCGACAGCCGCTTTACCGGCTTCGACCGGGCCAACGAGGGGGCGCGGATCCACCGCCGCCTCCAAAAGCAGGCGGGGGAAGGCTACCGCCCCGAGGTCTTTCTCTCCGAGACGCGGACGGTGGAGGGGATCAGCTATACCATCGAGGGCCGCGCCGACGGCATCTTCGAGACGCCCCCCGGCCGGACGGTGGTGGACGAGATCAAGACCACCGCCGCCCCCCTCGAGGAGATCACCGAGGAGCTCAATTTCTGCCACTGGGCGCAGGGGATGGTCTACGCCGCCATCTACGCGGGGCAGAACAGCCTCGCCATGATGGACGTCCGGCTGACCTATTACCAGATCGATACCGACAAGATATTATACTTTACACGTCATTTCACCCGCGATGAGCTGGAAAACTTCTTCACCGGGCTGCTGCGGCAGTACGCCCCCTGGGCCCGCCGCCAGCTGGACTGGGCCGCCCGCCGGGACGCGGACCTCGCCGCCCTGCGCTTCCCCTACCCCGATTACCGCCCGGGGCAGCGGGCGCTGGCGGGGGAAGTGTACCGCGCCTGCCGCACCGGGCGGGGCGCCGGCAAGGCGGGGGCGCGGCTGTTCTGCCAGGCGCCCACCGGCACCGGCAAGACCATGAGCGCCCTCTTCCCCGCCATGAAGGCCATGGGCGAGGGAAATGGTGAAAAGCTGTTCTACTTTACAGCCAGAACCACCGCCCGGGCCGCCGCCGAGGACGCCGTGCAGCTGCTGCGCAGGGCAAACCCGGGCCTTGCCTTCCGGGCGGTGACCCTGACCGCCAAGGAGAAGGTCTGCCTGTGCCCCGGCGAGGGGGGCCGCCCGGCCTGCCTGCCCGAGAGCTGCCCCTACGCCCGCGACTACTACGACCGCCGCAAAGACGCCCTGGCCGCCCTGCTGGACGGGGCGGGGCAGTTCGACCGCCCGGCCATCGAGCAGACGGCGCGGCGGCACACCGTCTGCCCCTTTGAGCTGGGGCTGGACCTGAGCGACTGGTCCGACCTGATCATCGGGGATTACAACTACCTCTTCGACCCCACCGTCCGGCTGCGGCGGTTCTTCGAGGCATCGGGCGGGGACTGGGTCTTTTTGATCGACGAGGCCCACAACCTGCCCGACCGCGCCCGGGAGATGTACTCGGCCGCCTTTTCCAAGCGGAGCATCACCGAGGCCAAACGGGCCCTCCTGCAAAGCAGAAGCAGCCTCAAGGGACGGCTGGCGCGGGCGGACAAAGAGCTGCTCGCCCTCCGCCGCGCCTGCGAAGGGCTGGCCCCCCGCCGCGGCGCGCCGGCCGGCGAAGGGCCCGCCCCCGCCGATCCGCCGCCCGCCGCGCAGCTCGACCTGCTGGGCGGGGCGGACGGGAATGCGGACGGGGGCAGGGCCCGCCGCTCTGCCGCCCCCCTGCCCGCCCTGCCGGCGCCCATCTATGCCGGCGAGGGGACGGTCTTTTTCCGCGCGCTGCCCCCCGCCGTCCTGCAGCCGCTGCAGGGGCTGCAGGGCCCTCTGCAGGACTGGCTGGAGAAGTACCCTGAGGACCCCGCCCACGAGGTACTGCTGGACCTGTCCTTCCAGCTGCAGGACCTGCTGCGGACCGCCGACCGCTACGATGAACACTACGTCACCCAGCTGACCGCCCACGGCAGCGACCTGGACATCCGGCTGCTCTGCCTCGACCCGTCCGCCTTTGTGGACGAGAGTCTGGCCTGCGGGCGGGCGTCGGTGCTGTTCAGCGCCACGCTGGTGCCGCCGGGCTACTACAAAAAGGTGCTGGGCTGCGCCGGGGCGCGGGCGGTGGCGCTGAACAGTCCCTTCCCGCCCGGCAACCTGGGGCTCTACTGCCTGCCCGGCATCTCCACCCGCTACCGGGACCGGGAGGCGAGCGTCGGCGCCGTCTCGGACGCGCTGGCCGCCCTGGCGGGGGGAAGGGTGGGCAACTACCTGGCCTTCTTCCCCAGTTACGCCTATCTGCAGAAGGTATATGCCGACTTCACTGCCCGCTACCCCGCCGTCCGCACCATCGCGCAGGAGAGCGGCCTGGATGAGGCGGGGCGGGCGGCCTTCCTCGAACAGTTCGCCCCCGACCCCGCCGGGACTTTGCTGGGCTTCGGGGTGTTGGGGGGCGTCTTTGGCGAGGGGGTCGACCTTGCGGGCAGCCGGCTGATCGGCTGCGCCATCGTCGGGGTGGGGCTGCCGCAGGTCAACCCCCGGCAGGAGATGCTGCGCCGCTACTTCGACGAGCAGGCGGGCTGCGGCTTCGACTACGCCTACCGCTACCCCGGGATGAACAAGGTGCTGCAGGCGGCGGGGCGGGTCATCCGCACCGAGACCGACCGCGGGGTGGTCCTGCTGCTGGACGACCGCTTCGCGCAGGAGAGCTACCGGCGGCTCTTCCCGCCCCACTGGGGACATCTGGCCTATCTGCCCGACGCCGCCGGGCTGCGCCGGGCGCTGGACGCCTTCTGGGCGGGCGGGGCGCAAAACGCTTGACAGCCCGCCGGCCCATCGGCTACAATAGGGCCGTACATCGCAGAGCAAGACGGCAGAACAAGACGGAGGAAATATTTTGAAGATACTGAAAGTGAAATGCCTGGCCCCCACCCGGCTGGACCACTACCTGCAGCAGCAGTACCCTGCCCTGACCCCCGGCCGGCTGAACAAGGCCCTGCGGGAGAACAAGATCAAGCTGAACGGCAAAAAGCAGCCCCTCTCCACCCGGGTGGCTGCCGGGGACGAGATCAAGCTCTTCATCCTGGACGAGCAGCTGGAGGACAGCCGCAGCGGCGGCCCCGCCTGGCAGGGCGCCCGCGCCGAGGCCGAGGCGGTCTACAACGGGCCGCACCTGCTGGTGGTGAACAAGCCCGCCGGGCTGCCGGTGGACGGCCCCGACGACGACACCCTGCTGCACCGCGCCCTGCTCTACCTGCACCATGCCGGCGAGTACGGCCCGGACAGCCTCTACCAGCCCGCCCTCTGCCACCGGCTGGACACCGGCACCAGCGGCCTGGTATTGATCGCCAAGACCCCCGAGGCCGAGCAGATGCTGCTGGAGGCCATCAAAGAGCGGCAGGTGAAAAAGACCTACCTCTGCGTCACCTTCGGCCGGCCGGTCCCCCCTGCGGGGACGCTGGGCGGCTACCTGCTCAAGGACGCCGCCCTCGGCAAGGTGCAGATCACCCCTGAGAAAAAGCCGGGCGCCAAGGAGGTCTGCACCGAGTACGAGACCATCGCCGTGTCGGGGCGGCTGGCCCTTTTGAAGGTGCGGCTGATCACCGGGCGGACCCATCAGATCCGGGCCCACATGGCCAGCATCGGCTGCCCCATCCTGGGGGATAGCAAGTACGGCAACAACGCCGCCAACCGGGAGCTCAAGCTGAAGTACCAGGC
>DWXX01000026.1 GCA_019118985.1 Candidatus Faecalibacterium faecipullorum
AGAGCGTACTTCCGGTACTTTGCGTACTTTTTAGAGTATGGGTATTTCCGGTAAAACGCCCTCAAAACGGGCGAATTACCCAAACTACACCCTTTCCCAAAAGTACCGAAACTACACAAAACATAACCCCCGCCCTTCCCAAAACGGGAGAAGCGGGGGCTTTGCTGTATGTAGGAGGAGGGAGGAAAACGTCTTATTTGCCGTGGCTGCCGAGGTAGGCTTTGCGGACTGCCTCGTTGGCCAGCAGGTCTTTGCCCGAGCCGGTCAGGGTGATGCGGCCGGTCTCCATGACGTAGCCGACGTCGGCGATCTGCAGGGCCATGTTGGCGTTCTGCTCGATCAGCAGGACGGTGACCCCCTTGCGGTTGATCTCCTTGATGATGTCAAAGATGCCCTTGACCACCAGCGGCGCAAGGCCGAGGGAGGGCTCGTCCATCATGATCAGCTTGGGGCGGGCCATCAGGGCGCGGCCCACCGCCAGCATCTGCTGCTCGCCGCCCGACAGGGTGCCGGCGGCCTGCCAGCTGCGCTCTTTCAGCCGGGGGAACAGCTCGTAGATCCAAGCAAGGTCGCTCTCCAGGCTGTCGCGGCGCAGGTAGGCGCCGATCTTGAGGTTTTCCAGCACGGTCAGGTCGGGGAACACGTGCCGGCCCTCCGGCACCAGGGTCAGCCCTTTGGAGACGATCTGGTCCGGCGGCAGGCCGGTCAGGTCCTCGCCCTGAAAGTGGACCCGGCCGCTCTTCACCTTCACCAGGCCCGACACCGCCCGCAGGGTGGTGGATTTGCCGGCGCCGTTGGCGCCGATCAGGGTCACGATCTGCCCCTCCTCCACCTTGAGAGAGATGCCCTTGACGGCCTCGATGCCGCCGTAGCTCACGCATAAATCGTCAATTCTCAGCATCGTCGGCCACCCCCAGATACGCGTCGATGACGCGCTGATCGTTGCTGATCACTTCGGGCGTGCCCTCGGCGATCAGCTTGCCAAAGTCCAGAACGTAGATGCGGTCGGAGATCTGCATGACCAGGTCCATGTGGTGCTCGATCATCAGGACGGTCAGATGGTACTTGTCCCGTATCTCCCGGATGAAGTCGGTCAGCTCCTGGGTCTCCTGGGGGTTCATGCCGGCGGCCGGCTCGTCCAGCAGCAGCAGCTTGGGGCTGGTGGCCAGGGCGCGGGCGATCTCCAGCCGGCGCTGCAGCCCGTAGGGCAGGCTGGACGCCGTCTCGTCGGCGAGGTGGTCGAGCCCCTGCTCTTTCAGCAGCTCCATCGCCTCGGCCCGCATCCGGGCCTCCTCCCGGGCGTTCAGCCGGAAGGCGGCGGACAGGAAGTTCTGCTTGGCCCGCATGTGCTTTGCGATCAGGACGTTCTCAAAGACGGTCAGCGCCCCGAACAGCCGGATGTTCTGGAAGGTGCGGGCGATCCCCCGGTGGGTGATGCGGTCGGGGGTGGGGGCCAGCCGATGGGTGTACATCCCCTTGTTTTCGCCGAGATAGGCCTTTTCCATCCTGCCCTGGGGGTAATTTTCCACCAGGGGCTGGCCGCAGAAGTCGATCTTGCCGTTGGTGGGCTCGTATACGCCGGTGATGCAGTTGAAGGCGGTGGTCTTGCCGGCGCCGTTCGGGCCGATCAGGGCCACGATCTCCCCTTCGTTCACCTCCATGGACAGGTCGTTCATGGCCACCACGCCGCCGAACTGCATGGTGACATGCTCCACATGGAGGACGTTTGCGCGCTCGCTCATTTCGTCCCCTCCTTTTTGTCGCCGCGGCGGGCGGACATCCGCCGGCGGAAGGCCCGCATGGCTTCGGGCAGCTCACGGTCGCCCATGATCCCCTGCCGGAAGAACAGCACCACGATCATGATGATGATGGAGAACACCACCATGCGGAAGCCGTTGCGCAGCAGCGGCAGCTGCAGGCTGCCCGAGATGACAAAGTAGACCAGCCACCCCAGCAGCAGTATGGCGACGGCCCAGACCGGCGCCTCCTGCCGGAGGGTGTGGCCCTCCCGCCGGCGGATGGCGCGGATGGCCAGAAACGCCGCCGCGATGACCGCCGCCGCAAAGACGGCGATGAAGGCAAGCCGCCCGGGGGCCGCCGGCGCGGCGAAGGCCAGCTCGGAATCCAGAAAGCGCAGCCACCACTCGCTGCAGGCCACGTAGAGGAAGGTGGCCATCACCGACCCCGACACCGACCCGATGCCGCCGATGACCACGATGAGCAGCAGCTCATAGGTCATGGTGGAGGTGAACACCTTGGCCTGGGCGTTGGCGGTGTACATGGCGAACAGGCCGCCGCCCACCCCCGCGAAGAAGGAGGAGATGCAGAAGGACAGCATCTTGTGCCGGGCCAGGTTGATGCCCATGGCCTCGGCGGCGACCTCATCCTCCCGGATGGCCTTGAAGGCCCGCCCGTAGGAGGAGTTGATCAGCAGCACGATGATGCCGATGCAGACCGCCGCGATCAGCATGGGGATGAAGGCCGACAGCCGCAGCACCACCTGCCCCGAGGCGTTCTCGATGTTGAAGTCGGAAAAGGTGGGGAAGTTCTTGAGCATGTTCGCGCCGTTGGTGATGGGCCCGAGGGGCTGCCACTGAAAGACCGCCCGCAGAATCTCGGCAAAGCCGAGGGTGGCGATGGCGAGGTAGTCGCTCTTGAGCCGCAGCACCGGCAGGCCGATCAGATAGGCGAAGCCCGCCGCCACCAGCCCGGCCAGGATAAGCCCGACCAGCACCCCCAGCACCATGCTGACGGCGCCGCCGACGCCGGCCGAGCCGAACAGCAGGGCGAAGGTGTCCTGCAGCGAGAACTTGACCGCCGACCCGCCGAACAGGTAGTAGACGGTGTCCTTCTGGTCCACCGGGACGGTCAGGATGGCGTAGGTGTAGGCCCCCAGCAGCATGAAGCCTGCCTGCCCCAGGCTGAACAGCCCGGTAAAGCCGTTGAGCAGGTTCATCGACACCACCACCAGCGAGTAGACCGCGCCCTTTTTCAGCACGGTGAACAGCTGGCTGGTGGGCATCAGCACCCGGGGCACACTGGGGAGCAGGGCGCTGAGGTTTTCCAGCAGGATGACCAGGGCCAGAAAGGCCGCGACGCCCGCCACGGCCCCCCAGCCCGGGCCCTGTTTTTTCTTGATATGGCTCATAGGGGCCTCCTTACACTTTGTCGGTGGCCTTCTCACCGAACAGGCCGGTGGGCTTAAAGACCAGGATCACGATGAGCAGCGCGAAGGTGATGGCGTCCGAAAAGACGGTGAACTGGGTGCTCTTGACCAAATTCTCGCAGATGCCGATGAGGAACGCGCCGATGACCGCCCCCGGGATGGACCCGATGCCGCCGAACACCGCCGCCACAAAGGCTTTCAGCCCCGGCATGGCGCCGGCGGTGGGGGTGATGGAGGGGTAGTTGGTGAAGTAGAGCATCGAGCCGACGGCGGCCAGCGCCGACCCGATGATGAAGGTGGCCGAGATGACCTGGTTGATCTTGATGCCCATCAGCTGGCTGGTCTCAAAGTCCTTGGCCACCGCCCGCATGGCCATGCCGATCTTGGTGTGGTTGATCAGCTGGGTGAGGACGATCACCAGGGCCACCACCAGGAAGGGGGTGAGGATGACCACCCACTTGATGGGGGTGCCGGCGATGGTGACGGTCTCCCCCAGGAAGGGGAGGGTGGGGTAGGTCATGGGCTGGCCGCCGGTGACATAGGTGGCGGTGTTCTGGAGCAGGTAGCTCACCCCGATGGCGGAGATCATCACGCTCATGCGGGGGGCGGAGCGCAGGGGCTTATAGGCCACCCGCTCGATGCAGAAGCCCAGGGCCACCGTCAGAACCAGCACCAGCACCAGGCTGGCCGGGATCACCGCCGCCGGGGGCAGGTAGGGCGTCAGGCCGGAGGTGAGGTAGATGCCCATGAGGCCGGCCACCATAAACACGTCGCCGTGGGCGAAGTTGATCAGGCGGAGAATGCCGTAGACCATGGTGTAGCCGATGGCGATCAGGGCGTACTGTCCTCCCACCGAGATGCCGAACAGCAGGGTGGAGATAAAGAATTCCATGGAAAGTCCTCCCTATTTGGGTTTTGTTTCCCGGACCGTCTCAACGAGCGGAGGGCCCCTCCGCCCTTTGAGGCAGCCCGGAAACCGGAACATAAGGCTTGGCGGGGACCCGGGGCCCCCGCCAAGCCAGCAGCTGTTTCTAAGGATACCGGGCGGGCGGATTACTGCTCAACCGTCTGGACGGTTTCCAGCTCCCAAGCGCCGTCGTTGGTGGAGTGCTTGATGTAGGCGGTGTCCCGGATAGCGTCGCCGTTCACGTCGTCAAAGGCGATGTCGCCGGTGACGCCGGTGTAGGTCACGTCCCACAGGGCGGACTTGATGGCGGCGGGGTCGGTGGAGCCGGCGGCCTTGATGGCCTCCAGCGCCACGTAGTAGGCGTCATAGCCCATGGCGGACACGGCCGCGATGGTGTCGTTGCCGCCGTTGGCGTCCAGGGCGCCCTCAGCGGTGTTGATGTACTCCTTGATGCCCGCGTCGAAGTCGGCGTTGCCGCCCTCCTGATAGAAGGTGGACACGTAGAGCTGGATGTCGGT
>DWXX01000027.1 GCA_019118985.1 Candidatus Faecalibacterium faecipullorum
GTATAAGCGGGTGGTGCAGACGGTGCTGTACGCGCCGCACTTCATCTCGATCATGGTCGTCTGCGGTATGATCCGCATCTTCCTCAGCCCGTCGGGCGGCCTGATCAACCTGATCCTCGGCACCAGCATCGACTTTCTGACCGAGTCGTCGGCCTTCCGCACCATCTACATCGCCTCGGGCATCTGGCAGGACGCCGGGTGGGGCTGCATCATCTACCTGGCCACCCTCTCGAACGTGGACACCACCCTGTACGAAGCCGCCAAGGTGGACGGCGCGTCGGTATTCCAGCGCATTTTGAACATCGACGTGCCCTCGCTGCTGCCCATGGTCATTCTGAACCTGATCATGAGCGCCGGCAGCCTGATGAACATCGGCTTTGAAAAGGTCTGGCTGCTGCAGACCGACCTGAACAAGGCCACCTCGGACGTCATCGCCGTCTACGTCTACCAGCAGGGCATCGAGAACGCCAACTACAGCTACTCGACGGCGGTCGGCCTGTTCAACACCGCCATCAACCTGATCCTGCTGATCGTCGTCAACCGCATCGCGTCCAAAGCCTCGGACGTCGAGTTCGTGTAAAGGAGGGATACGCTATGGCAAGACAATCCGGGAAACTGCACGGCCTCTCGGACAAGACCAGCGATGTGATCCTCGTGCTGATCACCGCCATCGTCATGTTCATCGTGGCCTACCCGCTGTATTACGTCCTGGTGGCCTCCTTCTCCGACCCCTACGACGTCTACGCCGGCAAGACCTTTCTGCTGCCCAGCGGCTTTACCCTGGACGGGTACAAGGCCGTCTTTGCGGACGACAACATCTTCACCGGCTACCTGAACTCGGTCAAGTACACCGTCATCGGCACCATCTTCTCGGTGGTGATGCTGTACATCACCGCCTACCCGCTGTCGGTCAAGAGCCTGCCCGGCCGCAAGTGGATCAGCCTGTTCTTCGTGTTCACCATGTACTTCGGCGGCGGCCTGGTGCCCACCTACCTGGTCGTCAAGGACACGGGGCTGATCAACAACATGTGGGCCCTCTTCCTGCCCGGCGGCGTGGCGGTGGGCAACATGATCATCGTCCGCAACTACTTCCAGAACAGCATCCCCCACGACCTGATCGAGGCGGCCGAGATCGACGGCTGCTCCAAGTTCCGCACCTTCCTCAGCATCATCATCCCGCTGTCCATGCCCATCATGGCGGTCATGGTGGTCTTCAGCATGGTGGCCTACTGGAACGACTGGTTCACCGCTTTGATCTACCTGACCGGCAGCGAGAAGGCGCCTCTGCCCCTGGTGCTGCGCAACGTCCTGATCAAGAGTTCGGCCAGCGCCAGCCAGGCCAGCACCATATCGGGCGGCTACGCCGAGCTGAACAAGCTGACCGAGATGATCAAGTTCTCGTCCATCATTGTGGCGGCCGCCCCCATGCTGATCATCTACCCCTTCGTCCAGAAATACTTTGAAAAGGGCTTCATGGCCGGCGCCGTCAAGGGCTGAGCCGCCCCCCGCACCCCTGCTGTACCCCATACAAATGATAAGAAGCATGAAGAACAAGAAGCGTCAAGAAAGCATTGAGAAAAGGAGCATCCCCATGAAAAAGCTGATTTCACGCCGCAACTTCCTCAAGGCCGCCGCGCTGGCAGGTTCGGCCGTCACCCTGACCGCCTGCGGCGGCTCCAAGGCCGACACCCCCGTCGCCAATGAGCAGGGCGTCGTCGAGAGCACCGAGCAGACCTCCTTCACCATCATCGGCGGGCAGGGCGCGCTGTCCCCCGGCTACGCCGACAACCAGGTGCTGAACGAGATGCAGGAGGCCGCCGGCATCTCGATCGAGTGGAACACCATGAGCGACTCCCTGGCCGAGCAGGTCAACATCCGCATCGCCGGCGGCGACCTGCCCGACGCCTTCATGGGGGTGGGCTTCTCGAACTACGACCTGACCAACTACGGCGCGGACGGCACCTTCATCAACCTCGAGCCGTATATCACCCCCGACATCATGCCGAACCTGTCGGCCATCCTGGAGGCGCACCCCAACATCAAGTCGGCCATCACCATGAGCGACGGGTGCATCTACGGCCTGCCCGCCGCCGAGCAGATGGGCACCGCCGGCATCGGCAAGGAGCAGGACTACTCCATCTACACCATCCCCCAGTACTCGATGATCAACAAGGCATGGCTGGACGACCTCGGCCTGGAGGTGCCCACCACCCTCGACGAGCTGCACGACGTGCTGAAGGCCTTCAAGGACAACGACATGAGCCACAAGTACTACGGCAACGACGCCGGCACTACCCTGCCCATGTCCACCGGCTTCGACCAGTGGTGCTGGGGCCAGAACATCTTCTACGCAGGCTTCGGCTTCACCAACTGGCCCAACGATGTCTGCAACGACCTGGTCCTGCAGGGGGACGGCACCATCAAATTCATGTGCGTGGACGACAAGTACCGCGAGGCCGTCACCTATTTCCATGACTGGTACGCTGACGGCCTGATGGATGTCGAAATGTTCTCCCAGTCGGATACCCAGCTGATGTCCAAGTGCCAGCAGGGCTGGGTGGGCGTGTCCACCTGGTGGTACATCGACGAGCTGATGGGCGACTACGCCAAGGACTACGTCTTCCTGCCCGTCCTGGCCGGCCCCGACGGCACCAAGAACGTCACCGTCCGCACCGGCGGCGGCACCAACTCGGGCCAGCTGTCCATCACCTCCATCTGCCAGAGCCCCATCAACCTGCTCAAGTTCTTCGACCAGTGGTACACCGGCGAGAACATCATGCAGCTGCAGTACGGCCCCATCGGCGTCTACTTCACCGAGCAGGATGAGAACGGCGTGTGGCTGTCCATCACCGATGCGGAGGCCCAGGCCCAGTTCGGCAAGGGCGCCGGCGAGCTGAAGGGCGAGTATGAGGTCTGGGGCCCCAAGCTGATCCTGTCGGAATACTACGAAAACACCTTCAAAATGGAGGACCGCGCCATCGAGCGGCTGACCGACCTGTACGACTACTGGCTGCCGCAGGTCACCGACACCTCGGTCTACCCGGTGGACTGCGTCTTTACCACCGACGAGCTGGACACCATCGACCGCTACAAGCCCGACTTTGAGAGCATGGTCTCGGAACAGGAGGGCCTGTGGATCCGGGACGGCGGCCCCACCGACGAGGAGTGGGAGGCCTATAAGCAGATGCTGGCCGACACCTGCGGCATGAACGACCTGCTCAAAGCCTACCAGGACGCCTACGCCCGGTACACCACCGCCTGAACGACAGCTTTCATCCTTTCTTCTTCAGCATAGACACACACGCGCAGGACCCTGCCGCGCCGCCCTTTGCGGGGTCGCGGCAGGGCTTTGCCCGTCCAATATCCAATCCACCCACAGGAGGTCCCTCCATGACGAGCGACAAATTGCAGCAGGCCCGCGACTTTGAGGCGCGGTACGCTGCCTTCATCCCCGGCGCCGAGCGCCCCGCCTTCCACGTGACGGGGGCCATCGGCTGGATCAACGACCCCAACGGCTTCTCCTGCTACAAGGGGGAGTACCACCTCTTCTTCCAGTACCACCCCTATTCCACCGAGTGGGGCCCCATGCACTGGGGCCATGTCAAGACCCGCGACTTCATCCGGTGGGAGCGGCTGCCCGCGGCCATCGCCCCCGACACCGACGCCGACCGTGACGGCTGCTTTTCGGGCGGGGCGGTCGAGCTGCCCGACGGCCGCCAGATGCTGATGTACACCGGCGTCTACCGCGTCCGCCGCCCCGACGGCCGGATGGAAGAGTTCCAGCAGCAGTGCGTGGCCTTCGGCGACGGGGTCAACTATGAAAAATACCCCGGCAACCCCGTGCTGGACGGCAGCGACCTGCCCGCCGGCGGCAGCGTGCTGGACTTCCGCGACCCGAAGCTCTGGCGGGAGGACGGGATGTTCTACATGGTGGCGGGCAACCGCACCGAGGACGGCAGCGGGGCCATCCGCCTGTTTGAGAGCGCCGACGGCGCCCACTGGCGCTACGCCGCCACCCTCGACGCCAGCCGCAACGAGTACGGCCGGATGTGGGAGTGCCCCGACTTCTTCCCCCTGGGCGGCAGGCAGGTGCTGGTGGTCAGCCCGCAGGAGATGACGGCCATCGGCCTTGAGTTCCACGCCGGGTACGGCGTGGTGGCCCTGCTGGGCAGCTACGACAGATCGTCCTATCGCTTTGAGCGGGAGGCGGTGCAGGCCGTCGATTACGGCACCGACTTCTACGCGCCCCAGACCCTCGAAACGCCCGACGGCCGCCGCATCATGGTCGCCTGGATGCAGAACTGGACCACCACCGGCTGCAAGCCGCAGGGCTGCCGTTGGTTCGGGCAGATGACCCTGCCGCGGGAGCTGGAACTGCGGGACGGCCGCCTGGTCCAAAACCCGGTGCGGGAGCTGGCGAACTACCACGGCCGGCGCGTCAGCTACAAGGACGTGCTGCTGACCGCCGGGGCCACCAGCCTGCACGGGGTGGAGGGCCGGCTGCTTGACATGACCGTCACCGTCCGCCCGGTGGAGGGCAAGGCGTCCTACCAGGCCTTCAAGCTGCACCTGGCCGCCGACGGCAACCGCGAGACGGTCATCCGCTACAAGCCCGCGAGCAGCACCGTCCGCATCGACCGCACCCACAGCGGCTTCCCCTACGACATCGTCAACGTGCGCGACTTCCCGGTGCGCCCGCAGGAAGGCGCGGTTAAGCTGCGTGTGGTGCTGGACCGGTACAGCCTCGAGCTGTTCGTCAACGACGGCGAGCAGGCCGCCAGCATGACCCTCTACACCCCGCAGAGCGCGCAGGCGGTCAGCTTCGAGGTGATCGAGGGCGCGGCGCGCATCGACGTCGAAAAATACAGCCTGGAGTTTGAGGAGGGCGCGCAATGAGCGAGAAAACCTATGACGTGGCGGCTTTGGGCGAGCTGCTGATTGACTTCACCCAGAACGGCCTTTCCGAGCAGGGCAACCCCCTGTTCGAGGCGAACCCCGGCGGCGCGCCCTGCAACGTGCTGGCCATGCTGCAAAAGCTGGGGCGGCGCTGCGCCTTCCTCGGCAAGGTGGGGGCGGACGGCTTCGGCCGGCAGCTGGCCGCCGTCGCGGCGGACGCCGGCATCGACCTGCGGGGCCTGCGCTATGACGAAGAGGTCCACACCACCCTGGCCATCGTCCAGACTTTGCCGGGGGGCGACCGGGACTTCAGCTTTTACCGCAGGCCCGGCGCGGACGCGAACCTCGCCCCCGCCGACCTGGACGAAGCGCTGCTGCGGGATTGCCGCATCTTCCACTTCGGCAGCCTGTCCCTGACCGGCGAGCCCTGCCGCGCCGCCACCCAAAAGGCGGTGGCCCTGGCCAAAGAGGGCGGGGCGCTCATCTCCTTCGACCCGAACCTCCGCTCGCCCCTCTGGGGCAGCCTCGACGAGGCCAAAGCGCAGATCGCCTGGGGCCTCGGCCAGGCCGACGTGGTCAAGATCGCCGACAACGAGCTGCTGTTCATAACCGGCGAGGCGGACTTCGACCGCGGCGCGGCCGTCCTGCAAGCGCAGTACCCCAACATCCGCCTGCTGAACGTCACCGCCGGCGCGGCGGGCAGCCACGCCTATTACGGCGGCCGGCAGGTCTATGCGCCGGGCTGCGCCCTCGGCGGCGTCATCGAGACCACCGGCGCCGGCGACACCTTCTGCGCCTGCGCGCTGCACTTCGTGCTAAAGCACGGCCTCGCCGGCCTGACCGACGCCGACCTCGCCGCCATGCTGCGCTTCGCCAACGCGGCGGCGTACCTCGTCACCACCAGGAAGGGCGCCATCAAGGCCATGCCCACGCCGGAGCAGGTGGAAAGTATTCTGAACAGAAATAAACAGTAAACATAGCAAGAGCAGGGCGCTGCCTACCCACAGGCGGCGCCCTGCTTTTTTGCTGCCGGGGCGTATTTTGACCTGCGGCAAATAAAAAACGCACTTGAACCCAGGACCTCCTCGCGGGTGACGATCTTTGAGGCGTCCTGGAAGTTGAAGTTCAGCGCGACCCGGTCGTCGAAGACATAGACCGAGCCCACGAAGGTATCGATGATCTGCCGCTGATGGGCGGTGCTGTTCACGCCGCCGCGGCGGAACTGCTCGAACCAGAACATTTGGCCTGCATGGATCCCTCAGGCAGTCTGCCCCCACGGCGGAAGCCGCAGAACCCAGGGTTTGAGGCACTCCGCACTTGCACGCCAAACCTGCACCCCTTATAACAAAGATGAAAGAGTTGTCCACAGCCACAGGAAGGGGGGCCGTTATGTCCGGTCCGAAAAAGCAGGCGGTTCTCAAGCAGTTTTATTTCCGCAATTTTGCCATCATGGTGGTCATTCCGCTGCTGGTAGTGTTCATCGGGGCATTCAGTGTCGTGAACTATCTGATTCGGCAGACGGCGCTCGAGACCATCGACGCCTTTCAGGACAGCGTGGTCTCCACTTTGGAAAACGACATCCGTACCGCGTCGCTGCAGTTGTCCCACTTTGTGTACGCCAACGACGGCGAGTTTCCCGCCATGGCGGCGCAGGTACACCAGGCAGTCAGTGCAGATCAGTATTTCGCGTTCAGCCAGCAGCTGGACCAGGCGTTCCACACCGCGGTCGTTCCTTCGCAGGATATCCTGAGCGGTATGTTCTATATGAAGGACGGCGGCAGCGTTTACATGGCCGATAAGATCATCTTGCCCGCCAGCCAGGTGCAGGCCTCAGACTGGTATGTCCGGGCACAGCAGCACCCCAATCAGGTCCAAATCGGCGGTTACGATACGAACCAGACCCGCCTGACCCATACCGGACAGAAGGACAATGTCCTGTTCCTGGTCGCGGCGATGGCCCTGGACGCCTCCACCGACAAGAGCGGGCAGATCGACCTGGTGGCCTTTTTCAGCGATACCCAGGCCGGCAGCG
>DWXX01000028.1 GCA_019118985.1 Candidatus Faecalibacterium faecipullorum
TGCGACGACGACGCCATGCCGTGGGAGCGGGAGGGCGCCCCCCTCGACACCAAATACATGTACGTCTGCCACGCCGAGCTGAACGCCATCCTCAACAGCGCCCACAACAACCTCAAGGGGGCGCGGATCTACGTCACCCTCTTCCCCTGCAACGAATGCACCAAAGCCATCATCCAGTCGGGCATCAGCGAGATCGTCTACTACGGCGACAAGTACCACGACAGCGACTCGAGCATCGCGGCGCGGTTCATGCTGCAGAAAGCCGGCGTCCGCCTGACCGCCTACCACCCCAGCGGGCGGGAAGTGACCTTTACCCTCTGAGCTTGACACACCGCCCCCGCCGGGGGTATAATAGGCGCATATTTATGCGCTTTGCGCGCACTGGAAAGTATATATAGGGTATATATGCAGAGAGGAGAACCTGCCATGAACTGCACCGAACTGAAAGGACGCAGCTTTCTGAAGCTGCTGGACTACACCCCCGCCGAGATCGGGGGGCTGATCGACCTTGCCGCCCGCTTCAAGGCGGAGAAGAAGGCCGGGGTCCGCCACGACGGGCTGCGGGGCAAAAACATCGCCCTCATCTTTGAAAAGACCTCCACCCGCACCCGCTGCAGCTTTGAAGTCGCCGCCCACGATCTGGGGATGGAGGTGACCTACCTCGACCCGTCAGGCAGCCAGATCGGCAAGAAGGAATCCATCGCCGACACCGCCCGGGTGCTGGGGCGTATGTTCGACGGCATCGAGTACCGCGGCTACGGGCAGCAGATCGTCGAAGAGCTCGCCCGGTACGCCGGCGTCCCGGTCTGGAACGGGCTGACCAACGAGTTCCACCCCACCCAGATCCTGGCCGATTTCCTGACCATCCGGGAGCGGTTGGGCAGGCTGCGGGGGGTCAACTTCGTCTATTTCGGGGACGCGCGGTACAACATGGGCAACAGCCTGATGGTGGGCTGCGCCAAGATGGGGCTGCACTTCACCGCCTGCGCCCCCAAAAAGTACTGGCCCGACCCCGCCCTCATCGCCCAGTGCCAGGCCATTGCGGCACAGACGGGAGCCACCCTCCGCTTTGAAGAGGACCCCCTGACCGCCGCAAAGGGGGCGGACGTCCTCTACACCGACGTGTGGGTCTCGATGGGCGAGCCGGTGGAGGTCTGGGCCGAGCGGATCGCCGACCTCGCCCCCTACCAGATCAACGCCGCCCTGATGGCGGCCGCCGGGCCGCAGGCGGTCTTTATGCACTGCCTGCCCGCCTTCCACGACCACAAGACCGCCATCGGCAAAGAGATGGGCGAGCGGTTCGCCCGGGACGCCATGGAGGTCACCGACGAGGTGTTTGAAGGGCCGCAGAGCATCGTCTTTGACGAGGCCGAGAACCGGATGCACACCATCAAGGCGGTGATGGCCGCCACCCTCGGCTATACCGGCGAATAAACACACCGAAAGGCTGCGGCGGGACGCCGCAGCCTTCTCTTTGCAGGAAAGGATGGTCTTGCCTATGGGCGGCGGAAAGGTGACCCGCCCCGACTTCGGGCTGGGGCAGCCCGACCCGGGGCACCCCATGACGGAATTTTACGCCCTGCTGCTGGACGGGCTGGCCGGGGCCGAGAGCTTCGCCCTGCCGGGGCTGTACGCCCGGTTCGACCCGCCGGCCTGGCCCATTGACCCCGACGAGGCCCGGGACTGGTGCAGCCTCTCTCCCGACAAGAAGGAGGGCTGGGCCCGCCTGCTTGAACCGGGGCGGCTGCGGCTGCAGGGGGCCGCGCTGCGCTGCACCGCCGCCGGGGCGCCCGCCGCCCTGGTCCTGACCGCCGAGGGCAGCCGGGCGGGCTGCGCGGTGCGGCTGCTGCCGCCCTGTCTGTGGCCGGCCGACGAGGCCGCCCCGCCCTGGCCGTCCGACTGCGCCATGGCGCTGACTGCCGCCCTCA
Source organism: Candidatus Faecalibacterium faecipullorum (assembly GCA_019118985.1). GTDB lineage: Bacteria > Bacillota > Clostridia > Oscillospirales > Ruminococcaceae > Faecalibacterium > Faecalibacterium faecipullorum. The sequence continues at coordinate 1,929 of DWXX01000028.1, forward strand.
CCCCTGAGGCGCTCGCCCTCGCCGACAGCAGCCCCCGCCGCCTGGCCCGGCAGCTGATCGAGGGCCGGGCCGGCAAAGCCTGGGCCGCCCACCCCCTGCTGGACCGGTGGCTGGCGGCGCAGGCCGCCCGCTGGCAGAAGCTGTGGCGGTAAGCGGCTTTTTGATCTTTCCCCGCCTTCCGGGTGCGAAAGTTTCACTTTACAGCTTGCACAAAAAGTTGTATGATAATTTGGCAACAAGCACAAACGCAGGATAGAGGAGGAATCGCTCGTGAATAAAGATCTGACGGTGGGCAAGCCTTCCACCGTGCTGTGGCAGTTCTGCCTGCCCATGTTCGGCAGCATCGTGTTCCAGCAGCTGTACAACATTGCGGACAGCCTGGTGGCGGGCAAGTTCGTGGGGGAATCCGCCCTGGCGGCGGTGGGCAACAGCTATGAGATCACCCTGATCTTCATCGCCTTCGCCTTTGGGTGCAACATCGGCTGCTCGGTGGTGGTGTCCCGCTTTTTCGGGGCGCGGCAGTACCGCGACATGAAGACCGCCGTCACCACCTCTCTGATCGGCTGCGCGGTGCTGGTGGCCCTGCTGATGGCGGCGGGGCTGGCCGGCTGCGACGCTTTGCTCGCCCTCATCAACACCCCCGCCGAGATCATGGCCGACTCGGCCCTCTACCTCGACATCTACGTGCTGGGGCTGCCCTTCATGTTCTTCTACAACGTGGCCACCGGCATCTTCTCGGCGCTGGGGGACAGCAAGACCCCCTTCCTCTTCCTGGCGGCGTCCTCGGTCAGCAACATCTTCATGGACATCCTCTTTGTCACCGCCTTCGATATGGGGGTGGCGGGGGTGGCCTGGGCCACCTTCCTCTGCCAGGGGGCCAGCTGCGTGCTGGCGCTCTGGGCGGTGGCCCGCCGGATGCGCTCCATCCCCACCGAGGGGCGCCCCGTCCTCTTCTCCTGGCGGATGCTGGGCAAGATCGCCGTCATCGCGGTGCCGAGCATCCTGCAGCAGAGCTCGGTGTCGGTGGGCAACATCATCATCCAGAGCGTCATCAACGGCTTCGGCACCGGGGTGATGGCGGGCTATTCGGCCTCGGTCAAGCTGAACAACCTGGTCATCACCTCCTTCACCACCCTGGCCAACGGCATCTCCAACTACACCAGCCAGAACCTCGGCGCCGCCAAGCCCGAGCGGGTGCGGCAGGGCTACGCCGCCGGTGTCAAGCTGGTCTGGCTGATCTGCATCCCGCTGGCGGGGGCCTACTTCTTCGCCGGGCGGCAGCTGCTCTACCTGTTCATGAGCGAGCCGTCGGCCGCCGCCCTCGACACCGGCATCCTCTTTTTGCGGATCGTCGCCCCCTTCTACTTTGTGGTGTCGGTCAAGCTGGTGTCGGACGGCGTGCTGCGGGGCTGCGCCAACATGGTGCAGTTCATGGTCTCCACCTTCGCCGACCTGATTTTGCGGGTGGTGCTGTCGGTGGCGCTGTCGTCGACGGCCCTCGGCTCGACCGGCATCTGGCTGTCCTGGCCCATCGGCTGGGCGGTGGGCACCGGGCTGAGCCTGCTGTTCTGCCTGCGTGCGGTGGGGGCTGTGCGCCGCGCCGACCCCGACCTGTCAAGGAATTTTATGGATGAAATTTGTTAAAGTTCACAATAAAGAAGTCTCATGTATGAAAAAACTATGGAGGGTTTGTGACTTGCGGGCGGCGCTTTACCTGAGTATACTATAGTACAAAGCAAGGGAGCTTCAATGGGAGAGGGGTTCCCTTGCTCTTATCTTTATCAACGCAAACGCAAGCAAGAAAGAAGGAACATACAATGAAAAAGAGCATTTCCCGCCGTCAGTTCCTGGCTGTTGTGGGTGCTGCTGCCGCCGCCGGCGCGCTGAGCGCCTGCGGTTCGTCCTCCAGCTCCTCCAGCACGGCCGCTTCCACCGCCGGCTCCGCCGCCGCTGAGGGCGCTGCCGGCGCCACCATCAAGGTCGGCCTGCTGGCCCCCCTGACCGGCGATGTGTCGGTCTACGGCATCGCTGTCGCCAACGGCGCCAACCTGTACATCAAGCAGGTCAACGAGGCCGGCGGCATCAACGGCAAGCAGATCGAAGTGGTCGAGATGGACGAGCAGGGCGACGCCACCCAGGCTGTCACCTGCTTCACCCAGATGGTGGACGAGGGCATCACCGCCCTGATCGGCGATGTCACCACCACCCCCACCCTGGCCGTCGTCGCTGAGAGCCAGGAGTACAATATGCCGATGGTCTCCGCCTCCGCCACCGCCGAGGCTGTCACCTACGACGCCGAGACCGACACCGTCTACCAGAACGTCTTCCGCACCACCTTCACCGACCCGTTCCAGGGCGTCAAGATGGCGGACTACGCCACCGACAAGCTGGGCTACACCAAGGCCGCCGTCATCTACCAGACCGGCGCCGACTACAACGAGGGCCTGGCCACCAACTTTGAGGCCGAGTTTGCGTCCAACGGCGGCGAGATCGTGGCCTCCGAGACCTACTCGGCCGGCGACGTCGACTTCAAGACCCAGCTGACCACCATCCTGAGCGCCAACCCCGAGGTCATCTACTGCCCCAACTACTACGAGGACGTGGGCCAGATCCTGTCCCAGGCTGTGGACGTCGGCCTGACCGTCCCCTTCCTGGGCGGCGACGGCTGGGACGGCGTCACCCAGTACGCCACCGCCGAGCAGCTGGACGGCTGCTACTTCTGCGCCAACTACGCCACCGGCTCCAACCCCGACTTTGAGAGCGCCTATGAGGCCGAGTACGGCGAGCCCTACCCCAACGGCTTCTCGCCCCTGGGCTACGACGCCGCCCTGACCATCTGCGGCGGCCTGCAGGCTGCCGAGGACGCCGGCCTTGAGCCCGGCACCGACGAGTACAAGCAGGCTGTCATCGACGGCATCAAGAACGGCAGCTTCGAGGGCGTGACCGGCTCGTTCACCTTCGACGACCACAACGACCCCATCAAGACCGCCGCCATCCTGACCTTTGAGAACGGCGAGGCCGTCTTCGTCGAGCAGTACTAAGCGGCGCGCGGCCCGTCCGCCGGGCTGCGTGAGCGCGGCGCGCGTTTTGCCCCTGTTTTTATTGCGGAATACTGCGGAGCAATAAAAAACGTATAGTGCGGAGACCGCTCGGACATTGTTTGCTCGGATGGTCTCCGCATTTTTCGCGTTTCCAAGCGTATCAACGTCAAAAAGAAAGGAACTGCTACGATGTCAGTATTTTTCAGCCAGCTGATCAACGGTCTGTCGCTGGGCAGCATCTACGCGCTGATCGCACTGGGCTACAGCATGGTGTACGGCATCATCCTGCTGCTGAACTTTGCCCACGGCGACATCATCATGGTGGGCGCCTACATGTCCTGGCTGGTCATGAACCAGCTGGGGCTGGGCCCGGTGACGGCGGTCTGCGCCTCCATCATCACCTGCACGGTGCTGGGCGTGGTGATCGAAAAGATCGCCTACACCCCCCTGCGCAGCGCCCCCCGCCTGTCGCTGCTGATCACCGCGATCGGCGTATCCTTCTTCCTCGAGTATGCCGCCGAGTTGATCCTGGGCTCGGGCGCAAAGGTCATCCCCGCCTATTTTGAGAACCAGGTCTTCCGCGTCGGCAGCGTCAACGTCAGCCTGACCACCATCCTGACCCTGGCGGCGATGGTGGCGTCCATGATCGTGCTGACCATCCTGGTGCAGCAGACCAAGCTCGGCAAGGCGATGCGCGCCGTCTCGGAGGATATGGACGCCGCCCGCCTGATGGGCGTCAACGTCAACAGCACCATCTCCTTCACCTTTGCGGTGGGCTCGGCGCTGGCCGGCATCGGCTCGGTGCTGTACTGCTGCAGCTACCCGCAGGCCACCCCCACCATGGGCTCGATGCTGGGCCTGAAGGCCTTCGTCGCCGCCGTGTTGGGCGGCATCGGCTCCATCCCCGGCGCCATGATCGGCGGCCTTGCCATCGGCGTGTGCGAGAGCATGGTCTCGGCGGTGGGCCTGTCCGCCTGGCGCGACGCGGCCACCTTCGCCATCCTGATCATCGTGCTGCTGGTCAAGCCCACCGGCATCCTGGGCCGCCAGGTGCAGGAAAAGGTTTAAGGGGGTACCAAAGCTATGAGCAAGACAAAAGCAAAGTACCGCGCCCTGAAAATGCCGGTGCGCTACCTGATCAACACCGTGCTGGTGGCGCTGCTGTTCATTGGGCTGCAGCTGCTGAGCGCCAATATGCTCAGCACCTACCAGAACAAGGTGCTGCTGCTGGTGGGCATCAACGTCATCCTGGCCGTCTCGCTGAACGTCGCCACCGGCTACCTGGGGCAGCTGCCGCTGGGCCACGCCGGCTTTATGGCGGTGGGCGCCTACACCAGCGCCCTGTTCACCAAATACTGCACCTGGCCTGAGCCCGTCGCCTTTGCGGCGGGGCTTGCCCTCGGCGCCGCCATGGCCTGCCTGTTCGGCGTGCTGATCGGCATCCCGGCCCTGCGGCTGAGCGGCGACTACCTCGCCATCCTGACCCTCGGCTTTGGCGAGATCATCCGCATCACCCTCAACAACATCGACAACGTCCTGGGCTTCTCCCTCTTTTACGGGGCCAAGGGGCTCAAGAACATCCCCAAGTACTCCGACCTTTTGTCGGTCTTTCTCTGCGTGGTGCTGACCTGCTTTTTCATCCACACCATGCTCAAGAGCCGGCACGGGCGTGCGGTGCTGGCCATCCGCGACAACGAGATCGCGGCCGAGAGCTGCGGCATCCAGACCACCTATTATAAGGTGATGGCCTTCTCCTTCTCGGCGGCCTTCGCCGGGCTGGCGGGCGGGCTGTACGCCGGCTACCTGGGCGTTCTGGACCCGGCCAGCTTCGACTTCATGAAGTCGATCGAGATCCTGGTCATGGTGGTGCTGGGCGGCATGGGCTCGATGCTGGGCTCCATCCTGTCGGCCACCGTCCTGACCATCCTGCCCGA
>DWXX01000029.1 GCA_019118985.1 Candidatus Faecalibacterium faecipullorum
TGCATGTAGGCGAAGAAGAGGGCCACTATAAACGCTGCAATGGCTCCAGATAATAGACCAGTTCCTACCCCTGAAAAATAATCTACAGGACGATCTTCCTCGTCAGCTAGATAGTAACTAGGATTTTGAGCTGTATATAATTGCCTGTTCAAATTCTTGATATAAATGTCTTGTTGATAGCAAGACAATTCAAGAGTCATCACTCTTTTTAGATATTCTTTAACATCCATCATTTATGCATTCCTCCTTCTTGTTCTGAAAGGTATAGTTTCCCGGACATGGTTTTTACTTTTTTAGTATACCAAAAAAAGCACATGGAATCAACGGATACGCCTATCCTGTTCACGGCAGAAACGCACCGTTTGCGCCTTTTTGGCCGGTTTATAAAAGTATACTTTTCCGGACAATTCTGTTGTATGGGGCTTGCCGGCGCGCAAAAACCCCCGCAGCCTTTCGCAGGGCCGCGGGGGTTTGCTGTTTGCTGTATGGATAGGGGCGGGGGTCACGCCCGGCGGCTTTCGGCCCGCTTGAAGGGGACGAGGCCGGTGCGGTTGAGGGCCAGCATCACCACCGGGATGAGGATCAGCTGGACGATGATGCCCGGGATGGCGTTGAGCAGCGCCCCCGCCAGGAAGATCTGGAAGGTCATGGCGCTGCCGGTCAGCCCCAGCAGCACCGCCTGCACCACGCCCCAGACCGCGCGCCCGGCCACCATGGCCAGCACAAGGCAGCGGTAGAGGGCCCGCACGCACTGCCAGCGGGACCGGCTGTACAGCAGCCCCACCACCAGCCCGTAGGTCAAAAGCTCAAAGGCCATCGACAGCGCGGTGGGGAACAGCGGCGGCATCCCGAACAGCACCGACCGCAGCAGCGGCACGACAAAGCCCACCGCCGCGCCGTACTGCCAGCCGCAGATCAGCCCGCAGAGGAACACCGGGATGTGCATGGGCAGCAGCATGCTGCCGATCTGGGGTATCTGCCCGGTGAAGAAGGGCAGCACCAGCCCCAGCGCCAGGAACATGGCGGCCAGCACCATGTTTTTGACGTTCTTGCTCTTGGTCATGTTCATGGTTCTCTCTCCTTGATGGTCATGGGTGCAGTGTATACATCTGACACTATGTCAGCTCTCTGTCTGTTATTATACACCCGAAAGGGGCAGGTGGCAAGCCCTGTTTTCAGCGCCCCGTCACGGCAGGTCGGGCCGGGTCAGGGCGGGGCGCTCCCGCCGCAGGATGACGAGGGCCAGCGCCGCCGCCAGCGCCGACGTCGCGGGGAAGTTTGCCCACAGCCCCTCCAGCCCCAGCGGCCAGAGGGCGGCCAGCAGCCCCACGGGGAAGACGAGCGCCGTCGCCACCGAGATGACCGACGCGGCCAGGGCCTTTTCCACCGCCAGCATGTAGCTCTGTGTGGCGAAGGACAGCCACCGGGTCAGGTAGGTCAGGGCGAACACCCGCAGCGCCCCCACCCCCATGGCGAGGGCTGCGCCGTCCGCGTCGGGCAAAAACAGCAGGGTGATGGGCCCCGGCGCCAGCGCGATGAGCGCCGCCGACACAAGGCTGATGGCCGCCGCCGCGGCAAAGCAGCACTTCTCGATGGCGCGCACCCGGCTGAACTTGCCCGCCCCCCAGTTGAAGCCCACCGCCGGCTGCAGCGAGTCGCACATGCCGTACATCAGCGGCTGGATGAAGCCCTCCACATACATCAGTACGCCGTAGACCGACACAGCCAGCTCGCCCCCCAGCCGCACCAGGAACAGGTTCATCAGGATGGAGGTGATCCGCCCGGCGATGTTGTTCAGAAAGCTCGGGCTGCCGCAGGCCACGATCTGCCGGAGGATGCGGCCGGTGATGCGCGGGCGGACAAAGTGCAAGAGCGCCCTGCCCCGCACAAAGGGGATGAAGGCCAGCACCACGCAGATGAACATCCCCAGCGACGCCGCCGCGGCCGAGGCCCAGATGCCCCACCCGAACACCCCGAGAAACAGAAACTCGAACCCGGCGCAGAGCACCGACATCAGGATGTTCAAAAACATGCTGCCCCGGATGTAGCCCGAGATGCGCAGGTAGTTGTCCACCGCGTAGAGGATGGTGGTGAAGGGCGAGCAGACCGCATAGGTCCGCAGGTACTGCACCGCCAGGGCGGCGAACTCGCCCTCGGCGCCCATCATCCCGATCAGGAAGGGGGCCGCCGCGAACATCGCCGCCCCCATCACCGCCCCGGCCGATATGATCAGGATGCAGGCCGAGGTGAAGATGTTGTTGGCCAGCTTGCGGTCGCCCTGCCCCAGCGCCACCGAGATAGGCACCGACGAGCCCACCCCCACCAGGTCGGCCAGCGAAAAGTTGATGATGACAAAGGGCATGGCCAGGTTGAGGGCCGCAAAGGCGGTCGGCGTCAAAAAGTTGCCCACGAACACCCCGTCGATCAGCTGGTACAGCGACGAGGCCAGCATGCTGACCGCCCCCGGCAGCGACGCGAGGAAGAACAGACGCACCGGCGGCGTCTGGGAAAACAGTGTAGTCGAGTTCATACAATGCACCTGCAACATGAAATTTTTTGGTGTACGCAGGGCCCATTGTATCAGAAACAAACAAAAAGTCAAGCCGCGCCCCCCGGCGGCCGAAACTGGCATTTCAGCGCGGTATGTGGTATAGTATAGGGGACGCGCGCAAAGCGCATCCGTATCACAACAAGAGGGGGAACGACTATGTCGATCGAAAAAGTAAAGGACTATTTCAAACAGTACGGGATGGACGGCCGCATCCTGGAATTTGACGTCTCCAGCGCCACGGTGGAGCTGGCCGCCCAGGCGGTGGGGTGCGAGGCCGCCCGCATCGCCAAAACCCTGTCCTTCATGGTGGACGGCGCGCCCATCCTCATCGTGGCCGCCGGCGACGCCAAGGTGGATAACCCCAAGTACAAGCGCCAGTTCGGCACAAAGGCCAAGATGCTCTCCGCCGCCGAGGCGTCCGAGCTGGTGGGCCACGCGGTGGGCGGGGTCTGCCCCTTTGCCGTCAACCCGGGGGTCAAGGTCTATCTGGACGTCTCCCTCAAGCGGTTCGAGACGGTCTACCCCGCGGCGGGCAGCAGCAACTCTGCCATCGAGCTGACCATCCCCGAGCTGGAGCAGTATGCCGGCTCCCTCGCGTGGGTGGACGTCTGCAAGAACTGGCAGCCCGCCGCCGAGGGGTGAGGGGATGGTCACCGTCACCCTGCTGGGCACCGCCGCCACCATGCCCCTGCCCGACCGCGCCCTGACCGCGGCGGCGCTGTCCTGGGGCGGGCACAGCGTCCTGTTCGACTGCGGCGAGGGGACCCAGGCCGCCGCCATGCGGGCGGGGGTCAGCCTCTCCCGGCTGGAGGCCATCTGCCTGACCCATTACCACGGCGACCATGTCTTCGGCCTGCCGGGGCTTTTGCAGACCATCGCCTGCCAGGGGCGCACCCGCCCGCTGCTGCTGGCCGGCCCCAAAGGGCTGCTCAATTTCTGGAGCGTCATGCGCCTTCTGGCCGGGCAGCTGCCCTACCAGGTCATCCCCACCGCGGTGCCGGCGGACGGCCTCTGGTTCGAGGGCGGGGCCACCGTCACCGCCGTCCCCACCCGCCACCGGGTGCCCAGCCAGGGGTACTGCTTCACCCTGCCGCGGGCCGGCCGGTTCGACCCCGTCGCCGCCCGGGCCCTCGGCGTGCCCCAGCGGGACTGGAAGCGCCTGCAGCAGGGCGAGACGGTGGAGGCAGACGGCCGCACCGTCCGCCCCGACGAGGTCTGCGGCCCCGCCCGCAGGGGGATCAGGGTGGTCTTTTCGGGGGACACCACCCCCTGCCCGCCGCTGGAAGACGCCGCCCGCGGCGCCGACCTGCTGATCTGCGACGCCACCTACGACAGCGAAGAGCTGGCCCCCGAGGCCGCCAAATACGGCCACAGCACCTTTGGGCAGACGGCGCAGCTGGCCGCGCGCGCGGGGGTGCGGCGGCTCTGGCTGGCCCACTACTCCCCCCGCATCGAGACGCCGGCCGACGCTCTGCCGCTGGCGCAGGCCGCCTTCCCGCAGGCGGAGTGCGGCTTTGACGGCAAGGCGGTCACCATCCGCTTTGAGGAGGGCTGAGATGGCCGCGCCGCAGGATATGTGCTTTGCCCCCGACCCCGGCGCGCTGGAGGTGTTGGACGCCTTGCGCGCCGCCGGGTACCGGGCCTACTTTGTGGGGGGCTGCGTGCGGGACAGCCTGGCCGGCCGCACCCCCGCCGACTGGGACATCTGCACCGCCGCCCGGCCCGGGCAGGTGCTTGACCTGTTTGGGGCGCAGCGGTGCATCCCCACCGGGCTGCAGCACGGCACCGTCACCGTCAGGGCGGCGGGGGGGCTGTACGAGGTGACCACCTTCCGGGTGGAGGGGGGCTACGCCGACGGCCGCCACCCCGACCATGTGGACTTTGTGGACGATTTGCAGGCAGACCTCGCCCGCCGGGACTTCACCATCAACGCCATGGCCTGGGCCCCCGGCGAGGGGCTGGCCGACCCCTTCGGCGGGCAGGCGGACCTGCTGGTCCACCGGGTCGTCCGCGCCGTGGGGGACCCCGCCCGCCGCTTTGCCGAGGATGGGCTGCGCATCCTGCGGCTTTACCGCTTCGGCGCGCGGGAGCAGCTCTCCCTCGACCCGGCCACTGCCCGGGCCGCCATCGACGGGCGGGCGCGGCTGGGCTGCGTCTCGGCCGAGCGGATCTGGCAGGAGCTGGCAAAACTGCTCTCCGCCCCCCGCCCGGCCGGGTGGATGCCGGCCGAGATCATGGACGTGCTGCTGCCGGGCCTTGGCGCGGCGGCGGACCCCGCCGGCTATGCCGCCTGCCTGCGGGCGGTGGACGCGCTGCCCCCCGACCCGCTGGCCCGGCTGGCCGCCCTGCTCTGCCTGCGGGGGGCCGGCTTTGCCGGGCGCTCCCTGGCCGCCCTGCGCTGCTCGAACGCCGAGGCAAAGCAGGTGCAGACTTTGGTGGAATACGGCGCCCTCGCCCCCGACGGTACCGTCCCGCCCCGGCGGCAGGCCCGCCGTCTGCTGGCCCGGCTGGGCCCCGACACCCTGCTGCGGCTGCTGGCGCTGCGCCGGGCGCAGACCGGGGACACCGCCTTTGACGAGCTGGCCGCCGCGGCGCGCGCCCTGCTGGCAGAGAACGCCTGCTGCGGCCTTGGGCAGCTGGCGGTGACGGGGCGCGACCTTCTGGCGCTGGGGGTAAAGCCCGGGCCGGCGGTGGGCCGCCTGCTGGCCGCCGCCCTCGAGCAGGTGGTGGAAGAGCGCCTGCCCAACCGCCGCGACGCCCTGCTCGGCTGGCTGCAAACACACCTGAATACCCAGGAGGAACCATGACGGAACGTCAAAACAATACCGAAGAATACAATGAGCAATACTCCCGCAGCCGGATGCTGCTGGGGGACGACGGCCTGGCCCGCCTGCGGGCGGCCCGGGTGGCGGTGTTCGGCGTCGGCGGGGTGGGGGGCTATGTGGTCGAAGCCCTGGCCCGCAGCGGGGTGGGGGCCCTCGACCTTGTGGATGACGACAGGGTCTGCCTTTCCAACCTCAACCGGCAGATCATCGCTGCCCACTCCACCCTCGGGATGTACAAGGTGGATGCCGCCGCCGCCCGGGTGCAGGACATCGACCCCGGCATCACCGTCCGCACCTACAAGACCTTCTACACCCCCGAGACGGCCGGCCAGTTCGACTTTGCCCAGTACAGCTATGTGGTGGACGCCATCGACACGGTCACCGGCAAGCTGGCCCTGGTCATGCAGGCCAAAGCCGCCGGGGTGCCCATCATCTGCTCGATGGGGGCGGGCAACAAGCTGGACCCCGCCCGCTTCGAGGTGGCCGACATCTACGACACCTCGGTCTGCCCCCTGGCCCGGGTGATGCGGGCAGAGTGCCGCAAGCGCGGGGTCAAACAGCTCAAGGTGGTCTACTCCAAAGAGCCGCCCGCCGCCCCTGCCGGGCAGGCCGACCCGAACGGGCCGGACGGGCAGGGGGGCGGCGCCCGCCCCGGCGCGCCCAAAAAGCAGGCCCCGGGCTCGCTGTCCTTTGTGCCCAGCGCGGCGGGCCTTGTGCTGGCCGGCGAGGTCATCCGGGACATCGCCTTTGGGAAAGTGAGGTAACCATGCGCTACAAACTGCTTGCCAGCGACTACGACAACACCCTCGTCCCCTTTGGGGAAAAGCGCCCCCGCCCCGCCGTCGAGGCGGCGGTGGGCCGGATGCAGGCCGCCGGGGCGAAGTTCGTCCTCAGCACCGGCCGCGCCTGGCCGGCCGTCCGCACCCCCGGGCAGCTGGGGTCCATCCGGTTCGACTACGCCGTCACCTGCAACGGGGCCTATGTGGTGGACCGCACCGGCGCGCCGGTCTATGAGCACCCCCTCATCCCCGAGGAGATGTACGCCCTGGTCGACTTCTGCGAGGACTACGACTATCTTCTGCAGTTCAACTTCCGGGACGGGTACTACGCCTACTGCGGCTACGAGGCGCTGCGCCGCCGCTATGCGCGGATGGGCAGCCCCGGCCTTGCCTGCATCGACGGCGAGGACCAGGACCGCCACCTCATCGATATGCCCCACGCCGCCTTCATGATCTGCCCCGAGGGGGCGCTGCCCGCCTTTGAGGCCAAGTACGGCCATCTGGGGCTGCACTTCATGCGGGTAGGCGCCCGGGACGCCGCCGGCTGGTGCTGCTACGACGTGGTGCGCCGCGGCATCGACAAGGGCGCGGGGCTGGCCGGCCTGTGCGAGGCCATGGGCATCCCGCTGGAAGAGACGGTGGCCGCCGGCGATTCGGCCAACGACATCGGGATGCTGCGGGCCGCCGGCCTGGGCTGCTGCATGGCCAACGGCAGCCCCGACGCCAAAGCCGCCGCCGACCGCGTCATCCCCGACGTGCGGGAGGACGGCCTGGCCGCCCTCATTGAGGAGGTCTGGTTCGGCGGGCGGCGGGCCGAGCCCTCGGGGGCGGACCTCGGCTCGGCATGGGCGGCGGCCCTGCGCGGCGGGCAGGGGGGCGGCAATGAGCTTTGAACCCGTCTGCGGCCCGGGCAGCCGGGCCCTCATCCTGGGCAGCTGGCCCAGCCCCAAAAGCTGGCAGGCCGGCTTCTACTACGGCCACCCCGCCAACCGGTTCTGGCCGCTGCTGGCCGGCCTGACCGGCGAGGCCGTCCCCGCCCATGACGACATCGAGGGCAAAAAGGCCCTCATCCTCCGCCACGGGCTGGCGCTGTGGGACGTGCTGGCAGACTGCACCATCGAGGGGGCGTCCGACGCCTCCATCCGCGACGCCGTCCCCGAGGACATTGGCCTTCTGCTGGCCCGCGCGCCCATCCGGGCGGTGTTCTGCAACGGGGCGGCGGCCCACCGGCTGTATGCAAAGTATATGCAGCCGGTCAGCGGCATCGAGGCGGTGCGGCTGCCCAGCACCAGCCCCGCCAACGCCGCCTGGAGCATGGAAAAGCTGCGCAGAGCCTGGGGCGCGGCCCTCGGCCCCTGGCTGCGCGGTGAAGAAAATACGGAAAAATGATTTCTAACCTGTAAAATCTTTGCGCAGGCCCTTGCCTTTTTGTGAAAAGCCTTTATTATGGTAGGTGACACGGCCGCAGCAAGAAAAGGAGATGCCAACATGAGCAAGATCATCCGCACCGAAAAGCCGAGCGTCCTGCCCTATTACGCGGCGGGCCTGGCCGGCCTTGTGCTGGCGCTGGCGCTGCCGGTGTACAAACTGTGGGCCCTCGCGGTGATGCTGGCGGGGGCGGGGGCCGCCTTTGCCGGGGCGCGGCGGGTCTGCCCGCGGCGGGTCATCGAGCGGGAGGTGCCCTTCCACACCGGGGACGGGGACGTTGACGCCATGCTGACCGACATCCAGAAAAACCTCGACACCCTGCGCGCGCTCAACGACGCTCTGCCCGACCCGCAGCTGTCGGCCGCCATGGACCGGATGGAAAAGGCCGGCCGCTCCATCCTGGAAGTGGTGGAGGCCGCCCCCGCCAAGGCAAAGCAGGTCCGCCGGTTCGCCAACTACTACCTGCCCGACGCCGTCCATGTGCTGGAGCAGTACGCCGCCATGGCCCGGCAGGGGGTGCGGGGCGAGAATGCCGCCGCCGTCCGCACCGAGGTGGAGCAGAACGTCGGGATGATCGCCGCCGCCTTTGAGCATCAGCTGGACGCCCTCTACGCCGCTGAGAGCATGGACCTCTCGGCCGACCTGGCGGTGCTGGAGACCCTTATGAAAAACCAGGGGCTGTAAAAGACGCCCCTTTGCCGCGCGGTATCACTTTGAGAAAGGAAGGAACCACCCATGACAGACCAGAACGCCCTGAACTTCGACTTTGACGCCCCCGCATCCCCCAGCCTGACCCTCGACCCGTCCGCCGACCTGGCTGCCCCCGCCTCTGCCGCGGCCGAACAGCCGGCTGTCCCCGCCCCCGAGGAGGTGCGGCTGTCCCCCGAAGAGCAGAAGATGGTGGAGGACTTTGCCGAGAAGATCGACCTGACCAACAGCCAGCAGGTGCTGCAGTACGGCGCCGCCAGCCAGAAGAAGATCGGCGACTTTTCCGAGGCGGCCCTGGCCAAGGTCTCGACCAAAGACCTGGGCGAGGTGGGCGAGATGATCACCAGCCTGATCGGCGAGCTGAAAAACTTCGACGCCGCCGAGGAGGAGAAGGGGCTGTTCGGCTTCTTCAAGAAAAAGCAGAACCAGCTCGAGTCCCTCAAGAACAAGTACAACACCGCCGAAAAGAACGTCGAGAACATCCAGTCCATGCTGGAGGGCCACCAGGTCCAGCTGCTCAAGGACATCGCCATGCTGGACAAGATGTACCAGCTGAACATGGCCTACTTCAAGGAGCTGTCCATGTATATCCTGGCCGGCAAGAAGAAGCTGGCCGACGTCCGCGCCGGCGAGCTGCAGCA
>DWXX01000030.1 GCA_019118985.1 Candidatus Faecalibacterium faecipullorum
TAGTATTGACATTTGCCCCGCGCCTTGGTACACTAGAACCCGGCGCGCGGGAGTGGCGGAATGGCAGACGCGCTGGTTTTAGGCACCAGTTCCGAAAGAGTGAGAGTTCGACCCTCTTCTCCCGCACCAAAAAAAGACCTGCCTTTGACGCGAGTTGAAGGCAGGTTTTTATTTCCGGAAAACAGCAGAAAAGGAGGAAGTTCTAAATGGCCAGGACAAGATACAGAAAATTGATGTTGATCGGCAACGGCTTTGACCGCTGGCAGGGGCTGCCTACCTCCTATGATGCGTTTCGAAACTATTATAAAGAGCATATCGGCCAGGCAATGGAGCGGCTCGGCATTCCTCTTGTGACCGTTCCGCAGCCGGATGGTTCGGCTAGAACCGTAACGCCGGTGGACCTTGTTTATGGGAACCCCTTTGAGCCGGGCGAACTTCCACCGGATTTTTTCTGGACATTTGAGACTTCTCTGGACCGGCTGGATGACCAGATGCTGCTTTTCTATTTTGGGCGCAGCAGGGCGGGGCGTCATCAACTTCGAAAAACAGTGTCGCAGGCCCGAGTGTTGCTGCGCCGCCTGTTCAGCGACTGGGTCCGCGCGCTGGACATCGAACCGCAGGAGGGCGGCTATCGGTTCGGCGACGACTGCTTTTTTGTCAGCTTCAACTATACGGACACGCTGGAAAAACGTTTTGGGGTGCCAAAGAGGAATATCTTCCACATCCACGGCGAGGCCGCCCGGCCGCGGTCGATGGTGTTCGGACACGCGACGCACCCCGAGACTGCATTTCGGGAACTGCAGGAGCAGAATTTTATACGGTCTGCTGTGCCGGGGAAAGGGCTGCCGCGTCTCAAGGGATTGTACGCGCTGGAAGATGCGCTGTACCGCACTGACAAGCATGTGGCTGACCATATCGACGCCATGTGCCTGGCTTTCATGGAGGCAGGGGTGCACATCGAAGAGATCGAAGATATTTATGTGCTGGGGCAATCGTTCGGCGAGCCGGACATGGAATATTTTGACTATTTGAACAGAGCGACGCGCTGCGGGGCGGATTACGACGCCCTTTCGGCTGCGGCAAGATTGGACCGCAGGGCGCTTGCTATGCTGCAGTCTGCGCATGGGGAGGAATTTCTGCTGTGGATGATCCAGCTGAACCTGCAGTACGCAATACACCACCGGGAAAGCAAACTACAGAAAAAACCGCTGTGCTTCTCTACGCAGCATGAGATCGAGCGGCTGCTTCTGCGTCATGAAAGGCCCTTTCGTGGGAAAGCGGCCAAAAAGGCGGCGTGGGCGGTACATCAGCGGTTTTTGATGGAACAGGCAGACAGAACGGGGGCGCTGCTGGAAAAGACAGCGCGCGAACATGGGCTGGAAAAACTGCCGGATGGCTGCCGTTCGGTGCTGAGTCTTGCAGATTATCTGGACGGCGGCCACTCATCCAGAAGAAAAGGCGCGCGGTGGCATATTTCCTATTTCACCCCAGAAGATCGCAAGAGGATCAAAGGCGTGATGAGAAAAATCGGCCAGAATCGCTTCACGCTGTATGAAGGCATCGACCGGTGCATGGAAGCATGCGCCCAAAAAATAACCTGACGCACAAACATCCCCGGACGCACGCCGTCCGGGGATGTTTGTCTGTATGGGAGCTTGCCTGGGTCAGCGCGCCTGTTTGAGCAGGGCGGCCAGGGCGGCGGGGGCGTCTGTGTTGAGCTCGTGGCCGGCGCCGGGCAGGATGTGCAGCTGCGCATGCGGCAGCAGCTTTGCCAGGCGGCGGGCGGCTTTCAGGTTGGCGGCGTCCTTTTCCCCGCAGACCAGGGTCACCGGGCAGGCGACGCGGCGCAGGCCGCGGCTCAGGTCGAGGGTGCGCATCGAGCGGCAGAGGCCGATGACGTCCTGTTTGGAGGCGCCGGCCCCCTCAAAGGCCCGCCGCGGCATCAGGCGGAACACGAAATTCTGCGCGTCGATCAGCCGGGTGGGGATCTTGTACTGCGCCCCGGCCAGGATGAGGGCCGCGGGCGCTGCCGGCCCGTCCGGATGGCGGATGGCGTAGTCCAGCGCCAGCACCGCCCCCAGCGACAGCCCGCAGAGGCGGAAGGGTTGCTGCTGCGCGCCGCAGCGGCGTTCGAGGCCGGCCAGCAGGCGGGGGTAGGTAAGCTGCCCCGGCTCTGCCCAGGAGAAGAGCGCGGGGCAGTCGACCTCGGCGGGCGGGCAGTCCAGCAGCCGGGTCACCGGCTGCCAGTCGGCGGCAGTCTGGCCCAGGCCGTGCAGAAAGATGGTCTTCATCGGTGCGCCCTCCGTCTCATGCGTTGAACACATACTTGTCCAGCCGGCGGAAGGCCTCCTCGACGCGGGAGAAGGGGAGGGCGAGGTTCATCCGCACCGCGCAGGGGCCGTGGAACATCCGGCCGTCCTGGATGGCGACCCCCACCGCCCAGGCGGCTTTCTCCACCTCGTCGATGGTCTTGCCGTGGGCGCGGCACCAGTCGGCGCAGTCGACGAAGAGCATATAGGTGCCCTCCGGCTTTGCGACGCGGACGCCGTCGAAATGGCTGCGGATGTAGTCGCAGGCAAAGTTGACGTTGCCCGACAGCACCTGGCACAGCTCGTCCACCCACGCCTGCCCCTCGGGGCAGTAAGCGCCGATCAGGGCGTGCATGGACAGCACGTTCATGCTGTTGTAGTGGCTCTTGGCGCTCTTGGCGCGGACGCGGTCCCGCAGGTAGGGGTTGTAGATGATGTGGTAGCTGCCCACAAGGCCCGCCAGGTTGAAGGTCTTGCTGGGGGCGTAGAGGGCGACGGTGCGGCGGCGGGCGTCCTCGCTGACGCTCTGGGTGGGGATGTGCCTGTGGCCGTTGAGCAGGATGTCCGACCAGATCTCGTCCGAGATGACGACGCAGTCGTTGGCGCGGTAGACCTCCATGGCGCGCTCGAGCTCCCACCGCTCCCAGACCCGGCCGCAGGGGTTGTGGGGGCTGCAAAAGACGGCGGCGTGGATGTGGTTTGCCTTCAGCTTGCGGTCCATGTCCGCAAAGTCCATCCGCCAGACCCCCGCCTCATCCTGCACAAGGGGGGAGTGGACGATCTTGAACCCGTTGCCCTCCAGCGATTTGGTAAAGCCGATGTAGGTGGGGCTGTGGACCAGCACCGGGTCGCCGGGGTTGGCAAAGCTGCTCAGCGCCGACACCACCCCGCCCAGCACCCCGTTCTCGTAGCCGATGCAGGCGGGGGTCAGCAGGGCGCGGTCGGCGCCGTTGCGGCCCGCCTGCCAGTCGATGATGGCGTCGTAGTAGGCATCGGAGGGCTCAAAGTAGCCGAAGGCGGGGTGGCGCGCCCGCTCGATCAGTGCCGCAGTGACGGTGGGCGCGGTGGCAAAGTTCATGTCCGCCACCCACATCGGGATGGCGTCGAAGCCGGGCTGCGGGGCGTCGGGGGCAAAGCCGGGGCTGCGGCCCAGGCCGTCCACCGCGATGGCGTCTTTGCCGCGGCGGTCGAGGATGGTGGTAAAGTCGTACTGCATGGGGTACCTCTCTTTTTCTTCCTGATTGCTTGGGTTGCCGGTGTGATGGTTCCAGTGTAGCACAGCGGGGGCGGCGGGTCAATGCCTCGACATATTCGGCCGCCGCCCGGCGCATACTGGAGGGGAGAGATTCCTGCCAAAGGGGGTGGCTTCATGGCAAGCCGTGACCGTATGCTGCGTTATCTGGCCGCCGGGCTGCTGGCGGCGTTCTGCCTGGCATTTGCCCGCACCGACACCACCGAGAAGAGCATGGTGCGGGCGGTGCTGCTGGAACCGTCGCCGGCGGGGTGGACGGTGGGGCTGCTCTACCAGTCGCCCGAGGGGGCGGCCGACTCGTCCGAAGTGTCGGACGGCATCCGCTTTGCGGCGGCCGAGGGGGAGAGCCTTGCGCGGGCGGTGCAGGCCGCCGAGGACGCCCTGCCGCTGGAGGCAAACTTCCGCCTGTGCGACTACCTGCTGCTGATGCCGGGGGCGGGCTGGGACGCCGTGGAAGGGTACGAGGCGCTGGTGCTGGCCCGCCAGTGGGGGCGGACCAGCGCCCGGACGGCGGCCTGCGCCTTTACCTGCGCCGAACTGTCCGAGGCCACCGGGGACGAGGGGGCGGAAGGGATGCTGACCCGCTTCCTGCAGGCCCTCAAGCAGGGGAAGAAGGCGATGCCCCGGCTGTATGAAGCCCGCACCGAGGGGGCGCTGCTGCTGCCGGTCTGCACCCTCGGGCCGGACGGCCCCCTCCTGCGGGAGGAGGGGCTGTACCTCTCGGCCGGCGGGGCGGAGCTGTGGGACGCCCAGCGCACAGCATGCTGCCGGCTGCTGACCGGCCGGGGGGAGACCTTCACCTTCTGGCTGGGGGGCCGGCCCCTCATCCTCCGCCGCCCGCTGGTCAGCGTCGAGGCGGAAGGGGAGGGTTTTGCCGTGCATATCGTCTGCCAGGCGGCCCCCGGCAGCGAAAAGGCCGGCGACGGCGACCTCGAGGCGCTGGGCGCCCTCTGCACCGGGCTGCTGGCCCGGCAGTGGGACGCCGGCCGCGACCTGCTGGGTCTCGGGGCCTACCGGGCCCTGCGGGACGGGGGCGCGCCGCTGCAGGCTGCAAAAAACGCCTGCCCGCCGCTGCGGACAGACGTGAAGGTGTACTGAGCGATGCGCTGACAAAAACTACGCGAGCTCTTCAAAGGTGACGGTGACGGTGGTGCCCGCCCCTTCCTCGCTGTCGAGGTGGATGCGAGCGGCGTGGATGCGGGCGATCTGCTTGACGATGGCAAGCCCCAGCCCGGTGCCGCCGGTGGCCTTGCTGCGGCTCTTGTCCACCCGGTAGAACCGCTCAAAGACGCTGGACTGGGCCTGCCGCGGGATGCCGATGCCGTTGTCCTGCACCGAGAGGTAGGGCCGGCCCTCTTTGGTCAGCCCCGTCTCCAGCACCACCCGGCCGCCCGGGCGGTTGTAGCGGATGGCGTTGTCGCACAGGTTCTGGCACAGCTCTTCCAGCAGGCCGGGGGCCCCCATCACGGGGGCGCTCTCGCCCCGGCAGGAGAGGGTGACGTAGGCGCGGCGGGCGTTGACCATCAGCCGCTCGGCGCATTCCCGCGCGATGTCGGCCAGGTCCACCCGCTCCATGACGGGGGTGTCGCGGGTGCTGCCCGAGGCGTCCAGGTGGGACAGCTGGATGATGTCGTTGACCAGCCGCAGCATCCGGGCGGCCTCGCGGTGAATCTTCTGGCCGAAGGCGGCCACGTCCTCGGGACGGGCCAGCCCGGTCTCGATCATCTCGGCGTAGCCCGAGATGCTGGTCAGCGGGGTCTTGAGCTCGTGGCTGACGTTGGCGGTGAACTCCTGCCGCATCTTCTCGTTGCTCTCCCGCATGGCGCGGTCGGAGTAGATGGTGTCGGCAAAGGGAATCAGCTCCCGGTAGGGGACCTTCTCCTGGATGTGGTCGAGGTCGTCGGTCATCCGCAGCATGGGCTGGACCAGCCGGCGGGTCAGCACCCCCGCCAGCAGGGCCGCCAACCCCATGATGGCCGCGCAGCTGACCAGGATGGCGGGCAGCGCCTCGTCGTAGAACGACCAGATGGTCTCGGCGTCCTGGCTGGTGCGCAGGATGTTGCCGTCGGCCAGCAGCACCGCGTAATAGTAGGTCTCGTAGCCGGTGGTGGCCGAGTCGCGCTTGTCCTGCCCGGCGCCGCTGGCGAAGGCCGCCTGCACCTCGGGGCGGGAGAGGTGGTTTTCCATCTCGGCCTGCTCGTCGGCGTCGGTGGATTCATACAGCACCCGCCCGTCCGGCGCGATGAGGGTCACCCGGACCTGCTCGGCCCCGCGGCCGTCCAGCTCGAGGGCGGCGAGGCTCTGCGGGTCGTGGCCGTACAGGGCGGCGATGATGGCCGACTCGTTTTCCAGCCCGCGCCACGCCTGCCGGGTGAAGGCCCGGTGAAAGACAAAGATGCAGGCCGCCGCCGCGCATACCAGGCTGAGCAGGCCCATCAGGTACAGCCGGCGGCCGATGGTCTCCTCCATGCTGGGGGTACGGGTCTTCATTCTTCGCCGCCCTCCCCGGTGTCGGCCAGCTTATAGCCCACCTTGCGGACGGTGAGGATGTAGCTGCCGGCGCTGCCCAGCTTTTTGCGCAGGGTGCGGATGTGCATATCCACCGTCCGGCTCTCGACCGAGATGTCGGTGCCCCACACCACCTGCAGGATGGTCTCGCGGGTGACCACCAGGTTGGTGTTCTCCAGCAGCAGCCGCAGCAGGCTGTACTCCTTGTAGGTCAGATCGACCGGCGCGCCCCCCACCGTCACGCTGTGGCGGGCGTTGTCCAGCATCAGCTCATGGAAGGCGTAGACGTTGGGCTTGGCCGGCGGGGCCGAGCGGCGCAGCGCCGCCCGCACCCGGCTGAGGAACTCCATGATGCCGAAGGGCTTGGTGATGTAGTCGTCGGCGCCGCAGTCCAGCCCGCGGACGGTGTCCAGCTCGCTGGATTTGGCGGTGACCATGATGATGGGCAGCTGGCGGGAGGCGGGCGCGCCGCGCAGCTTTTTCAGGATGGAAAAGCCGTCCTCCCCCGGCAGCATGACGTCCAGGATGACGAGCTCCGGCTCGGCGATCCGCATGGCCTGCCAGAAGGCTTCGGGCGTCTCGAACGAGCGGACGTCGTACCCGCTGGACTGCAGAGCGTACTGCTCCAGCTCACGGATGGAGGCGTCGTCCTCTACGATGTAGATCATCCTTCCGCTTCCTCCTCTCCGGCCGCGCCGGTTTTCTCTGCGTCGGGGAAGGCGTACCGCGCGCGGTAGCGGTCCACCCGCCGCTGGAAGGCCTGGCTCTCCTCGGCGGCGCTGTTCTTGCGCAGGTCGGCCAGGTAGGCGTGGGTGTCAAAGCTGTCCTGCGCCACCTCGATCTGGGCCACCGCCACGTTGCTGCAGTGGGCCGCGATGCGGGAGTAGCTGGTCAGCAGGTCCTCCAGCACAAAGCCGTAGGTGATGGAGCAGCTGCCGGCCTGCAGCCGGGCGACGTGCCGGGCCTTGATGGCACGCACCAGCTCGCTGAGCACCGACTCCATCGGCTCGACCTTGCTGGCCAGGTGCAGGTCTCCCTGGCGGAAGGCTTCGGTGGTGCGGTTGAGCAGGTCCTGCACCACGTCCTCCAGGACGCCCAGCTCTTCCTGCGCGTCGGGGGAGAAGGCGACCTCCTTGTCGTGGATCTCCTGCGCCGAGGCCAGGAGGTTGACCGAATAGTCGCTGATCCGCTCAAAGTCGCTGATGGTGTGCAGCAGGGTGTTCACCTGCTGGCTGTCCTCATGGCTGAGGGCGCGGCTGGACAGCTTGACAAGGTAGCTGCCCAGGGCGTCCTCGCTGCGGTCGACCTGCTTTTCCTGCTCCTTGACCTTTTTGGCGAGGTCCGCGTCCCAGCGGTGGGTCAGGCTCATGGCCTGCAGCACCCCGCTGCGGGCAAGCTCCGCCATGTTGGAGGTGACGGCGCGGGCCTGCTCCACCGCCACCGAGGGGGTGTTCAGCAGACGCTCGTCCAGCAGGGTGAAGGTCTCCTTCTCGCCCTTGTCGTCGGGGATGGTCAGGCAGGCCAGTTTTTCCAGCACGCCGGTGAAGGGCAGCAGCAGGGCGGTGGTGCACAGGTTAAAGACCGAGTGGACCACCGCGATCCCCCACGGGGCGATGACCTCGTCCACAAAGCTGAAGCGGACAAAGGCGTTCAGCCCGTAAAAGACCACCAGGAAGACGGTCACCCCGATGATGTTGAAGTACAGATGGACCATGGCCGCCCGGCGGGCGTTTTTGTTGGTGCCCACCGACGAGATCAGGGCGGTGGCGCAGGTGCCGATGTTCTGGCCCATGATGATGGGGATGGCGCTGCCGAAGGTGATGGCCCCGGTCGAACTGAGGGCCTGCAGGATGCCGACGCTGGCGCTGGAGCTCTGGATGATGGCGGTGACCAGCGCGCCCACCAGCACGCCCAGCAGGGGGTTGGAGAAGCGGACGAACAGGTCGGTGAACCAGGGCTCATGCTCCAGCGGGGCGACCGCGTCGGACATGGCGGTCATGCCGGTCATCAGGATGGCAAAGCCGATCAGGATGCCGCCCACACCCTTTTTCTTCTCGCCGCAGAACATGAACAGGATGATGCCGATGAAGGCCAGCAGCGGGCTGAAGGTGGAAGGCTTGAGCATCTGGATCAGCAGGCTGTCCCCCTCGAGGCCGGCCAGGCTGAGCAGCCAGCTGGTGACGGTGGTGCCCACGTTGCTGCCCATGATGATGCCGATGGCCTGGTGCAGCTGCATGATGCCGCTGTTGACAAAGCCGACCACCATGACGGTGGTAGCGCTGGAGCTCTGGATGACGGCGGTGACCGCCAGGCCCAGCAGAAAGCCTTTGAGGGGGCTGTCGGTCAGGCGGCTGAGGATCTTCTGCAGCCGGCCGCCGGCCTGCCGCTCGAGCGATTTGCCCATCAGGTCCATGCCGTACAGAAACAGCGCCAGGCCCCCCATCAGGGAAAAGAGATTGGTGATGGTCATGTGTCCTCCTCGTTTTGATGCGTCTGGATGCGTTTTACAGAAACTTTACCTATGCTCCGCTTTTCAGTATAGTGCGGGGATGTAAAATGCGAAACCGGCTGAATGTAAAATCTCTGTAAAGCACAGTTTACATAAAGCCCGACGTCCGCGTATCCAGTATAGCCGACGGCGCCCCGGCGCGCAAGGGAGAAAAATGCGGGGAGGGGAATTGTATTCCCGCCCGGTTTTGATTATAATATAAAAAATGGGAAATTGCGCACAGCCTGCAAGTCCCGACCGAAACGGATGGGCCGCCCGCCGCGGCCCGCCACAGGGAGGATACAAGGATGGATAATTTTACTATCTCGCTCGCCAAGCTCACCGAGCGCGTCAACATGGAAGTGGTCTACGCCCCCTGCGAGCTGAGCCGGATCAACGTGGAGATCGCGGAGGTCAACCGCCCGGGCCTGTTCCTGGCCGGCTACTATGAGTTTTTCGACAACCTCCGGCTGCAGATCATGGGCCTGGCCGAGATCAACTTCCTCTCGGTGCAGTCGGCCGCCCGCCGGTACGAAGCGCTGGACCGCCTGTTCGGCCAGAAGCCGCCGGCCGTCATCGTCTCCCGCAGCGACGAGCTGGAGCCCTTCCCCGAGATGGTGGAGCTGGCGCAGAAATATAAGGTGGCGCTGCTGCGCTCCAACGAGGCGACCTGCGTTCTGATGGGCAGTCTGCTGAGCGTGCTGAACATGGAGCTGGCCCCCCGCATCACCCGGCACGGCGTGCTGGTGGAAGTCTACGGCGAGGGCATCCTGCTGCTGGGCGACAGCGGCATCGGCAAGAGCGAGCTGGCCATCGAGCTGGTCAAGCGGGGCCACCGCCTGGTGGCCGACGACGCCGTCGAGCTGCGCAAGGTCTCCAACCGGCAGATCATGGGCACCGCGCCCGAGAACATCCGCCACTTCATCGAGCTGCGGGGGGTGGGGCTGATCAACGTCTCCCGTGTGTACGGCGCCGGCGCGGTCAAGGTGACCGAGACGGTCGATTTGGTGGTCGAGCTGCGCGCGTGGGACCCCGCCAAAAACTACCAGCGCACCGGCCTTGAGAACGAATACTACGAGATCCTGGGGGTCAAGATCCCCAGCACCGAGATCCCCGTCTCCCCCGGGCGGAACCTGGCGGTGGTCATCGAGACCGCGGCCATCAACAACCGCCAGAAGAAGATGGGCTACAACGCCGCCAAGGACCTGCTGACCCGCCTGGGCCTTGATGCCGACGTGGACTGAGAGGGAAGAGCTTGAGAGACACTGCGATCGACACATTGAAAGCCCGGCTGGATGCAGCCGGCATCCCTTATAAAGAACAGGAGCCCCTGGCCGCCCACGCCACCTTCAGGATCGGCGGGCCGGCGGCGGTCTTTGTCCAGCCGGAGGGGGAGGGGGCGCTCTGCCGCGCCGTCGCCCTGTGCAGAGAGCTGGCCGTGCCCTATTACATCCTGGGCAACGGCAGCAACGTCCTGTTTGGGGACGGCGGCTTTGCCGGCGCGGTCATCTGCCTGGCCGGCATGCCGGGCGAGGCCGTGGCGGAGGAGGGGAATATCCTCTCTGCCCCGGCCTGGCTGCCCCTCAGCGCGCTGTGCGCCGCCGCGCTGCGCGCCGGGCTGACCGGGCTGGAATTTGCCTACGGCATCCCCGGCACGGTGGGGGGCGCCGTCTACATGAACGCCGGCGCGTACGGCGGCGAGATGAAGGACGTCCTGGTGTCGGTGCGCCAGCTGACCGCCGGCGGCGAAGTGGTCGAGACCCCCGCCGCCGCGCTGGACCTGGGCTACCGCCACAGCGTCTTTGAGACAAGCGGCGGCTGCATCCTCTCGGCGCGGGTGCGGCTGGCCCCCGGGGACCGGGCGGCCATCGCCGCCAAAATGGAGGAACTGATGGGCCGCCGCCGCGACAAGCAGCCGCTGGATAAGCCCAGCGCCGGCAGCACCTTCAAGCGGCCGGCGGGGGCCTTCGCCGGGGCGCTGATCGATCAGTGCGGGCTGCGGGGCTACCGCCATGGCGGCGCCGCCGTCAGCAACAAGCACTGCGGCTTTGTGGTCAACCTCGGCGGCGCCAGCTGCGCCGACGTGCTGGCTCTGTGCGACGAGGTCAGCCGCATCGTCCGCGAAAAGACCGGCTACACCCTCGAAAAGGAGATCCGGGTGGTCGAGCGGCTGCCCGGGTGACGCCCCCGCCGCGCGCGAAAGGAAAGGAGAAAGACAGGATGGAACTGCTGATCGTCAGCGGGCTGTCCGGCTCGGGCAAGTCGGTCTCGATGAACGCCCTGGAGGACATCGGCTATTTCTGCATGGACAATATCCCCGCCTGGCTGCTGGCCAAGATCGTGGCCTTCTCCCGCGCGGGGGACAGCCAGCTGGACCGGGTGGCCATCTCGATGGACGTGCGGGGCTGCCGCAGCCGGCAGGAGGTCTGCGAGGCGCTGGACCAGCTGGACCTGCAGCGGACCCCCTACAAGATCCTCTTCCTGGACGCGTCGGACGAGGTGCTCTGCCGCCGGTACAAGGAGACCCGCCGCCGCCACCCCATCAGCCAGGCGGAGGACATCCCCACCGTCGAGGCGCTGGCCAAAGAGCGGGAGATCCTGCGCCCCCTGCTGGACCGGGCGGACTATGTCATCGACACGAGCCTTCTGTCCACCGCCCAGAATAAGGAGCGGATCTGCGACCTGTTTTTGCCGGGGGGCGGGGCAAAAGCCGCCATGCGGCTGACCGTCATGTCCTTCGGCTTCAAGTTCGGGCTGCCGGGGGAGGCGGACCTGGTACTGGACGTCCGCTGCCTGCCCAACCCCTTCTATGTGCCGCAGCTCAAGCACAAGACCGGGCTGGACCAGGAGGTGGCGGACTACGTCATGAGCTTTGAAGCCTCGCGGGAGCTTTTGGCCCGCATCGAGTACCTGTTGGACTACGCCCTGCCCCTCTATGTGCGGGAGGGCAAGAGCGAGCTGACCATCGCGGTGGGCTGCACCGGCGGCAAGCACCGCTCCATCACCTTTGCCCGCAAGATCGCGGACTACTGCCAGAAACTGGGCTACGCCACCAGCACCCAGCACCGGGACGCCGCCCGCTGAAACGAAAGACCAAAAGACCAACTGAAAGAAAGGGGACAGGGCATGAGCTTTGCCTCTGCGGCCAGAAGCGAGATCGCCGCACGCCAGCCCGCGGGGGACAGAGCCCTGCGGGCGGCCTGCTACGGCCTGGCCTGTTTTGCCAAACGATTCGATGCAAACGGCCTGCTCATCCAGACCGAACAGGAACAGACCGCCGGCTATGCCCGGCGGTGTTTTGCCGGCTGCGGCATCGGCGGCGCCGTCCGCTGTCGGGACCACGCCAGCGGCCCGGTGTACGAGTTCTGCATCGACGCGCCGGACGAGGCGGCGCGGATGCACGCCCTCTTCGGCACCACCGGGCGGGAGCTCAGCCTGCAGATCGACCCTCGGCTGCTCGAGGGCAGGGGGTGCCTCGGCGCCTACATCGGGGCGGCGTTTTTGTGCTGCGGCACCGTCACCGACCCGCAGAAGGGCTACCATCTCGAGTTCACCACCCCCCGCACCAACCTCGCGCGGGACTTCGAGGGGCTTTTGGCCGAGCATGAGTTCGCCCCCCGGCGCAGCCGCCGCAAGGGGGTCAACGTCGTCTACCTGAAAGCCTGTGCCCATATCCAGGCGCTGCTGCTCTTCATGGGGGCGGAGGAAGCCGCCGGCCGGATGGAGCGCCAGAGCGCCGTCCGCTCGGTCCGCAACCGGGTCAACCGCACCACCAACTGTGAGACCGCCAACCTCGGCAAGACGGTGCGGGCCAACGCCGCGGCGGTGCGGGCGCTGCGCTACCTCGAAGAGCAGGACGCCCTCGACGCCCTGCCCGAGCCGCTGCGCGAGACCGCCCGCAAGCGGCTGGCCTACCCCGAGCTGTCCCTGGCGGCCTTGTGTGAAACCATCGACCCCCGGCCCAGCAAGTCGGGGCTGGCCCACCGCCTCAAGCGGCTGGAAGAGCTCGCCGCCGACCTGCGGGCCCGAAAGGAAGGGGGAACACCGTGAGCGATCCCGCCAAGCGCGATTTCGTCCATCTCCACGTACACACCGAATACAGCCTGCTGGACGGCGCCTGCCGGATCGACCAGCTGATGGACCGGGTCAAAGAGTGCGGCCAGACTGCCGTCGCCTGCACCGACCACGGGGTGATGTACGGCTGCGTGCAGTTTTATAAGGCGGCCAAAAAGGCCGGCATCAAGCCCATCATCGGCTGCGAGGTGTATGTGGCCACCCGCACCCGCTTCGACAAGGTCAACCGCATCGACGGCAACCACCACCTGATCCTGCTGTGCAAAAACGAGACCGGCTACCGCAACCTGATCAAGATGGTGTCGGCGGCCTTCACCGAGGGGTTCTATTCCAAGCCCCGGGTGGACAAGCAGCTGCTCGAGCAGTACCACGAGGGGCTCATCTGCCTGTCCGCCTGCCTGGCGGGGGAGGTGCCGCAGGCCCTGCTGGCCGGAGACTATGACCGGGCCCGCGCCGCCGCCCTGTGGTACCGCGACCTGTTCGGCCCCGGCAACTATTACATCGAGCTGCAGGACCACGGCCTGGCCGAGGACCCCACCGTCCTGCCCCAGCTGATCCGCCTCGCGCGGGAGACCGGCATCCCGATGGCCGCCACCAACGACGCCCACTACCTGCGCAAAGAGGACGCCCGGGTGCAGGAGATCCTGCTGTGCATTCAGACCGGCAAGACCATCCAGGACGCCGACAAGATGGAGTTCCAGACC
Source organism: Candidatus Faecalibacterium faecipullorum (assembly GCA_019118985.1). Taxonomy (GTDB): domain Bacteria; phylum Bacillota; class Clostridia; order Oscillospirales; family Ruminococcaceae; genus Faecalibacterium; species Faecalibacterium faecipullorum. The sequence goes on from DWXX01000030.1 coordinate 13,336, forward strand.
GACGAGTTCTACCTCAAGACCACCGACGAGATGTACGACCTCTTCGCCATGGTGCCCGAGGCCTGCGCCAATACCGTCAAGATCGCCGAACAGTGCAGCTTCGACTTCGACTTCGGCCATACCAAGATACCCTATTACAAGGCCCCCGACGGGATGGACAACCAGGCCTACTTTGAGCAGCTCTGCTGGCAGGGGCTGGAGCGCCGCTACGGCCCCGACGTCCCCGAGGCCAACAAAGAGCGGCTGCGGTACGAGATCGGCGTCATCCGGAGCATGGGGTACACCAACTACTACCTCATCGTTTACGACTATATCAACTACGCCAAAAGCCGGAACATCCCGGTGGGCCCCGGGCGGGGGTCGGGCGCGGGCAGCATCGCGGCCTACTGCGTCGGCATCACCGACATCGACCCCATCCGCTACCAGCTGATCTTCGAGCGGTTTTTGAACCCCGAGCGGGTCAGCATGCCCGACTTCGACGTCGACTTCTGCTACGAGCGCCGGCAGGAGGTCATCGACTATGTCAACCGCAAGTACGGCGCCGACCATGTGGCCCAAATCGTCACCTTCGGCACCATGGCCGCCCGCAACGCCATCCGGGACGTCGGGCGGGTGATGGGGCTGCCCTACCAGAGCGTGGACACGGTGGCAAAGCAGGTGCCGATGGAGCTCAAGATGACCCTCAAGCGGGCGCTGGAGGTCTCCTCCGAGCTGAAAAAGATGTACGACGCCGACCCGCAGGTCAAAGAGCTGATCGACACCGCCGCCAAGGTGGAGGGGATGCCCCGCCACGCCTCCACCCACGCGGCGGGCGTGGTCATCACCCCCGAGCCGGTGGACCACTACCTGCCCCTCGCCACCAACGACGGACTGCCGGTCACCCAGTTCAACATGACCGAGATCGAAGAGCTCGGCCTGCTCAAGATGGACTTTCTGGGCCTGCGCACCCTCACCGTCATCCGGGACGCCGAGACGGCGGTGCAAAGGCGCGACCCTGCCTTCTCGATGGCCAGGCTGGACTACGACGACAAGGCTACCTACCAGATGCTGGGCCGCGGCGAGACCGAGGGCGTGTTCCAGCTCGAATCCACCGGGATGCGGCAGGTGCTGATGGGCCTGCAGCCCGAGAACCTCGAGGACGTCATCGCCCTCATCAGCCTTTACCGCCCCGGCCCGATGGAGTCCATCCCCACCTACCTGCGCAACCGCCACCAGCCCGACAAGATCCGCTACAAGACCCCGCAGCTGGCCCATATCCTGGACGTCACCAACGGCTGCATCGTCTATCAGGAGCAGGTGATGCAGATCTTCCGGGAGCTGGCCGGCTTCTCCTTCGGGCAGGCGGACAACGTCCGTCGCGCCATGAGCAAGAAAAAGCACGCCGTCATGGAGGCCGAGCGGGAGCACTTCATCCACGGCTGCACCGAGCCGGGCCACGAGTGCCCGGGGTGCGTGGCCAACGGCATCCCCGAACAGGTCGCCAACGAGATCTACGACGAGATGTCCAGCTTCGCCTCCTACGCCTTCAACAAGAGCCACGCGGCCTGCTATGCCTATGTCGCCTACCAGACCGCCTACCTCAAGTGCCACTACCCGGCCGAGTTCATGGCAGCCCTGCTGACCAGCGTGCTGGACAACACCGACAAGGTGATCGAGTATTCGGCCGAGTGCGCCCGCCTCGGCATCAAGGTGCTGCCGCCCGACATCAACATCTCGGGGGGCGGCTTCACCGCCGACGGCAGCGGGCAGATCCGCTTCGGGCTCAACGCCGTCAAGAATGTCGGCCGCAGCCTGATCGAACATGTGGTGGCCGAGCGGCAGGACCGGCCCTTCGCGAGCCTCTACGACTTCTGCAAGCGGATGCGCGGCAACGAGCTCAACCGCCGCGCGGTGGAGTGCCTGATCCGGGCCGGCGCCTTCGACTGCATGGGCGCCACCCGCCGCAGCCAGGTGGAGGCGGTGGAGGGCATCCTCAAAAGCGTCGAAAACGACGCCCGCCGCAACCTGGACGGGCAGCTCGACCTCTTCGCCGTCCTGGGCGGCGGGGGAGGGGAGTCTGCACAGGACGAGGGCTATGCCCTCCCCGCCCTGCCCGAGTACCCCCACGCCGAGCTGCTGCGGATGGAAAAGGAGGTCAGCGGCCTCTACCTGTCCGGCCACCCGCTGGACGCCTACCGGGAGCAGTCGGCCCGTTACGCCTCCCACACCATCAAGGCGCTGACCGGCGAGGAGGCGCACGCCCTGGACAACGCCCACGTGCGGATCGTCTGCACGGTGGTCAAGAACCGGATGATGACCACCAAGAACAACTCGATGATGGCCTTCACCAGCGTCGAGGACCTGACCGGCACCATGGAGGTGATCGTCTTCCCCCGGGTGCTGGACACCTTCCGGGACGCTTTGCAGGAGAACGCCGTCGTGGTCATCGACGGGCGGCTGTCGGTGCGGGAGGACGAGCCCGCCAAGCTGATGGCCGAGACCATCGTCCCCATCGACCGGTACGACCCCGCCGCCCCCGGCGCCTACCGCCCCGACCCGGTCCGCCAGGCCCCCAAGCGGGTCTACATCCGCCTGCCCTCCCGCCGCAGCAGGGAATACGACAAGGTCGTCAACCTGCTGGAGATCTTCGACGGGGACATCCCGGTCATCCTCTACCTGTGCGACGTCAAGCAGAAGCTGGCCGTGCCCCGCCGGCTGTACACCTCGGGCCACCCGCTGTTCTACCAGGAGCTGGACCGCCTGCTGGGCGAGGGCAATGTTGCAACAAAATGACAGGTATGTGAGTGAATCGGGGCGGGTGGCCTGTTTTCAAATGGAAGGAAATGTGCTATAATGTCCTTGATACGGCAGGGCAGCGCCTTTGCCGCAGCGCGGCGCGGGCGGCAGGGCCCCGCCCAAGGGAATAAGAAGGTTATGGCTTTATAAAAGGGAAAAGGCATATGTGAATGGGAGGATTTCCACTATGGAGAGACAGATCAAATCCATTGGCGTACTCACCAGCGGCGGCGACGCCCCCGGCATGAATGCCGCGGTGCGCGCTGTGGTCCGCACCGGCATCCACAAGGGCTACCGGATGATCGGCATCCAGCGCGGCTACAACGGCCTGCTCAACGGCGAGTGCTACGAGATGAACCTGCGCAGCGTCTCCAACATCATCCAGGACGGCGGCACCATCCTGTACACCGCCCGCTGCCTGGAGTTCAAGACCAAGGAGGGGCAGGACAAGGGCGCGGCCAAGTGCCGTGAGCTGGGCATCGACGCGCTGGTGGTCATCGGCGGCGACGGCTCCTACCGCGGCGCCCGCGAGCTGGCCCACCGGGGCATCCCGATGGTGGGTCTGCCCGGCACCATCGACAACGACATCGCCTGCACCGACTACACCGTCGGCTACGACACCGCCATGAACACCGCCATGGAGATGATCGACAAGCTGCGCGACACCACCCAGAGCCACGACCGCTGCAGCGTGGTCGAGGTCATGGGCCGCAACGCCGGCTACATCGCCCTCAACGTGGCCATCGCCTCGGGCGCCATGGCCGTGCTGCTGCCCGAGCACGAGTTCGATATGCAGAAGGACATCCTCGACAAGATCGAGATGACCAAAAAGACCGGCAAGAACCACTTCATCATCATCGTCGCCGAGGGCGTCGGCCATGCGCAGGAGATCGCCAACGAGATCCAGGCGCGCACCGGCATCGACTCCCGCGCCACCATCCTGGGCCATGTCCAGCGCGGCGGCTCGCCCACCCTGCGGGACCGCGTCAACGCTTCGGCCATGGGCTACCGTGCGGTCTGCCTGATCGACGAGGGCAAGTACAACCGCATCGTCGGCATGAGAGGGGAGACGCTGGTGGATTACCCGGTGGACGAGGCCCTTGAGATGACCAAGTCCCTCGACCCGGTGCTGATCGACGTCTGCGACACCATCTCCATCTAAACGTTCATCTGTTACATGCGGCGCGCCGCGGCGGGCAACCCCCGCCGGGCGCGCCGCTTTTTTGTACGGTTTCAATACATAAAAATGACGCTATATCGATGAATAAAAGCGCGATACTACGTTCTGTATAGAGCAGTGGACTTACAGTCAACGCAAAACGCAGGCAGAAACGTTCAATATTTTGAGTTGACGCAAAGTGCCCGGCGCAAAAATACGCCCGCGTATTATTTATTAAACCGCCGTTTTGTGGTATCATGTCAGTAACACTGAAATGCAGGAGAGGAAAGTTATGCTGGATCTGGAACAGGCCAAACAGCGGGCCGCCGAACTGCGCGCCCGCATCGAATACAACAACCGCCTCTACTACGACCAGGACGCCCCCGAGCTGGAGGACTATGAGTACGACGCCCTGACAAGGGAGCTGCGGGAGCTGGAGGCGGCCTACCCCGAGCTGGTCACCCCCGATTCCCCCACGCAGCATGTGGGGGGCACCCCCAGCGGGCGGTTCGCCAAGGTGACCCACGCCGTCAAGATGGAGAGCCTGCTGGACGCCTTCAGCTATGAGGAGCTGCGGGACTTTGACCGCCGCGTCCGGGACACGGGCATCCAGCCGCAGTATGTGGTGGAGATCAAGATCGACGGGTTGTCCTGCAGCCTGGAGTATGAGGACGGCAAACTGGTCCGGGCCTCCACCCGCGGCGACGGCGTGGTGGGGGAGGATGTGACCGCCAACGTCCGGGCCATCCGGGCCATCCCCAAGACCCTCAGGACCGACGCGCCCCCCGCCTACCTCGAGGTGCGGGGGGAGGTGTATATGCCCCACGCGGCCTTCCGCAAGCTCTGCGACGAGCAGGAGCTGCAGGGCGCCGCCCCCTTCAAGAACCCCCGCAACGCGGCGGCCGGCTCGCTGCGGCAGAAGGACCCCAAAGTCACCGGCAGCCGGGGGCTGTCCATCTTTGTATTCAACGTCCAGCAGGTGCGGGGGGCCGAGCTGACCACCCACGCCGGCAGCCTCGATTACCTCAAGAGCCTGGGGCTGCCGGTCTCCCCCCGGTACCATCTGGTGGACACCATCGACGCAGCCATCGCCGAGATCGAGCAGATCGGCCAGGGGCGGGCAGCGCTCGACTTCGACATGGACGGCGCGGTCATCAAGGTGAACGACTTCGCCCAGCGGGCGCTTCTGGGCTCCACCGCCAAATTCCCGCGGTGGGCCATCGCCTTCAAGTACCCGCCCGAGATCAAGGAGAGCCGCCTGCTGGACATCGAGGTGGCGGTGGGCCGCACCGGGGTGCTGACCCCCACCGCCTCCTTTGAGCCGGTCTTTCTGGCGGGGACCACCGTCTCCCGCGCGACGCTGCACAACGAGGAGTTCATCCGTCAGCTGGGCCTGTGCATCGGGGACACCATCCAGGTGCGGAAGGCGGGGGACATCATCCCCGAGGTGATCGGGGTGACCCGCCACGCCGAGGGGGCGCAGCCCTACCGTATGCCCGCCGTCTGCCCCTCCTGCGGGGCGCCGGTGGCCCACCTGGCCGACGAGGCCGCCCTGCGCTGCGTCAACCCCGAGTGCCCGGCCCAGTCGCTGCGCAACCTGATCCACTTCGCCTCCCGCAACGCCATGGACATCGACGGGCTGGGGGTGGCGGTCTGCACCCAGCTGGTGGACCGCGGGCTGGTGCGCTCGGCGGCCGACCTGTACACCCTGACCAGAGAGCAGCTGCTGACCCTCGACAAATTCAAGGACAAGAGCGCCGACAACCTGCTGGCCGCCATCGCCCGCTCCAAGCAGAACAACCTCGACAAGCTGCTGTTCGGCCTCGGCATCCGCAACATCGGGGACAAGGCCGCCGCCCTGCTGGCCGAGCACTTCGGCGCCATGGACGCGGTCCGCGCCGCCACGGCCGAGGAGATCTGCGCCATCGACGGCTTTGGGGAGATCATGGCCCAGAGCGTGGTGGAGTTCTTCGCCCGGGAGGGCACCGCCGACCTGCTGCGCCGCCTGGCCGAGCAGGGGGTCAATATGCGCTGGCAGGGCGAGCCCAGGACCGACCGCCTGGCCGGCAGGACGTTGGTGGTCACCGGCACCCTGCCCACCCTCTCCCGCAAAGAGGCCGAGGACCTGATCGTCAAAAACGGCGGCAAGGCCAGCGGCTCGGTCTCCAAAAAGACCGCCTATGTGGTGGCGGGGGAGGCCGCCGGCAGCAAGCTGACCAAGGCGCAGGCCCTCGGCATCCCGGTGCTGACCGAGGCGGAGTTCCTGGCCCTCATCGCCCCGCAGGAGGGCCCCGCCGCGCCCTGACCGCTCCGCCGCCCCGCCCGCGCGCAAAAAAACAGGGCAGGGACGACCACAATTACCAAAAATTGGCAATTTTTACCGTTGCGCCAACTGGTAAAATATGGTAAAATCTATCGTGTCAGGACAGGGTGCATCGGATAAGCCAGAAACGACAGCGCAGCCCGCTCGAAAGCGCGCAGTTCTTACAGTGGTACACCCGACGGCAGCAATACACGATACATGGGAGGAACGATCATGGATAAAGTGAGATTTTTGATGTCGGACACCGGGGCAGACGTAACGCCGCTGTGCCGCGAGGCGCTGGAGCAGAAGGGCGTCGAGGTGACGGTGGTGGAAAAGGACGGCGTCAAAGTGCTGCAGCGGATGCTGGCCACCCGGCCCCATGTGGTGCTGCTGGACGCCTTTATGCCGGGCTTGGACGCGCTGACCATCAAGCAGCGCTACAACGCCGCCGGCGAGCGGCACACCGCCTTCTTTGTGACCGGCGCGTTCCAGAGCGAGGAGATGGTGCAGGAGCTGCTGGACGAGGGCTTCTCCTACTATTTCGTCAAGCCCTTTGACGAGAGCGTCCTGGTCAGCCGTGTGCTCAAGGCAGCCGCCCGCCCCGAGCCGCGCACCCCGTTCCCCACCGCCGGCTCGGACGAGGTGACGGTGACCGAGATCCTCCACCAGATCGGGGTGCCCGCCCACATCAAGGGCTACCAGTACCTGCGGGAAGCCATCCTGATGACCATGGACCAGCCCGACTATATCAACGCGGTGACCAAGCGCCTGTACCCTGACATCGCCCAAAAGGACGGCACCACCGCCAGCAGGGTGGAGCGCGCCATCCGCCACGCCATCGAGGTCGCCTGGGACCGCGGCGACGTCGAGACCCTCAACCGCTACTTCGGCTACACCATCAACAA
>DWXX01000031.1 GCA_019118985.1 Candidatus Faecalibacterium faecipullorum
GAGCTGGGCTTTCACAACCTCGGCGGGCTTATCGTCGCCCGCGATGCGGATGAGGCGGCGTTTGCTGCACACAGTGTCCACCAGTAGTTCCAGTATCTCACGCAGTATATCCTCATCATCAGGGTGGCCTGCAATCAGAGCCTCGAAGTTGATCTGCCGAGAAAAATACTCCTGATACAGGGTGCGGTCGTCTTTCCCTTCGGTTTCCGTTCCGGCGGCCACGTCCGAAAGGAAAGGATCAGTCTCACTCAGGTCAGTATTGTTTTGATTATTCTTAATTCCTCGTGATTTTAGCGATTCAAGAGTCGCGTTTTTCACGGTTCCAGAATCGTGATTTTCACGATTCTGGATTCGTGGTTCTGACGATTCAGAGATAAAGTTTTTCACATAAATCAGGCTGGGTTTTCCAAGGCCCCGGCGTTTGCGCTCGATCAGGCCACAGCTTTCCAACTCCTTCATGAGCTTGGTGGCCTTGTTGTCCGCACAATAGAGCGCTTCCATGATTTCTTCTGTCGTGAAGATGATGTATACCCGACCACTATCATCCGTCCAGCCGTTCTTGGCCGAAAGCCCCATCCGATCCAATAAGAGGCCATACAGGATTTTCGATTCTGCAGAGATACCGCGGAATCTGGGGTCTACAAAGAGAGCTTTGGGCAATCTATAAAAGGAAAACAGGTCGGCCTGGCCGCCGTAAAAGTAGTCCAACATAGCGTCTCCTCCCCTCTGATTGGGCGCAAAAAAGAGCACCCTGATTTTTGCATGAATCAAGGCGCCCTTTTTATTGAAAATTTCACTTTCTTTGTTCTCTTACAGCCGGTCCGATTGTAAAGAATTTTAGAAAAAAAGTTTTTATTCGAATCATCGTATTTATCGCATCTTCCAAGCACCAATCACGGGGGTGTGCACACGTACCGCTTGGGAGAGCGCTTGAATGGCATTCAAGAGGTCAGCGGTTCGATCCCGCTTATCTCCACCAGGAAAAGACCTGGAACAAGAGTTCCGGGTCTTTTTTGTTTTGCATTTTGGCGGGGGCGGCAATCGGGCAGCGTGCGGTCTGCCCCCACAATTCCGTGTTGACAGCAGAGAAAAGCCATGCTACAATCATGCCAGATAAGGCTGTGAAAAGGACCAGTAGGTATCTGGAAATGTTACAGAGAATCCCGGCAGCTGAGAAGGGATGCAGGAACAGGTATTTTGTCTTGCAGCGCGCTGGAAGCGGCCGCAGGACAAAGCCCCCATGGGGAGTCGAATAACACCTTGGAGCCGCATACCGAACGCGGGGCCCTGCCGCCCTGCCAAGACTATGATGGGCGCGCCCATTACAGCGCAGGGGTATCGGTGTTTTCCCGTTGGAAACTGCCCGTACCCGTCGAGGCCTGTGCTTGTGAATCGCAGGCGAACTGAGGTGGCACCACGGAATGTCTGCATCCCGTCCTTGGAAACAGGGACGGGATGTTTTGCGTTCGCAACCCGTCCCATCGAAGCCGTTTGTTTTGTCAGGAAAGGAGTTCACAATTTTTTCACATCAAAACTGGTCCTGAAGCAGATTCTGCGCCGCAGAGCGCTTGTTCTCGAGATGCTGTTTTGCACGACCTGCACCTCTATCCTGATCTCCAACTTTGATTTCTTCTCCATGATCTTCGAATCTGCCGGCATCTCTGTCAGCATGATCGGCGTGATCTACGCCTCGTTTGGCATCCTTAACATCATCGGCGTAAAGTTCTATGAAAAAACCAGAGTCTCCCGATTTTCAAGCGCGGTCCTCCTCCTGATGCCGTTCAGCTTCCTGTTTTTGGTCAGTCGATCCGTCCCTCTGATTCTGCTGGGCGTCTGCTTTCAGGAGGTCTTCTTTTCCTACTACAACATTCATCTGAACATCAGCGTGCTTAACAGCATTGAAGATCTGCAAAACAGCTCTTATTTTCAGTCCATGGTCAGTTTGATCAACGTTGTGCTGCGGATCGTCCTGACCGCCATCATCACGCTGGCGTTCAAAGTTTTTCCGTTCGGCGCAGTGTACGGCGGTTTCGCAGCCGTCACCCTGTGCGCCACCTGTATCTACCTGCGGCGCACGCTGGTGAAAGATAAAAGCTGACGATCCATCCAGCAATCAGTCCGATGAATTGAAACCCTTTGATACGACTTTTTACTTTGTATCGCGATCCGCCTTCCCCTGCCCGAAGTACAGCGCCAGCGCATTTCCGATCTTCTTTTTCATGGTTTGGTTCCTCCTTTGTCCATTACAAAAGCTGCAGCCCCAGCTCCGCCAGCCAGGCGGCGATTTCCTCCGCGCCGGCGCCGGCGGAAAAGCGCCGGCCTTCGGCCCAGTCGCCGCTGCCGGCAAGTTCCGCCAGGCGCTCGCCGCTGCGTCCCAGGCCCGAGCCGCCCGAGGTGCAGAAGGGGATCACCCGCTTGCCGGCAAAGTCGTTGCCGGTCACAAAGCCGTTCACCGGCCAGGCCGCGCCGCCCCACCAGATGGGGTAGCCCACAAAGACGGTGTCGTATGTATCCCAGCCGTCCACCGCGGCGGACACCAGCGGCACCTCCTGCAGGGCGGGGTCGGCCCGCTCCTGCGAGGTGCGGCTGCCGTTGTCGTTGTAGTCGAGGTCGGCGTCGGTGTAGGGGGTCACGGGTTCGAGGGCGAACAGCTCCGCCCCCGCCGCGCCGGCGATCGTTTCGGCCACCGCCGCCGTGTTGCCGGTGGCCGAGAAATAAGCCACCAGCACCCGTCCGCCTGCCGGCGCGCCGGCCGCCGCATCGGTCGCCGCGCCGGACGCCGGCGCAGCGCTGTCAGCCGGGGCGGCGGGCGCACCGGATGCGCCGGATGAGCCGGACGCCGCCGGCGCGCTGCTGGCCGAAGGGCCGCCGCAGGCCGCCGCGGCCCCCGTCAGGGCCAGGGCAGCCGAAAGTTTCAGAAAATCGCGCCGTTTCATAGTAAAACCCTCCTGTCTCGTGGATGGCGCGGCACAAACCGCTGCGCCGCCCTGGTTACAGGATAAAGCAAAACTGACACGATGTCAAATGCCTGTTTGCTATGGCGAATCATGCGCCGAGAGCATGGACCGCCGGGGCGTCCATACCGTTTGCGCATCCCAAAACATACCAAACGGGCATTGGACAACCCGCCGCGGCCGCGCTACAATAAAGGCAGAAAGCAACCGGAAAGGAGCGCACCTCTATGGAATACACCCAGCTTGGCAAGACCGGCATCACCATCTCGAAAGTCTGCGTCGGCTGCATGAGCTTCGGCAAGGCGGGCACCATGCACGACTGGACGTTGGACGAGGCCGAGAGCGAACAGGTCATCCGTCACGCCCTCGACCTCGGCATCAACTTCTTCGACACCGCCAACGGCTACTCGGCGGGCACCAGCGAGGAATACCTCGGCCGCGTCCTGAAAAAGAACGCGGCGCGGGACAAGGTGGTCATCGCCTCCAAGGTCTACTTCAACCCCGGGCGGCTGTCCCGGGCGGCCATTATGCGGGAGATCGACGGCACCCTGCGCCGCCTCGGCACCGACTACCTCGACCTCTACATCATCCACCGCTTCGACTACGACACCCCCATCGAGGAGACGATGGAGGCCCTGCACGACCTGGTGAAAGCCGGCAAGGTGCGGGCGCTGGGCGCGTCGGCCATGTACGGCTATCAGTTCTACAATATGCAGCTCGCCGCCCGGGACCACGACTGGACCCCCTTCTCGGTCATGCAAAACCACTATAACCTGCTCTACCGCGAGGACGAGCGGGAACTGATCCCCATCTGCCGTCAGATGGGCGTTTCGCTGATGCCGTACAGCCCGCTGGCCGCCGGTCACCTGACCCGTCCCACCTGGACGAGCGACAGCCTGCGCGCCCGAACCGACCGGGTGGCCATGGGCAAGTACGACCGCACCGAGGCGCAGGATATGCAGATCGTCGCCCGCGTCCACGAGCTGGCCGAGCGCAAAGGCTGCAAGATGTCCCAGATCGCCCTGGCCTGGCAGTGGGCCAAGGGGGTGGCGTCGCCCATCGTCGGCGCGACCAAAGCCCGCTACCTCGACGATGCCGCCGGCGCGCTGGAGGTGCATCTGACGCCCGAGGAGGTCGCCTGGCTGGAAGAATGCTACCTGCCCCACCCCATTGTGGGCGCGGTGGCCGCCAACCCGCCCGAAGGGGTCGTGCTGCTGGACGAGAAGAAGTAAGCGCACAAACAGCAAGGGCTGCGGCGCAGGTCATGCCTGCATCGCAGCCCTTGTTTGGTGTCATTCGACTTTTGCCCGCAGCAGGCCAAGCTCCTGGATGAACAGGGCGGCCGCAGGCTGCTGTGGATGGCCAGCGCGCCGTCCAGACAAAAGGCGCAGGCCTCCATACGTTTTATGCGGCGAAATACGCGCCTAAAGCCATGATCAAGAGCGCCGCCCAAAAGGAAAGACTCGGTATTTCCTGAAAGATCAGCAAAGACAAGAGCACGCCGATGAACGGCGAGAAGGCATAATAGGCGCTGGTCTTGGCCGCCCCCAGTTTTCGCTGGGCATAGACATAGAAGAAAATGCTCAGGCCATAGGACACAAAGCCCAGCAGCAGCGCACACAAAATCAATCGCAGGGGTGGAAGCTGCTCCCCCACCGCAAACGCAATCGCCAGCGAGCCAAGGCCGGAACCAAAGCCTTTCAGCACCACGATCTCCAGCGGGTCGCTTTGGGACATCATGCGGGTGCAGTTGTTTTCAAACCCCCAGCAAACGCAGGCCAGCAGGACGAACAGCGAGCCTGCCGAGAAATGCAAGCTGGAAGCGTCCTCCACGGAAAGGATCACGCTGGAAAGCGTGATCAGTCCGATGGCCAGCCACAGGCGCTTACCGATGGCTTCCTTAAAGACAAGCAGCGCGATCACGGATGTGGCCACGATCTCAAAATTATTGAGCAGGGACGCATTGGCCGACGTTGTAGACGTAAGCCCGATCATCAGGCAGATCGGCGCCGCAATATCCAGGACGATCATGCCAACGGCGAAGGGAAGGTCCTTGCGCGTCAATTTCTGTTCGTTCTTCCCGATCTTCAGCCGCTGCCGCGCCATCCCGAGCAAAAGCATTCCGATGCCCGCGCCCAGATAGAGCATGGCGGCCATCATGGCAGGCGTCGCGTCCCGCAGCAGAAGTTTGGATACCGGCGCATTGACCGCGTAAAGCGCCGCGGCCAGTATCGCCCATACAATGGACAAATGTTTCCCCTTGCTCATCTCTTCCCCCTACTTGACGAACTTGTCAATGGCTTCCGACAGGTCCTGCAAGACCTTTGTGTCTCCCGTCTCGATGGACTCCACAACACAATGATTGATATGATCCTGCAAAATCATTTTGCCGACATTGTTGACGGCGGCCCGCACTGCGGCGATTTGGATCAGCACCTCGCTGCAGTCGCGCCCCTCCTCGACCATTTTCTTTACGCTCTCCAAATGTCCAATGGCACGGGAAAGCCTGTCGATGACTTTCTTTGTTTCAGTGTGGGGATGTGCGTGCGTCTTATCCATAAAAAAGCCTCCTTATCCCATCCCCCCAGGGGGGATATGATAAGGATAGCACAAACCGCAGGATTTGGCAATCCTGTATGATGCAACAGCCTCAGAAAACGCTTGCCGGTCGGGTCAGGATGGCGCGCACGCCCTCCCAAATCTCCTCCTGCCGCCGGGCGATGTCCGCGAGGTCGGCGTCGTAGACGCGGCCGGCGGCGTTGACCAGGCGCGCGGCGTCCCGTCCGAAAATAAAGAAAAAGCAGGTCAGGCCGTCTAAAGCCCCCAGCGGCGGATGGCGGCTGGTCAGGGCGAGCCTCGCGCCGCAGTGGCCGCAGTACATGTTCCCGGACAGAAGGAAAATCCCGATGGCAACCGAATAAAAGCATGATAACCCTTCTCTTGACGGAGAGGGGTTATTTTTTACCCTTTTTGAAATCATCACTTTTGGCATTGCGGCAAAGATTTGCCCCAGCCCCGCCCCCGCCGCG
>DWXX01000032.1 GCA_019118985.1 Candidatus Faecalibacterium faecipullorum
ATAACCTCCCCCCGCCCCGGGCATCCTGAAGGAAGGAACAAAAGGAGGCCCGCAGTATGGACAAGAAGAAGAAAAAGCAGAAGGCCGTTGCGGTCGGGGCGGGGGGCGCCGGCGGGGTCAGCCGGGCCGGCCTTGACGGCGCCGGCGCCGACGGCAGCCGCGACGCCGGCGCGCCCGGGCAGGACGGGCGGGAGCAGATGGAGGACCTGGGCGTCGTCAGCCTGACCCGGGGGCCCCACGCCATCCACTGCCTGACCGTCATCGGGCAGGTGGAAGGGCACGTCGAGGCCCCGCAGGGCCAGAAGACCACCAAGTATGAGCACGTCATCCCGCAGCTGGTGGCCGTGCAGGAGGACCCCTCCATCGAGGGGCTGCTGGTGCTGCTGAACACGGTGGGCGGCGACGTCGAGGCCGGCCTCGCGCTGGCAGAGCTGATCTCCAGCATCTCCAAGCCAAGTGCCACCCTGGTGCTGGGGGGCGGCCACTCCATCGGCATCCCACTGGCGGTCAGCGCAAGGCGCAGCTTCATCGTGCCCACCGCCACCATGACCGTCCACCCGGTCCGCCATTCGGGGATGATCCTGGGCGTGCCCCAGACCATGCGCTGGTTCGAGCAGATGCAGGAGCGGATCACCGGCTTTGTGGCCGGCCACAGCCGGATGAGCGCCGACCGCTTCAACGAGCTGATGCTCCACACCGGCGAGCTGGTGATGGACATGGGCACCGTATTGGACGGCCGCCGCGCCGTCGAAGAGGGGCTGATCGATCAGCTGGGGGGCCTGTCCGAGGCGATGCGCTGGCTCTACCATGAGATCGAAGCCTGATGTTTGCCATACCCCCGCCCCGCGCGGGGGTTTTGCCGTGTCAACTTTGTTACAAAATGCGCAAACACTTTGACAAGGGTTTGACATTCTGCCCGAAACCCGTATACTAGAGACAGACACATCCATAAAATCCATGCGTACAGCAAGAGGAGGTCCTGTCATGCAACCGTCCGCCAAGGCATCGGTGCCGGTCATACGCCGCCTGCCCAAATACTATCGCTACCTGCGCAGCCTCAAGGAGGTCGGCATCGCCAGCATCTCTTCGCGGGAACTGGCCGCCCAGATGGGGACCACCGCCTCCCAGGTGCGGCAGGACTTCAACTGCATCGGCAACGTCAACGGCCGGCAGGGCATCGGCTACTCGGTGGACAACCTGCTGGCCATCCTGGAGCGGCTGCTCTTCGGCGACGGCGAGCGCCTGCCCGCCATCCTGATCGGCTGCGGCCGGCTGGGCACCGCCGTCAGCAGCTTCATCACCAACAACTCCAACGGCTACACCCTGATCGCCGCCTTCGACGCAAACTCCGCGCTGGTCGGCCGGCCGATCAGCGGCATCCCCATCCGCCACATCGACGACCTCGAGGCTTTCTGCGCGCAGCACCACCCCCAGGTGGCGGTGCTCTGCCTGCCCCGCAGCGGCGCGCAGCAGATCAGCGGCCGTCTGGTCGACCTGGGCATCCGCGGCTTCTGGAACTTCTCCCACTACGACCTGTCGGTACCCTACCCCAACGCGGTGGTGGAGAACGTCCACCTCGGCGACAGCCTGATGAGCCTGGGCTACCGGCTGCGCAACGGCGACTGACCCCTACATATTCTTTTACATCGGGAAGGGAATCTATGGCAAAGCTTTATTTCCGTTACGGCGCCATGAACAGCGGCAAGAGCACCGCCCTCATGCAGGTGGCCCACAACTATGAGGAACAGGGGATGCGGGTGCTGATCCTCAAGCCGCAGATCGACTCAAAGGGCGGCGGCGAGCTGGTCAGCCGGCTGGGGGTGCGGCGGAAAGCCGACCTGCTGATCACCCCGGCGGACGACGTCTTTGCCGCCATCCGGGCCGACCGGGACGCCCACGACGCCCCCCTGGCCTGCGTGCTCTGCGACGAGAGCCAGTTTTTCACCGCGCAGCAGGCCGAACAGCTCTTCATGGTGACGGTCGAGCTGGGCATCCCGGTCATCTGCTACGGGCTGCGCACCGACTTCTCACTGCGGGGCTTTGCCGGGTCGACCCGGCTGATGGAGCTGGCCCACACCATCGAGGAGATGAAGACCATCTGCGCCTGCGGGCGCAAGGCCATCTGCAACGCCCGCAAGGTGAGGGGCCGCTTCGTCTTTGAAGGGGAGCAGGTGGCCATCGATATGGAAAACGACGTGCAGTACGTCAGTATGTGCCCCCAGTGCTATTTCCGGGAGCGGCGGGCCTTCTACGCCGCCCGCGGCGGGCAAAAAGCACCCTGACACGTTTCATTCCATTGCAGAGCCCTTGCAGGGCAGGGGCGCGAGGCGGGCGGCGCGCACGCGCAAATGTTGCCCACCCGCTCTGCCCCCGCCTTTTCAGCCGCGGCACGCTGCCCGCGGCCTTTTCTTTTGCCCGCCGGCGGCCGGGGCAGCCCGCCGTCCGCCCCCGAAATCGTTAATATATCAGCAATTTCAAAACTTTCGGCGCTCCCTTTTCCCCAAAATCTGTACAAAACGCCGTCCCGGCCCTGTTGTGTACAAGTTGCACAACTTTTTGTTTGAAGTTTGGATATTTCGGCAAATCCTCTCAAAGGGCTGCTGCAAGTATAGCAAGATATGTTCGTTTTTGCCCATCAATCCACAATTTGCGTCTTTCTTTTCCCGCCGATTTTTGTTATCATAATTGTATACAAGGAGGGTCAGCGAAACCCTCTGCGAGTTTTGTTTTTTCATGATTAGGAGGAGAAAAAATGAGCAACGCAATTTCCCGTCGTGACTTCCTGAAGGTCACCGGCGCTGTCGGCGCAGCCGGTCTGCTGGCTGCCTGCGGCGGCGGCAGCAGTTCTTCCACTGCCCCCGCCGGCCCCGCTTCTGTGGCTGAGCCCACCGGCGACGCTGTCGAGCTGTCCATCAGCTGGTGGGGCGGCGAGTCCCGTCACGAGGCTTACCAGACTGCCATCGCCGCCTTCAGCGAAGCCAACTCCAACATCACCGTCAACCCCACCTTCGCCGCATGGTCCGGCTGGGAGGACACCATGTCCACCAAGTTCGCCGGCGGCGTGGCCGAGGACGTCTGCCAGGTCAACTGGAACTGGCTGTACAACTACTCCGGCAACGGCCAGACCTTCATCGACCTGAACACCGTCTCTGACTACATCGACCTGTCCCAGTGGGATGAGGCCACCCTGAACACCTGTGTGGTCGCCGACATGCTGCAGGCCATCCCCGTCTCGATGACCGGCCGTATCTTCTACTGGAACATGACCACCTTCAACAAGGCGGGCATCACCGAGGTCCCCACCACCCTGGACGACCTGATGGCTGCCGGCGCCGCCTTCCAGAGCAAGCTGGGCGACGACTACTACCCCCTGCACCTGGGCGGCTACGACCGCATGATCATGATGGTCTTCTACCTCGAGTCCATCTACGGCAAGGATTGGGCTGACCCCGCCACCTCCACCCTGAACTACACCGCCGAGGAGATCGCCGAGGGCCTGGACTTCATCAAGAGCCTGGTGGACAACCACGTCATCATGCCGCTGCCCACCTACTACGGCAACAACGGCTCCACCGCCGCCCACCAGTCCAACGAGTGGATCACCGGCAAGATCGCCGGCATCCTGGAGTGGGATTCCTCCGCTTCCAAGTATCAGGACGCCCTGGACGAGGAGAACCGCCCCGGCTTCACCGTCGGCGAGGAGATTAAGTTCGGCGATTACAACGGCGGCTTCACCAAGGTGTCGATGGGCCTGGCCATCACCCAGACCTGCCAGCACCCCGCCGAGGCCGGCATGCTGGTCGACTTCCTGCTGAACAGCGAGGAGGGCGCCTCCATCATGGGTTCTGAGTGCGGCATCCCCGCCTCCAAGGCCGGTCTGGCTGCCGCCGAGGCTGCCGGCGCCGTGGACGAGCTGGTCGCCGAGGCCAACAGCAAGGTCATGGCCTTCTGCGCCTTCCAGCTTGACCCCCTGTTCGAGCACAACAACCTGAAGGCCGACGGCACCGGCATCTATCAGGAAGTCTTTGACACCATCGATTACGACGGCGTGTCCGGCGCCGAGGTGGTGGACATCCTGCTGGACGGCATGGAGAGCGTTGGCTACACCATCAACGCCTGATCTCTGCCGCAATACAAGCTCCTTTTGCTGAAAAGACAGCGGTGCTGTAAGCCTGCTGACGGGGGCGCCTGTTTCCCTTTGAACCGGGTGCCCCCTATTTTCAGGCAAAATGTCAGACTTTTTGCCTGATTGTTTTACAAAAAGCTAGCAACTTTAAGTCATATCGCTGTCTATTTGAAGTAAAACCACATCAAAAAGGAGGAATCCCCTGATGAAAGCAAACAATGCGCCTGCGGTCGGGCGCACGCCGTTCCAGAAGTGGTGCGACAAGTACCAGGGCCTGTTCTATCTGATCCCGTGGATCATCGGCTTTGTCGTCTTCAAGGCTGTGCCGTTCGGTCAGTCGCTGTACTACAGCTTCACCGACATGAACTTCTTCAACGGCATCAGCGAGTACGGCCTGATGAACTATATCGATGCCTTCACCAATGACCGCATCACCAAGTCGCTGATCACCACCTTCCAGTATTCCTTCATCACCGTGCCGATGAAGCTGGTCTTCGCGCTGTTCATCGCGTACATCCTCAACTTCAACATCAAGTTCGTCAACGCCTTCCGTACCGCCTACTACATCCCGTCCATCCTGGGCGGCTCGGTGGCCATCGCGGTGCTGTGGCGCGCGGTCTTCCGTGACGACGGCCTGATCAACACCGTGCTGCGGATGATCACCTTCGGCGCTTTTGAAGGCCCGTCCTGGCTGTCCGACCCTGACTACGCCCTGTGGGTCATCTGCCTGCTGCGTGTGTGGCAGTTCGGTTCGGCCATGGTGCTGTTCCTCGCCGCGCTGAAGGGCGTGCCCGCCGACCTGTATGAAGCCGCCACCATCGACGGCGCAGGCAAGTGGCGTCAGTTCTTCTCCATCACCGTCCCCATGATCACCCCCATCATCTTCTACAACCTGGTCACCCAGATCTGCCAGGCGTTCCAGGAATTCAACGGCCCCTACATCATCACCAACGGCGGCCCCCGCAATGCGACGACCCTGATCGCCCTGCTGGTCTACCAGTACGCCTTCAAACAGAACGAAATGGGCATGGCTTCCGCCCTGGCGTGGATCATGTTCGTCATCGTCTGCGTGCTGACGGTCATCGCCTTCACCAGCCAGAAGAAGTGGGTCTACTACTCGGATGAAAGGTAAGGTGTAAAGACTATGGGAATGAAAGCTGCGCACCGCATTGCCACCTTCTTTAAGTATTTCGTCCTGATCCTGGTGGGTCTGATCATGATCTACCCCCTGCTGTGGATGGTCAGCGCCACCTTCAAGGACAACAGCGAGATCTTCGCAGGCATCAGCCTGTGGGTCAAGAACCCCACCCTCGAGGGCTACCGCAACGCCCTGAACGACTTCGGCGGCTCGATCAACATCATCCAGGCCATGATCAACACCTACAGCTACGTCATCCCGAAGGTCATCTTCACGGTGGTCTCGGCCTGCATCGCGGCGTACGGTTTCGGCCGGTTCGACTTCCCCGGCAAGAAGATCATGTTCAGCATCATGCTGTCCACCCTGTTCCTGCCGCAGGTCGTTCTGAACGTGCCCCAGTTCCTGCTGTACAACAGCTTCGGCTGGATCAACAGCCCCTACTACCTGGCCATCTGGGTCCACTGCGCATTCGCGACTGAGACCTACTTCGTCTATCAGCTGATCCAGTTCATGCGCAATGTTCCCCGCGACCTGGACGAAGCGGCTTCCATCGACGGCTGCAACTCCTTCCAGACCCTGTACAAGGTCATCGTCCCCATGCTGGCCCCCGCGCTGGTCTCCTGCGCGCTGTTCCAGTTCATGTGGAGCTGCAACGACTTCATGGGCCCGCTGCTCTACGTTTCCACCCCTGCCAAGTACCCCATGTCCCTCTTCGTCAAGCTGTCGATGGACGGTGACACCGGCTTCGCATGGAACCGTATCCTGGCCCTGTCCCTGATCTCCATCCTGCCGCAGCTGATCGTCTTCTTCTGTGCACAGGATCAGTTCGTCGAGGGCATCTCGGCCGGCGCCGTCAAGGGCTAAGCGTCCTTCCCGACCCGGGCTGACACAGCCTTACAAGCGAAACAAAATCCCCTGTGCCGACCCTTTTGGCACAGGGGATTCTTGCTGCGCTCAGCCGCCGCGGCGGGCCTTGCGGTACTGCATGGGGCTGACCCCCACATGCTCGCGAAAGACGCGGCGGAAGTGGGCGGTGGTGGAAAAGCCGGTGGCTTCGGCCACATCGTTGATGCCGAGGTCGCTGGTCTCCAGCAGGCGGCGGGCCGCTTCGATCCGCCGCGCGTTGATGAAATCGACGATGGACTGCCCCGTCACCCGGCGGAACAGCCGGCTGAGGTAGTAGGGCGACAGGTAGAACCGCGCCGCCACGCTGCCGAGGTCCAGCTTCTGGCTGTAGTTGGCGGACAGGTAGGAGCAGATCTTCTCGATGGTCTCGTTGCGGGGCTGGGCGGCGTTCTGCCCGGCGGCCGCCTGCCGGCTGACATAGTGCAGCAGCAGCGCCAGATACAGTCTGCCGGGGCAGTCCGGCTCCTGCCAGGCGGCGTTTACCAGCTCCAGCAGCGCGTACATCCGCCTGGACCACGCCATCTCCCCCAGCAGCACCAGCGGCGGGCGGGCGGCATCCAGCAGGCTGCTCTTCTGCGCCTCGGTCATCATCTCGAGGGGGAAGCGGCAGCCCATCAGCTGGGCCGGCCACTCCCCCGCCGGCACAAAGTCGCAGTCCCGCCGGCCAAGCAGCAAAACGCTGCCCGGCCCGGCGCCCAGCCCCTCTTCGGGGCCCTGGGGCCAGTGCAGCGCGCCGCTGCCGCTGAGCAGCATGAACAGCGCCCCCTCCCCGCTGCCGGCGCCGGTCAGCCGGGCGGGGCCGGTCAGCTGCAGCGCCTCCGCCTTCAATCTGCCATCCTGGCTGTTCTTCATGATGCCGGGACCCCCTCTCTTTTCTGGTTCTTTTCATAATACCACATTCCAACGACAGGACACAATAGTACGAGGATGATTTTCTATGAAACTGACACTGATCCGCGCCATGACCCGCAGCGCCGCCTTTGAGCTGGAAAACGGCATGTGCTTCCGTCCGGCCGAGCCCTTCACCGTCCTTCTGGACGGCGCGGTGGTCTACGACGCCTGCAACACCAACGTCTTTTCGCTCTACTCGCTGCTGCCGGGGCACAGCTATACCGTCGCCGTCCGCGCCGGCGGCGAGGAGCTGACCCTCGACTTCGTCACCCGCACCGAGACCTTCTTTGTGGACGCGTCCCGCTACGGCATCGTCGGGGACGGCGTCACCGACAACACCGCCAAGCTGCAGGCGGCCCTCTCCACCTGCCCGGCGGGGGGCACCGTCTACCTGCCGGCGGGGCGCTACCGCTCGGCCAGCCTCTTTTTGAAGAGCCACACCACCCTCTACCTCGAGAAGGGGGCGGTCATCCTGGGGGACAACGACCGCAGCCACTACCCCGTGCTGCCCGGCGTGCTGCCCAGTGAGAACGAGGTGGACGAGTACTACCTGACCGGCTGGGAGGGCAACCCCCTCGACAGCCTGGCCAGCCTGATCAACGTCACCCAGGCCGAGGATGTCACCATCACCGGCGAGGGCGAGATCGACGCCGACGCCCAGCACGGCGACTGGTGGCAGGACGTCAAGAAAAAGAAGATCGCCTGGCGGCCCCGCACCGTCTCCATCACCGACAGCCGCTATGTGGTGCTGCACGGCGTGACGGTCAAGAACAGCTATTCCTGGACCATCCACCCCATGTTCTCGACCGGGCTGGACCTGCTGGACTTCAAGATCCGCAACCCCTACGACGCACCCAACACCGACGGCATCGACCCCGAAAGCTGCGTCAACACCCGCATCATCGGCGCCGACATCCACGTCGGGGACGACTGCATCGCCATGAAGGCCAGCAAGGTCTTTCTGGGCATGAAGCTGAAAAAGAGCTGCAAGAACACCGTCATCCGCAACTGCCTGCTGGACAAGGGCCACGGCGGCATCGTCATCGGCAGCGAGATGTCGGGCGGCGTCAAGGACATGGTGGTCACCCAGTGCCTGATGGACCACACCGACCG
>DWXX01000033.1 GCA_019118985.1 Candidatus Faecalibacterium faecipullorum
GCATCGGTGGGGCCGTCGGTGCCGTCCGAGCCCACGCTGAACACCGCGGCGGCAAGGCCCGCAAGGCCCGGCACAGCCGCGAGGGCCAGCTCCTGGTTGCGGCCGCCGAGGCCGTGGCCGGTCAGGTGGACCACCGTCTCGCCCCCGGCGAGGTAGGCCAGCTTTTCGCCGCTGCCGGCGTGGGTGCGGGCGATGTCGGCCAGGAAGCGGCCGGCCTCCCGCGCCTCGCAGTCCAGGCGGTCGGTCAGCAGGACGGGCCGGTAGCCCAATTTTTCGCAGGCGGCGGCCGCCGCGGCGCAGAGCTGCCGCACGCTGCCGGTGATCTGCGTTTCAACGTTAGTCAGCTCTTTCGGCGTCTCCTGCCCCAGCAGGGCGCGGGCGGCGTCCGACAGGCGCAGGCCGTACTTTGCCGCGATGGCCTGCGCGTCGGCGCAGGTGGAGCTGTCGGGGGCGGCGGGGCCCGAGGCGATCATGTCCAGCGGGTCGCCCAAAATGTCGCTGAGCACGATGCTGTAGACTTTGGCCGGCGCGCAGGCCAGGGCGAACCGCCCGCCCTTGACGGCCGACAGCCGCTTGCGGATGGTGTTGATCTCGACGATGTCCGCCCCGCAGGCCAGCAGCTGCCCGGTGATGTCCTGCAGCTCCGCGCCGGGGATGAGGGGCTTTTCAAACAGGGCGCTGCCCCCGCCCGACAGCAGGAAGAGGACGGTGTCCCCGGCCGTCAGCCCCTGCACAAGGTCGAGGGCGGCTGCGGTGGCGGCAAAGCTGTTCTCGTCCGGCACCGGGTGGCCGGCCTCATAGCAGGCGACGCCGGGTATCTCCCCTTTGACGTGGCCGTATTTGGTCACCACCACGCCGCCGTCCACAGAGCCGAGGGCTGCGACAGCCGCATGGGCCATCTGCCAGGCGGCTTTGCCGGCGGCCACCAGCAGGACCCGCCCGCCGCCGGGGGCAAAGCCCTCCAGAGCGCGGCGGACGGCCTCGTCGGGCAGAACAGCCCGGATGGCCTCGCGGATGATGGTGTCAGCATGGGCGCGCAGCGTTTCGTTCATAGGACAGACCTTCCTTTCCAGTGTTCAGACGGGTTGGGCGGGGCCGCCCGCGGCCTTTACAGCAGGCCGGCGGCGGTCATGGTCTGGATAAAGCCCTGGCGGGCGGGACCATCGGGGGTGGGCAGGTTGGGCAGGTAGGGCACGCCGGCCGGGATGCCCCGCAGCGCGGCCATGTCCTTGGCCGCCACCGGGAAGCTGGCGGCGTCCATCGACAGGCGGACGGGGTTGAGCTTGAACTGCGCCTCAAGGCTGCCGGCCAGGTCGCCGGCGGCGTACTTGTTGTAGACGTCGGTGATCAGCTCGGGCATGAAGTTGGCCGCGGTGCACACGCCCCCCACCGCCCCGTGGCAGAGGCTGGCGTAGAGCAGGGTGTCCTTGCCGCCAAAGACCTTGAAGTCCACGTCGCGGGTGCGGCGGATGAACTCGGAGGTCTGGGTGATGTCGCCGCTGGTGTCCTTCATGCCGACGATGTTGGGCACGTCGTGGGCCAGCGCGTCCACCAGCTGGGCGCTGAGGGTGTAGCCCACGCGGCCGGGGTTGTTGTAGAGCAGGACGGGGGTGTCGGGCACGCTCTCGGCAATGGTCTTGAAGTGATTGTACAGCTCCGCGTAGGTGGGCTTGAGGAACATGGGCTGCAGCACGCTGACGGCTGCCGCGCCGTTGGCGGCGGCCATCTGAGCCAGGCGGCAGCACTTTTTGGTGCTGATGGCCCCAATGCCGAAGTAGACCGGCACCCGGCCTGCGGCCTGGTCCACCATGATGCGCAGGCCCCGGGCCATCTCGTCCTCTTCCACCATGTAGAACTCGCCGTTGGAGCCGAAGGCCAGAATGCCGCTGACCCCGCCCGCGATGACATAGTCCACCTGGGCGCGTTGGCCGGCCTCGTCGATCTTCTCGTTCTCATCGATGACGGTCAGGATGGGGACGACGACGCCTTTCATGAAATCGGTCTTCATTGCTTTATCCTCCTCGGCCTGCCCCTCAGCGGCCGATCTCGATGCCGGTCAGGTGCTCGTAGTAGTGGGCGATGGCGCTGTGGTCCTTCTGGCCCTCGCCGCGGTTGTGCAGCCACTGCATGATCTCCTGCACCTCGGCGGTCATGGGCACCGGCGCGCCGACGGCGTGGGCGCAGTCCAGCACGTTGGCCAGGTCCTTGATGTGCAGGTCGATCTTGAAGCCGGGCTTGTCGTTGCCCTCGATCATCATGGGGGCCTTGGCGTTCATGACGGTGGAGCCGGCCAGCCCGCCCTTGATGGCGGCAAAGACGGCGCTGGGGTCGACGCCGGCCTTCTGGGCCAGGGTCAGCGCCTCGGCCAGGGCCTGGATGTTGCAGGCCACGATGATCTGGTTGGCCAGCTTGGTGGTGTTGCCGGCGCCCACCTCGCCGCAGCGGACCACCGAGGCGCCCATGGCGGCCAGGATGTCCTTGCACTTGTCAAAGACCTCCTGCTTGCCGCCCACCATGAAGGACAAAGTGCCGTCGATGGCCTTGGGCTCGCCGCCCGAGACGGGGGCGTCCAGCATCTCGACGCCGCGCTCAGCCAGGACGGCGGCGATCTCCTTCGAAGCCACCGGGTTGATGGAGCTGCAGTCGACAAAGATGCTGCCCGGCTTCATGTGGGAGGCAACGCCGTCGCCGGCATCGCCCAGCATGACCTGCTTGACCTGGGGGGAGTTGGGCAGCATGGTGATGACCACGTCGCACGCCTCGCCGATCTCTGCCTGGGTGGCGCCCTTGGCGCCGGCGGCTTCCAGCTCTTCGACGGCGGCATGGCTGCGGTTATTGACCAGCAGGTCGGTGTAGCCCGCCTTGAGCAGATTCTTTGCCATGGGCTTGCCCATGATGCCGAGACCGATGAAACCGATTTTCATAACAGATTACCTCTCTTTATCGTTCAGAAGATGTGAAATGCTTTTGCAATGCGCGGCCCGCGGGGGGCCCTGTCTGTATTATAGAAACAGGCAAGAGAGCGCACAACTGGCAGTTAGCCCAAAGGACGGGGGCACATTTCATTGCAAATTGCCAGTCTTTCATCCTGCAATGCAGATAGATTGCAGGATCGTGCAATATGAAATGGGTGAAACGGATGAAACGGGTGAAATGCCCGCCGCTCAGGACTCGATGCCCAGCTTTTTGATCCTGCGCCAGAGGGTGGTGGTGCTGATGCCCAGTTCCTGCGCGGTGAGGGCGCGGTTGCCGTCGTTGCGGGCCAGCGCCTGGACGATCCGCTGCGCCTCCCTGCTCTGATGGGCGGTGGGGGCCGGGGCGGGGTCTGCGTCGGCGGCGCGCTCGGGGTACATCTGCACCCATAGCCGGCGGACGGCGTTCTCGTCGATGGTGCGGTGGGTGGCGGTGAGGACCAGCCGCTCGATGAAGCTGTTGACCTGGATGATGTTGCCCGGCCAGTCGCGGCTGAGCAGCAGCTGCAGCCCGCCGGCGGTGAGGACGTGGTAGCGGTGGAAGGTCTCACAGGTGCGGCGGAAGGTCTTTTGCAGGATGTCCTCGAGGTCCTCGGGGCGGTTTTTCAGCGGGGGGATGTCCACCCGCAGCCCCGACAGCAGGTAGTACAGGTCGGCGCGGAAGCCGCCCTCCCCCGCCATGGCCCACAAGTCCGCCTCGGTGGAGGCGATCAGCCGGACGTTGACCCGCAGCGGCCGCTCCAGCCCGCGCTGGATCACCCGCTTGTAGCGCACCGCCTGGTAGATGTTGGACTGCGCGGTGAAGGAGAGCTTGTCGACCTCCTGCAGAAGGAGGGTGCCGTTTTCGGCCATGCCGAAGACGCCGAGGTCGGCCTCGCCGTCCTTGTTCTTGTAGCCGGTGCCGAAGAGGGCGGTCATCTGCTCGTCGGGGTCGATGGCGCTGCAGCTGAGCTGGATGAAGGGGCCGGCGCGGTTGGCGCTGTTGTTGTGGATGCACTGGGCCAGCAGCCGTATCTCGGAACCCTGCGGCCCGGACAGGAGGATGGGGTCCTCCGACCGGCTGAACAGCCGCGCCTGCTCGACGGCGCGGGCCATGGCGGCCGAGCGGTGATGGACGTTGTCAAAGGTGCGCTGCGCAAGGTTGCCCACCAGCAGCTCGCCGTCCTCGATGGCGGGGTCGAGCTGGATGGTGTGGTGTACCTTGTGGCAGGACAGGATGGCCCCGTCCACCTCCCCGCTTTCCAGGCGGATGGGGGCGAGGATGGCCACCATCGCCTGGTAGTGGATGTGCAGGAAGGTGGAGTAGTTGGCCCCGCCGTCCAGCACGCCGGACACGACGTCCTGCCCGATGCCGGGGATCACCTCGGCCAGGGGGCGGCCCCGCAGCGCGTCGAGGGTGGTCTCGAGGTCGTCGAGCATGATCTCGTTGCACTTGGTCACAAGGCCGGCCCGGCTGACCTGGATGTAGCCGTTGGTGGTGTTGTTCAGCAGCGCGTCGATCTGGGCGTTGGCCCGCTGGTTGCGCTGGTCGGCCTGCAGGGCGGTCTCGGCCGCCTGGATGGCCTCCTGGAAGGAGTCGTCGGTGAAGTCCCAGAACAGGCTCTTGACCCCGGCGGCGCGGGCCATCTCGACGGTGACGTCCCCGCCGATGATGACGTCGGGGCAGCTGTCGAGGGCGGTGCGGTTGACCTGGGCGTACTCTTCCTCGGTGCGGTAGGTGAAGATCTGCAGCTCGACGCCGAACAGCAGCTCGCAGCAGCTTGTGTCGCAGAGCATGTCGTCCACCACCACCATGGCCACCCGGGGGCGGGGGTTGTCGGTGAGGGTGCGCACCTTCCGCAGCAGCATCCCGATGCCCTGCGCCGTCAGCCGGATGCTGACCACCGGGACGTTCAGCCCGGCCCGGATGCGCAGCGCCTGCAGCCCCCGGGCGATCAGGATGGACGCCCCGCCCCGGATGGAAGCAGCGGCCTCCTCGACGGCGTGCTCGGTGGCGATGCAGCGTATCTCGGTGACGGCGTCATGGCCGCGGGCCTGCAGCCGGGCCTGGTAGACAAGCTCTTCCCGCGGCAGCAGCATCGCGATGTGGTTCATGGGCAGGCTCCTTTCCGCCGCGGCGCGGCAGGGCGTGATGGTGTGCGGTTTGCTTTGCCTCTATGATACCAGAAATGAGGCCGCTTTTCCAGCCAAAAGACCGGCGCGGCTCAGCGCACCATGCACGGGCGCTTGGGGTCGAACTTCCACCCCGGGATGAGGTACTGCATCCCCTTGGCGTCGTCGCGGGCGCCCAGGGCGTTGTCGACGTACAGCTTGTGGGCCTTCATGACCTGGTCGCGGTCCACCTCGATGCCGAGGCCGGGCTTATCGGGCAGGTCGATGCAGCCGTCGACGATCTGCAGCGGCTCTTTGGTCAGGCGCTCGACCCCTTCCTGCCAGATCCAGTGGGTGTCGATGCCGTTCAGCTTGCCGGGGACGGCGGCCGCGGTCTGCACCATCATGGCCAGCGAGATGTCGAAGTGGTTGTTGGAGTGGCAGCCCCACATCAGCCCGAAGTCGCTGCACATCTGCCCGACCCGCACCGAGCCGTTCATGGTCCAGAAGTGGGGGTCGGCCAGGGGGATGTCCACGCTGTTCAGGGCGATGCAGTGGCACATCTGCCGCCAGTCGGTGTCGATCATGTTGGTGGCGGTGGGCATGCCGGTGGCGCGGCGGAACTCGGCCATGATCTCGCGGCCCGAGAAGCCGTCCTCTGCGCCGCAGGGGTCCTCGCAGTAGGCCAGCACCTTCTTGAGCTCGGGGGCGATCTCGAGGGCTTCCTTCAGGCTCCAGCAGCCGTTGGGGTCAAGGTCGACCCGCGCGTCGGGGAAGGCCGCCTTGATGGCCTGCACCGCCTTCAGCTCCTCTTTGGGGGGCAGGACGCCGCCCTTGAGCTTGAAGTCCTCAAAGCCGTACTTGGCCTGGGCGGCTTTGGCCAGGGCGACGATGGCGTCGGGGGTCATGGCCTCGTTGTGGCGCAGCCGGTACCACTCGCAGGGGGAGTCGTCCTCGCTGTCGTAGGGCAGGTCGGTCTTGGTGCGGTCGCCCACATAGAACAGGTAGCACAGAAAGCGCACCCGCTCGCGCTGGATGCCGTCCCCCAGCAGGGCGGCGGCGGGGACGTCCAGGTACTTGCCCAGCAGATCGAGCAAAGGCGCCTCGAGGGCGGTGACCACATGGACGCCGGTGCGCAGGTCGAAGGTCTGCAGCCCGCGCACGTCGTCCTTGATGTGGGCGCTGAGCCAGTCGCTGACCTTCTTGAGGGTGTTCTTGTAGGCGCCGATGCTGCTGCCCTCCACCAGGGGGCGGACATCCTCGAGGGCCTTGGTGATCTTCTGGCCGCCCGGCACCTCGCCGACGCCGGTGGCGCCGGTGGAGTCGGTCAGGATGACGATGTTGCGGGTGAAGTAGGGCGCGTGCGCGCCCGAGAGGTTGAGCTCCATGCAGTCCTTGCCTGCGACGGGGTAGACCTCCATTTTGGTGACGATGGGTGTCATGGGGTATGCTCCTTTCTGCTGTTGTGATGCCAAAACACTTCCCCGCCCCCGCACAGAAGGCCCCCGGCCCGGCATACCGGGGCCGGGGGCCTGTTCGGAGAGGAGAAAATGGGGTGGGTCAGATCAGGCGGGCGGGTCAGTCCAGAACGACCTTTTCGCCCTTATAATAAAGCTCCTTGGTGTCGGGGTCTTTGGAGAAGTCGCGCATGAACTCGGTCCAGGCCATCTCGCACTCGCTGGGCCAGACGGCGTGGGTCTTGGTGGCGGCCTCGACGCAGCGCAGGATGGGCACGCCCTGGCTGTTGCGGTAGATGTAGTTGGTGAACAGCCCGTTCTGGAACGAGCAGTTCTTGCCGCCGTCGTCGTAGGTGTAGCTGTCCCAGTTCTCAGCCAGGTGGAACGCGTCGTGCCAGCGCTCGATCAGCATGCGGGCGTCGGGGGTGCCGAAGCCGCCCTTGAACATGCCGTCCAGCAGGCCGAGGTTGGACATCACCGGGATGATGGAGCCGTCCACAAAGGGCAGGGGCTCGGTCTCGATGTTGGGGGTCTTGGCCGAGACGGGGGCGGTGGCGGCGAACAGGTCGGGCCGGTAGCTGGCGCAGGCCCAGGACATCATGCCGCCGGAGGACTGGCCGCTGGCGTAGACGCGGCTCTTATCGATATTGTAATGGCTGGTGACCCAGTCGTACAGGTAATCGACAAAGAGCAGGTCGGCGGGGCGGTCGGGCTGGGGCGCGCCGGTGTTCCACATGGCGCGGAACATCTCGTTGGTCACCATGTTGGTGACGTGGCGGACCCGGTTGGGCACCGAAGCCATGGGGCAGAGGATGGTGAAGCCGTACTTTTTGGCCAGCTCGCCCCAGCCGGTGCGGTCGGCGATCTCGTCGCTGCTGCCGCCCGCGCCGTGGAATACGAAGACCAGCGGGCTGGGCTTGGCGGGGTCGACGGTCTCGGGCTGGTAGACGTACCACTGGCGCTGGTAGACGTCGTGGCCGTCCTCATAGTAGCCGCCGGCCACCGGCGCGGTGAAGGACTGGAAGCCCCGCGCTTCGATGGGCTCGTTGCGGCGCAGCGCGCCATTGGCGTTGCCGGGGAAGCGGGCCACGCCGCAGAAAACGGTCTGCCAGATGGTGCGGGAGTAGCCCGCCGAGAGGCACATCTCCCAGTCGGCGGTGTCGGTGACCACCGCGGAGCACCAGTGCTCGTCGATGGTGCCGCCCGCTTTGGGGGCCCAGAGCTTGTGGCCGTCCACCTCTTCGGGGGTGTCCACGCTGTGGTTGGCCGCCTGGTAGTAGGCCAGCTGACGGTTGAAGTCGTCGTCCTGCACCGGGGCGGACAGCCAGACGGGCATCTGCACGTCGCTGTACTTGACGCCGGGGACGCGGGTCTCTTTGGTCTGCAGTTCGTGCAGCTCGTCGGCGGTCATGCCGGAGGGGCCCAGCAGGGCGACGCCCGCCCAGCACTTGGGGAACAGCCGACTCTGCCGGCCCACCATGCCGGCGGTCTCGCCGTAGGCGTAGACGTAGAACTTGGAAGAGAAGGCGCAGAAGAAGGGGCGGAAGTTGACGTCCTCATTCAGGGCGGTGATGTAGGGGATCTCTTTGGCGTCGTCCCCCCAGGCGCCGTTTTCAGCTTCCATCAGGATGATGTAGAAGCCCATCTGGTCGGCCAGGTCTTTCCAGCCGCTGTCCACGAGGAATTCGTCGGTGGGGCGGGCGGCGGGCACAGCCAGAAAGATGGTGGGCTGGTTGTAAACGCTGCCCTCGGGGATATAGAACTTGGCGGTACGGGTGACGCCCTCGCTGACATAGCAGTTGAAATTGTAGTAGCCGTGCAGCACCTGGCGGTAGTAGTGCATGGGGTCGACGGTCAGCTTGTCGGCTTCGGGCAGGGTCTGAGCGATCAGTTTGCTCATGATCTCATCTCCTATCTGGTAAAAGCAAATTCAGGCGGTCAGAACACCGGGTAGAACATATTGATGCTGAAAGTCAGGGCCAGCACCGCGAGGACGAGGTAGGGGCCGGTGTAGCGCAGCAGCTTGATGGGGTTGTGGCCGGTGACGGCGAACATCAGGGCGCACTCGCCGGAGCCGGAGGGGAAAGCCAGGGCAAAGACGGCTGCGATGTTGACCGCCAGGACGATGCCGCGGGGGTCGCCGCCGCTGACCAGGCAGTAGCTGGCCGCGATGGGGGTCAGCAGGGCCTGGGTGCCGGTGTTGGACATGAAGGTGGTGATGACGGTGGCGGCGATGGAGAACACCAGGATGATGAGGAAGCTGTTGTGGCTGCCGCCCAGGAAGTTTTCGATCATCTGGCCGATGACGTCGCCCAGGCCCGAGCTGCCGATGGCGCTGGAAACGGTCAGAACGCCGGCGACCATCCAGACCATGTCGGTGGTCATCGAGCTGACGGCCTCTTTGACCGACAGGGACTTGGTGTACAGCAGGACCAGAACGCCGATGGCGGGCATGACGTTCATCAGGCCGCCCAGCTGAGAGCTGAAGAAGAAGGAGACGACGACGGCGAAGAAGACGACGGTGATGCAGATCTCATCCTTTTTGGAGATGGCGGCGGCGTCCTTGACGTTCTTGACGTTGGAGGTGTCGACCTTGCCGGTCTCGGGGATGAGCTTCCAGGCGAAGAGGGCGTAGGCCAGGATGACCAGGCCGGGGATGATGGTGACCTTGATGATGTCCAGCGGCTGCAGCATGAGGGCGGGGTCGGTGATGATGCCCTCATAGAAGGAGTTGGCCACCGAGGCCATGGTGGCGCCCAGGCCGATGGGGAACTTGAGGTTCCACATGGCCATGACCGAGAAGATGGCGGTGATCAGGCGGGAGGCGGTCATGCCCTCAGAGTCGTCCATCGAACCGACGAACAGGATCATGATCGAGATGCAGGCGGTGCGGCCCATCAGCTGGGACAGGATGATGACGATGATGTACAGGCTGAGCAGGAAGATAAAGCCGTTTTTCTCTTTGGCTTTAGCCAGCAGGCTGCGGACGCGGGCGACGGCGCTGGTCTTGCCGAAGGCGGTGGCCAGGGCCAGCATGCCGGCGATCAGCAGGGTGGTCGAGTTGGACAGGCCCGAGAAAGCCTCGGTGGGGCTCATGACGCCGGTGACGGCCAGCAATGCGCAGCAGGTCATGGTGATGACGCCGTAGGGCACCTTGCCTACGATGAACATGACCATCATGAACAGCGTGATGGCCAGGACGATGTACATATCCATGGTTTGCAAATTCCTCCTAGTTTCAAAATACAGAGTGACGGGGCGGACCCGAGGAGCAACCGTGGCCACAGTTGGCTTTCTGATGGTCCCATGATAGCAGGTCGTTGCGGCTTTCACAATCGACAGTTTTTACCAAACGCGGGAGGATTTCTTGTAGCATTTCGCTGATTCTGCGAATCTGTTCCAAATGGATTGCAAACTTATTGCAAAGTTTTTCACGCTGCGCAGCTGTTGCATCCATCACGCCGCCGCGCACCTTGCGCCGGGGCGGATGGTGTGCTATTCTTGAAATGGCCAGACAGCCCGTTTTCGTCACTTGTCTGAAAGGAGCGTTTCGCATGGAATACCGCAAATTTGACAATACCTGGTTTGTCCGCATCGACCGCGGCGAAGAGATCCTCGCCTCCCTTGCCGAGGTGTGCCGGCGGGAGGGGATCACCCTCGGCACCATCAGCGGCATCGGCGCGGTGGGCGAGGTGACCCTCGGCGTCTTTGACCGCGGGCAGTTCGCCTATCAGTCCGAGACCTACACCGGCGATTTTGAGATCGCCTCCTGCAGCGGCACCGTCACCACCATGGAGGGCGAGCCCTACTTCCACCTGCACATGGCGGCGGCAAACCCCGTCAAGGGTCTGTGCTGCGGCGGGCATCTGAACCGCGGCGTCGTCAGCCTGACCGGCGAGTTCGTCATCACCGCCCTGCCCGGCGCCGTCGGCCGCAAATACAGCCCCGAGGTGGGCCTCAACCTCTTCGAGTTCGCAGACTGAGCGCGCCGCCCGCCTTTTGCCCCAAAAGAAAAGGCCAGCCCTTGAAACGGGCTGGCTTTTTTGTTTGTGCGTTAGGGTTCGGGGTTGTCGGGGCCGGCGCCCGCGGGCTGATACCGGCGAAAGACCGGCTCCAGCAGGGCGGCAAAGAGCCAGGCCGCCGCCCCGGGCAGGATCACCACCGGGATCAGCAGCATCCGCACCAGCAGCGCCGACACCCCTATGATCAGGACCAGCCCCACCGTCCGGGGCAGGCAGCCTACCGCCAGCCGCAGGGCGGTCAGCATCAGCCCCACCGGCCGGAAGGTGAACCGGGACAAAAGGGGGAACATCCAGCAGGCGGCCCCCACCGGCAGGACCAGCAGCACCAGGCAAAAGACCAGCACCAGGGGGGCGGCGGCGTTTCCAGCGGCGGCGGCCGCCCGGATCCATCCCAGCGCCCAGGTCAGCAGCCACAGCAGCCCACCCCAGACCGCCGTCACCAGGGCGGCGCAGGGCAGCTCCCGCCGGAAGGTCTGCCAAAAGCGCTTCCAGGGCATCGGCTCGCCGCCCCGCACGCAGCGGGCCACCGCATCGTAGAGGGCGGCGGAGGCCGCCCCCGCCGTGATCAGCGGCAGCGAGCAGACCAGCCAGAGCAGGCTGAGGATCAAAAGGTCGGCAAAATGGTCCAGCGTCTGCCAGAACCGGTTCTGCGGGTTGAATATGCCACTCGACATAGAAGGCAGGCTCCTTTCTCTCAAAGCAGGCAAAGCAGGCCGTGCCCGCGCTGTGCAAAGCCGGAGCCGCGGCGTTTTGTGTTATGATAACATATTCGGGGCCGGTTGTCACCCCGGAAAGGGGATTTTGCAAAATTTCCAAAAACAGCCGCAAGAATTGAAAATTATTTTCAAAAATGATACTATAAACCCATAACCGCTTGGACCCTCTGTCCATTCCCAACGTTTTTTCTACGAGGAGGTATCCCCTATGCCCACCGACCTGCGCACGGTCATTGAGCGGATCAGCGCGGAATATTACCAGCTGACCGCCTCCGAAAAGAAGGTGGCCGACTACGTCACCGACCACCAGCGCGATACCCAGATCATGTCCATTTCCGACCTGGCTGAGGCGTGCGGCGTCGCCGAAGCCACCATCACCCGCTTCTGCCGCAAGCTGGACTACAAGGGATACAACGCCTTCAAGCTGGCCCTGGCCAAAAACGTGGCCAGCCGCCGGGGCATCCCCTTCCTGAGCGGCGAGGTCACCCCCGAGGACGACATCCAGGAGATGTGCCACAAGCTGTACGGGGCCGAGGTGGACGCCATCTCCCAGACCCTCAGCCTCATCCGCCCCGACGAGATCAAGCGGGCGGCCGACATCCTGACCGGGGCGGACAAGGTGTTCTGCATGGGCCAGGGCGGCTCGATGATCATGGCGGAAGAGGCGGCCCACATCTTTTCCACCGCAGGCATGAGCTTTTTCTCCCCCAGCGACTCCCACATCCAGATCATGTACACCACCGCCCTCACCCCGCGGGACGCCATCCTCTTTTTCTCCTATTCGGGCGCGACCCGCGAGGCGGTCGAACTGCTCGAACTGGCTCAGCGCCGCGGGGTGCGCACCATCCTGGTCACCCATTTCCCCAAATCGCCGGCGGCCGGCTATGCCAACGTCATTTTGCAGTGCGGCGCAAATGAGGGCCCCCTGCAGCTTGGCTCGGTGCCCGCCCGTATGGCCCAGCTGTTTTTGATCGACACCCTGTTCACCGAGGTCTGCCGCCGTCAGGAGGACAAGGTAGAGGACGTCCGCCGCGACATGGCCGAAGTGCTGGCCGTCAAGCACCTGTAAGAACGATTCTGAAAACTTTCTTCTTGTAAAGTGTATTTTTGAAAAAAATTTTCAAAAAGTTGGCCAAAAAGTATTGACTTCCTTTGCGTTCCTTTGTAAAATAGCAAACAAGAACACCGGGCGGCCCGCACGTGCCGCCCGTTTTTGAAAAGGCACGACAAAAGGAGGACACTATGAAAAAATTTATCTCTCGCCGGGACTTCCTGAAAGTTGCGGGCGCTGTGGGTGCAGCCGGCGCGCTGGCTGCCTGCGGCGGGTCGGGCTCGAGCAGCACCGCCGCTTCCACCGCCGCTTCCAGCTCCGCTGCTGCGGGCGGCGCTTCGGAGGGCGGCGTGGCCATCTCTCTGTGGACCTACCCCATCGGCTCCTGGGGCGGCACCGAGTCCAAGCTGGATGACATCATCGCCGCGTTCAACGCCGTCCACCCCGAGATCACCGTCACCTACGAGACCCTCGACTACCAGAACGGCGACAACCTGGTCACCTCGGCCATCACCGCCAAGGAGACCCCCGACCTGATCATGGAAGGCCCCGAGCGCCTTGTCTCCAACTGGGGCGCCAACAACCTGATGGTCGACCTGAGCGACCTGTGGACCGATACCGAAGAGGACATCGCCGCCGTCAGCGCGTCGGTGGTCAGCGCCTGCCAGCTGGACGGCGCCTACTACGAGTACCCCCTGTGCATGACTACGCACTGCATGGCCATCAACTACGAGGTCTTTGAGAAGGCCGGCGCCCTCCAGTACATCGACCAGGAGACCCGCACCTGGACCACCGACGACTTTGTCGCCGCCATGGAGACCATCCGGGATTCCGGCCTGACCGCCGTCCCCGGCATCCTCTACTGCGGCGGGCAGGGCGGCGACCAGGGCACCCGCGCCCTCGTCAACAACCTCTACTCCGGCGCCTACACCAACCCCGAGCACACCGAGTACACCGTCAACAGCCCCGAGAACGTCCAGGCCCTCGAGCTGCTCAAGAGCATGGTCGACAACCGCAGCCTGAACGCCAACGCCGGCTTCCAGGCTTCGGACGAGCTGCAGCAGTTCGCCAACGGCACCGCCGCCGTCACCTTCTGCTGGAACGCCTCCAACAAGGCGCAGTACGCCTCGCAGGTCACCTTCACCCCGTACGCCATGGCCTTCCCCTCCGACGATGGCGTGCCTGAGCTGTGCGGCGGCATCTGGGGCTTCGGCATCTTCAACAGCGGCGACGAGGCCCGCATCGAGGCCGCCAAGACCTTTATCAAGTTCGTCTGCGACGACGAGGCCCAGGCTGCCGAGAGCGTCCGGCTGACCGGCTTCTTCCCCGTCAAGGAGTCGCTGGGCGACGTCTACGAGGGCACCGACCAGGCCGAGAACATGGGCGAGTTCGCCTCCCTGATGCCGTATCTGGGCGACTACTACAATGTGGCCCCCAACTGGACCGAGCAGCGCCAGAACTGGTTCAACATGCTGCAGCAGGTCATGGTCAACAACACCCCCGCCCAGGAGGCAGCCGACGCTTTTGTGGAGGCCTCCAACCCGTAACAGGTCTGCCGGCACCGCAGCCCTGAACGGAGCAAACGGCGCGCCTGCCTGCCGGCCCCCGCCCCGGGCAGGCGCACCTTTTATGCCCATGGCGGGCTGACGCCGCATTTCTGCCGTACATTGTTTTAAGGAGGGAATCAACGTGGCGCATACGCAAAAAGCCAACCAGACCCACGCCTCACGGGTGCTGGCCCGGCGGGAGACCATTTCCGCCTATCTGTTCATGCTGCCCAGCCTGCTGTTCTTTGTGGGCTTCGTCCTGGTGCCCATGGGGATGTGCCTGGTCTACAGCTTTCTGGATATGGGCATCGACACCTCGGCCGCGAGCTTTACCGGGCTGAACAACTACATCGAGATGGTCCAGGACCCCACCTTCCTCCGCTCGCTGTGGAACACCATCCTCATCGTGATCGTTTCGGTGCCTGTGGTCACCGCCTTCTCGCTGTGGGTGGGCTCGGCCATCTACCCCATGCGCTCCAAGATGCGCAGCTTCTTCCGCTGTGTCTTCTACCTGCCTGTGGTCACCGGCTCGGTGGCGGTCACCGTCGTCTGGAAGTGGATGTTCAACCCCTACAACGGCCTGCTGAACCAGATCTTCGGCACCACCGGCTTTGACTGGCTGGGCGACACCCGCACCGCCATCTGGTGCATCATCATGATCCTGTTCACCACCTCCATCGGCCAGCCCATCGTCCTGTATGTGGCGGCCCTGGGCAACGTGGACAAGTCGCTGGAAGAGGCCGCCGCCATCGAC
The DNA here is from genome assembly GCA_019118985.1 of Candidatus Faecalibacterium faecipullorum. Lineage (GTDB taxonomy): Bacteria > Bacillota > Clostridia > Oscillospirales > Ruminococcaceae > Faecalibacterium > Faecalibacterium faecipullorum. The sequence goes on from DWXX01000033.1 coordinate 14,611, forward strand.
GGCGCGACCCGCCTGCAGATCTTCTGGAAGATCAAGTGGGCCCAGATCATGCCCACCACCCTGTACGTCCTGGTCATCACCACCATCAACAGCTTCCAGTGCTTTGCGCTGATCCAGCTGCTGACCCGCGGCGGCCC
>DWXX01000034.1 GCA_019118985.1 Candidatus Faecalibacterium faecipullorum
ACCTTCGGCTTCAGCCGTGACGACGCCGCCAAGTTCCTGGGCGCCTACTACGACCACAAGATCTACGAGAGCGATCCGTTCCAGCACCTGGATCAGGTCGGCGTGGGCCGCCTGGTCAAGATGGCTGCCACCGACGGCCGCGCCACCCGCCCCGACCTGGGCCTGGGCATCTGCGGCGAGCACGGCGGCGACCCCTCTTCTGTCGAGTTCTGCCACAACATCGGCCTGGACTACGTCAGCTGCTCTCCCTTCCGTGTGCCCATCGCCCGTCTGGCCGCCGCGCAGGCTGCCATCAAGAACCCCCGCAAGTAAGCTGAGGGTATCAAGGGCTTTGGCCTAGCAAACAGTATATGCGCCCCTCCTGCCTGTGGAAATACAGGCGGGAGGGGCGCTTTTTGCGCAGAACATGGGGATGTAAAAAACCATGCAGCCCATGCAAAGCCTGCCGCCTTTGAAAAGCCCCCCGGGTACCGCGCCATGTCCCCCGCCCATTGAAAAACCGGTTCCAACCATGATACAATAAAAACGGCGATGGGCGCGCCCCCTGTACGGCCGCATCGGAGGGCGCCTGTTGAGAGAAACGTCAAAATTTCTATTGCGGAAGAAGGAATGCCTGTGTTAGAGGATGATTTTTGCATCAAACTTCTCCCTACCCTTTTGGAAGTGCTGGAGCTTTTCTACTTTGCAGAGCATTTTCTGACAGCGAAGGTAAGCAGGGCGAAACGGTACCTGGCGAATGTATGTTTCTATTTGCTGGACTGCGGTGCCATTTACTGCTTTCAGGAAGCTCCTCCCGTCAAATATGCCATGGTGACCCTGTTGATCGTTCTGTGGGCGAGGTATGTTTATCAGACGTCTGTTATCAACGGCGTTTTTCTGTTGTGCTTTCAGTTCTCCTATGGGTACAGCATGGACTTGTTCTTTGTTTCCATTGCGTCGTTTTTGGGGGGAGATGCGAGCACGCAGCCGGAACATTTCGCTGTACTATATACCCTGATCAAAGCGGCGGAGCTGCTGATCGTGGTGGCGGTCTGCCGCGGCTGCTGCCGGCATCGGGATGCTTCCTGGCAAAGCAATCTGCGGATTCTGGCCTTTCCGGTGTGCGTGCTGTGCGTATCGGTCTACCTGCTGTCCATCGTGCTGGAAGAGCCCCGGTATGCGGCAAAGCTGTTGGGCTGCATCATGCTTTTGCTGGCTGTGGATATTTTGTCCATCTACCTGTTGGAGTACCTGGAAGAGCGGCAGTATGACGCTGCTTTCCATACGGCTCTCAAACAAAACCTGCAAATGATCAATGCCAACATTGATTCGTGGAAAGAAGCCTACATGGAACAGAGAAGGCACACGCATGATTTCCAGAATAAATTGCTGGTCCTGCGCGGCCTTGCGAGCAAAGAGGGAACGCCGGTGGAATTGCAGGCATATCTGAATGAACTGCTGCATGATACAAGGCCGTGCGCCTATTGCCTGGATACGCACCGCCCCATAGCGGATGCGCTGCTCAGTCAAAAGCAGGCGCTGGCAAAGAGCGATTCCGTTCTGCACGGCTTTGGGCTCAGGAACGTGTTGTACGTGCTTGATAAAAATCAGGCCGTTATCAGATCAGTTACAGCGAGGAGACGCATTCGTTCCAGTTCGTGGCGCAGATCACGTCTGCTCGATAGGTATTCCGGGGGTATCCCGGCTGGAACGCAGGGCAAAGGAGGAGAGCGCAATGACTGCTTTTTCGGGGCTGAAACACACCCTGCTGGCTGAACAGGTGGAAGAACAGCTCTACGACTACATCACCAAACTGCCCATGAAGGCGGGGGACAAGCTGCCCAATGAGTTCAAGCTGGCCGAACAGTTCGGCGTGGGGCGCAGCACCATCCGCGAGGCGGTCAAGCTGCTGGTCTCCCGCAACGTGCTCGAGACCCGCAGGGGCTCCGGGACGTATGTGAAGGAGCTGGTCCCCGCCGACCTCGACCCGCTGAATCTGCGCCATGTGGAGGACAAGGTCTCTCTGGCGATGGACCTGGTGGACCTGCGGCTCATCCTGGAGCCGGGCATCGCGGAGCTGGCGGCCTACAACGCGACCGAAGAGGAGATCAGCCGCCTCAAAGAGCTCTGCGATACCACAGAGTACAAGATCGAGCACAACCTCTACTATATCCAGGACGACATAGACTTCCACACCTACATCGCCCGCTGCAGCAAAAACAAGGTGGTGGAACAGCTGATCTCCATCATCGAGACGGCGGTGCTGATGTTCGTGAACATCACCCACCGGCAGCTGATGAAAGAGACCATCACGACCCACCGCGCCATCACCAAAGCCATCGCCGACCACGACCCCATCGGCGCGCGCAGCGCCATGACCATGCACATCGCGTACAACCGCAGCCTCATCAAAAAGATCTACGACGAGCGGGAAAAGCCCGCCGAACCATGACCGCGCGCCCCGCGGCAGGGAGAGGAGCGATCCTCTCCTTTTTTATGGGCTAAAGTTGTCTGATGAATTTTCGGTGGGCACGCCTGCAATGCGCCGTATTTGTGAAAAATGCACTTAAATTAGGAATAAAACTGGCGGTAGAGCACAATAATCAAGGGGAAATCCGTTGAAATAGTAGAACATATCGGAAACAATTTGTCTGATTTATAACGAAATGGTATGATAGACCCACCAGAAACACAACTTCATCCGTGGCAGAAAGGAGCGGAACATGAGCTTGAAAACTGGCATTGTCGGCTGCGGCAAGGTGGGGGATTTCCACGCAAAAGCATACAGCCAGCTGGGCAGCAGCGCCTTTGCGGCGGTGTGCGACGCAGACATCGACCGGGCGCGGGCCTTTGCGGAGCGGTACCACGTGCGGGCGTATGCCGACGTGGCCGAGATGATCCAAACAGAGGGGCTGGATGTGGTCAGCATCTGCACGCCCCACCCGGCCCACTGCGGCCCTGCCGTCACCGCGGCCGAAAACGGCTGCAATGTCCTGATCGAAAAGCCGCTGGCCTCCAGCCTGGAGGACTGCGACCGGATCATCGCGGCGGGGGAGCGGCACCATGTGACCATCGGCACCATGGTGCAGCGCCGTTTTTACCGGCCCTGCATGCGGATCCATGAGGCCATCCAGGCAGGGAAGATCGGCCGGCCCATCCTGGGCATGGTGACCATGCTGGGCTGGCGGGACCGCGCCTACTACAACAGCGACGGCTGGCGCGGCACCTGGCAGGGGGAGGGCGGCGGCGTCCTGGTGAACCAGGCGCCCCATCAGCTGGACCTGCTGCTGTGGTATATGGGCGAAGTGGAGCAGGTGTACGGCGTCTGGAAAAACTTCAACCACCCCTACATCGAGGTGGAGGATACGGCCCTCGCCGTGGTCAAGTTCAAAAGCGGCGCGGTGGGCAATATCGTGGTCAGCAACAGCCAGAACCCCGCCCTCTACGGCAAGGTGCATATCTTCGGCGAAAACGGCGCCGGCGTGGGGGTGCAGACGGACGGCGGGGCCATGTTCATCGCCGGGATGTCCGCTATCGCCGAGCCGCCCTGCAACGACCTGTGGACCGTCCCCGGGGAGGCAGACCTGCTGGAAGGCTGGAAGCAGGCGGACTGCGACTTCTTCAACCGGGTGGATTCGATGTACTACTACCACCGCGAGCAGATCGCAGACTTCCTGCGCGCGGTGGAGACCCACACCCGCCCCCTGGTGGACGCAAGGGACGGCCGCAGGACGGTGGAGCTGTTCACCGCCATCTACCGCAGCACCCGGACCAATGAGGTCATCCGCTTCCCCCTCACCTGAATCTGCGCAAAGGAGCTGTTATGAAAACGTCTTACAATGAGGCCTGCGGCCGCGACTGCTCCACCCTGGAGCAGGACCTTGCCCTGTGCGAGCAGGCGGGCTTCGATTACATCGAGATACGGCTGGATATGCTGCGCCGCTACCTGCAGGGGCACACGGCAGAGCAGCTGCGCGCCTTCTTCGACACCCACCGGCTGAAGCCCCATGCCGTCAACGCCGTCTATCTCCGGCAGGGGATGCCCGTGGACTGGGCCGCCTGCCGGGACGAGCCCGCGATGCAGGACTTTCGGCTGGCCTGCGAGACCTGCCGCGCCATCGGCAGCCGGTATGTCGTCGTGGTGCCCCCGCTCGACCCGAGCGGCGTGTTCACCGGCGACGCGGACGCCGCGCAGCAGGACTGCGTCCGCATCCTGAAACAGCTGTCGGCCCTGGCGCGGCCCTACGGCGTCCGGCTCTGCTTTGAGCTGGTCGGCCTGCCGAAAAGCTGCGTGCGGGACATCGCCGCCGCCGACCGGATCGTCCGCGCCGTGGACGAGGACAACGTCGGCTTCGTCTTTGATTCCTACAACATCTACCTGAACGGCCGCTGCAACGATTTCAGCGGGCTGCGGGCCGTCCAGCCGGAGAAGATCTTTGCGGTCCACCTGATGAGCGCCGACGACGTGCCGGAAGAGCAGATGGGCCAGGACAAGCGGTGCTTCCCCGGGTGGGGCGTGGTGGATACCAGCGCCTTCCTTCAGACCCTGCGCGCCTGCGGGTACGAGGGGATGGTCTCGGTGGAGACCTTCCGCCCGGAGTACTGGGCCCGCCCGCCCCGGTGGGTGCATGAAAACGCGGCTGCACCCATCCCTGTCCCTCGTCATCTCGGCCTGCGTTGTGGGCGTGGTCGGTGGCGTAGAGCTCGCGACCATCCCGGGGCTGATCACATCCGGCTTCGGCAGCACCCTGGCCAGCATCGGCCTGGTCATCGTGTTCGGCTGCATGATGGGCCAGATCATGGAGGAATCCAACGCCGCCAAGGTGATGGCCCACACCTTCATCAAGGTCCTGCGGGGCAAAAATGAAGAGATCGCCCTGGCCATCACCGGCTTTCTGGTCTCCATCCCCATCTTTGCAGACTCGGCCCTGATCCTGCTGGCCCCGCTGGTAAAATCCATCTCCCAGGCCAAAAAGAAGTCCCTGACCGGTCTGGCGCTGGCCATGGCCTGCGCGCTGAACATCACCCACGCCTCTGTCCCGCCGACGCCCGGCCCGCTGGCCGTCGTGGCGCAGTTCGGCGACACCATCGACCTGGGCGCCTACATCCTGTTCGGCATCGTCATGGGTCTGCCCGTCATGATCCTGATCGCCATCATGAGCCGCGTCGCCGGCCGCAGGTGGTATAAGATCGTGGACGAGGCGGGCGAGATCGTGGACGTCGCCCCCGACAAGGTGGAAGAGTACGCCCGCCTGTCCTCGCAGCCCACCATCCCGCAGCTGGACCCGGGCGAGCAGTACCCCTCGGCCCTGATGTCCTTTGCGCCCATCTTCATCCCCGTCGTCCTCATCCTTGCCAGCACCTTCACCACCATGCTCTACACCGGCGAGCCCACCCTGGCGACCGAGGTCATCAACTTCCTGGGCAGCCCGGTCATCGCCATTTCGGTGGCGCTGCTGGTCTCCATTTACGGCCTGGCCGGCCATAAGCCCCGGCAGGAAGTGCTGGACTGCCTCGAGCGCGGCGTCAAGAGCTGCGGCACCGTCATCCTGATCACCGGCGCCGGCGGCGCGTTCGGCAACATCATCAAGTCCAGCGGCATCGGCGACATCATCGCCAACGGCCTGGCCGGCACCAACATGCCCATCCTGCTGCTGCCCTTCCTGATGGCGGCCATCCTGAAGCTGGTCCTGGGCAGCGGCACCGTGGCCATGACCACCACCGCCACCATCTGCGCCCCCATCCTGATGCAGATCCCCGGGGCCAACATGATGTTCTGCGCCTATGCGGCCTGCATCGGCTCGCAGGTGTTCTCGCTGCACAACGACAGCTTCTTCTGGGTGCTGACCCGCACCTTCAAGTTTGACAAGCTGGACGTGCAGATCCTCGGCTATGAGGGGATGCAGTTCATCTGGTCCTGGGCCGGCTTCGGTCTGCTGTGCATCGTCAACGCGGTCTTTTGAGTGCGTACAAACAGTGAAAGGAGATACCTATGAGATTTGGATGCTGCGGCAGTCTGGTCGCCGCCGGCCCCGACCGGACCGGCGTGGAGATCGCGGAACAGATCGCCGCTTTGGGCTACGACTACATCGAGCTGCCCCTGGCAGAGATGATGGCGCTGAGCGACGGGGACTTTGCCGCCCTGCGCCGCCAAGTGGCAGCGAGCGGCCTGCGCTGTGAGACCTGCAACAACTTCTTCCCGGCCAGCCTCCGCCTCACCGGGGCCGAGGCCGACCCCGGCCGCATCCGGGCGTATTACACCCGTGCGCTGGAGCGCGCCGCGCAGCTGGGGGCCGAGGTCATCGTCTTTGGCAGCGCCGGAGCCAAGCGCGTGCCGGACGGCTTTGACCACGCGGCGGCCTGGCGGCAGGTGGTGGAGGTGACCCGGGCCGCCGGCGAGGCTGCCGCTGCCCATGGCATCACCATCGCCATCGAGCCGGTGCGCCGCCCCGACTGCAATATCGTCAACACCTTCGCCGAGGGGGTGCGGCTTGCGCAGGAGGTGGGGCTCGGCAACGTCCGAGTCCTGGTGGACTTCTACCACATGGTCTGCGAGAAGGAGAGCCCCGACATCCTGCGCCGGTACGGGGCAGAGTACCTCTGCCATGTGCACTTCTCCTGCCCGGCCATCCCGGAGATCGACGGCGTCCGCGACCCCGCCCGGATCAGCGGGCTGTACGAAGGGGAGCTCGACCGCCGCGGCTGGTGGCGCACCTACCCCTCCAGCCCGGACGAGTGGGACTACGGCGCGTTCGTCCGGGCGGTGAAGGACTGCGGCTACGACGGCCGCGTCAGCCTGGAGGCGCACGCCCCGGCCTTCGCCCGCCAGGCCGGCGAGGCGCTGGACGTTTTGCACACACTGTTTGGATAAAGGGGGCTTTCCCATGGCGGAACACGCGGCCCCGCCCGAACCGACACCCTGTGATACATCAAAGAAAGACGGAATGTTATGGAACTCATCAGTCAAACAATGAGACGGCTCGCGCCGGAGATGGACCCCCTGCGTCTGGGGACCGGCTGGACGCCCGAAGACCTGCCCAAACCCCAGGTGATGGTGGAAAGCACCTTTGGGGACAGCCACCCCGGCAGCGGACACCTGGACAAGCTGGTGGCCGCGGCCTGCGAGGGGGTGGCGGAAGCGGGCGGCCACGGGGCGCGGTATTTCTGCACCGACATCTGCGACGGCGAAAGCCAGGGCACCGACGGCATCAATTTCAGCCTGGCAAGCCGGGAGATCATCGCGGATATGATCGAGATCCACGCCAGCGCCACCCCCTTTGACGGGGGGGTGTACATCGCCAGCTGCGACAAGGGGATGCCGGCCAACCTGATGGGGCTGGCCCGGGTGAACATGCCGGCTGTGGTGGTGACCGGCGGCACCATGCACGCCGGCCCCGACCTGCTGACGCTGGAACAGCTGGGTATGTACAGCGCCAGATACGAGCGCGGCGAGATCGACGCCGCCAAGCTGGAATGGGCCAAGCGGAACGCCTGCCCCAGCTGCGGGGCCTGCAGCTTCATCGGGACGGCCTCCACCATGCAGATCATGGCCGAGGCGCTGGGCCTGGCTTTGCCGGGCAGCGCGCTGCTGCCGGCGGCCAGCCCGGACCTGACGGCCTTTGCCCGGCGGGCCGGCCGCCAGGCGGTGGCCCTGGCCCGGCGCGGGCTGCGCCCCAGCGACATCGTGACCGTGGAGAGCTTTGAGAACGCGATCCTGGTCCACGCGGCCATTTCGGGCTCCACCAACGCGCTGCTGCATCTGCCGGCCCTCGCCCACGAGTTTGGGATCGAGATCGACGGCGACACCTTCGACCGGCTCCACCGGGGCGCGCCCTACCTGCTGGACATCCGCCCGGCGGGCCGCTGGCCGGCCGAGTTTTACTACTACGCCGGCGGCACCCCCGCCATCATGGAAGAGATCCGGGACCTGCTGCATCTGGATGCGATGACGGTGACCGGCAGGACCCTGGGCGAAAACCTGGAACAGCTCAAGCGCGACGGCTTCTACGACCGCTGCCAGGTGCTGCTGGACGAGGCCAACCGGCGCTGCGGGCTCACGCTGACCCGGCGGGACATCATCCGCCCGCGGGCCGAGCCGCTGGGCCGAGACGGCAGCATCGCGGTCCTGCGGGGCAACCTGGCCCCCGAGGGGGCGGTCATCAAGCACACCGCCTGCCCGAAAGAGATGTTCCGCGCCGTGCTGCGCGCCCGCCCCTTCGACAGCGAGGAGGCGTGCCTGGACGCGGTGCTGCACCATGAAGTCCGGAAGGGCGACGCCGTCTTCATCCGCTATGAGGGCCCCCAGGGCAGCGGTATGCCCGAGATGTTCTACACCAGCGAGGCCATCAGCTCGGACAAGGAGCTGGGCCGCAGCATCGCGCTGATCACCGACGGGCGGTTCTCGGGCGCGTCCACCGGGCCGGTGATCGGCCACTGCAGCCCCGAGGCGCAGGCGGGCGGCCCCATCGCCCTGGTGGAAGAGGACGACCTGATCGAGATCGACCTGCCGGGGCGGCGGCTGAACATCGTCGGGGTCCGGGGCGAGCGAAAGACGCCGGCAGAGATCGACGCGGTTCTGGCCCGCCGCCGCGCCGCCTGGAAGCCCAGGCCCCGCCGCTACAAGCGGGGGGTGCTGCGGCTGTTCAGCGAGCACGCCGCCAGCCCGATGAAGGGCGCCTACCTTGCCTTCGACGAGGAATAAAAGCCATTTTGCCTCTCGTTTTTCTCCTCTTCTTCATTTCTCCTTTTCGTCCGCCGCACCCCGCGGCACGGCAAAAGGCCGGCAGCCTTATGGGCCGCCGGCCTTTTGTCTGTCTGATCAAAAGGAGAAGCAAAACCTGAAACTCAAAAAACGTGCTTTTCGTGCAGGGCGTTGAACTGCGCGTCGGTCAGGCCAAGCAGGCCCTGGTAGACCGCGCGGTTGTCCTGCCCGAGGGCGGGGGCCGGGGTGCGGACGCTGGGCTTTGTGTCCATCAGCTTGATGGCGCAGCCGTTGATGGTGATGCGGCCGAGGGTGGGGTGGTCCATCTCGACGAACATCTCCCGCGCCTTGACGTGGGGGTCGGCCAAGATCTGGCTGACGTCCAGAATGGGCCCGGCGGGGATGCCCTTGGACAGCACCAGCTCGGTGGCTTCCTGCATGGTGTAGTCCTTCAGGACGTCCTCGATGACCTCCTGGATGGCGTCCTGGTTGGCCAGGCGGCCGGGCATATCCACAAAGCGGGGGTCGGTGATCATGTCGGGACGGTGCAGCACCTCGGTACACAGCTTTTCGTACAGGTGCTGGTTGCCCGCCGCGATGATGACCACGCCGTCCTTGCAGCGGAACGCGTCGTAGGGCGACACCGCCGCGTAGCGGTTGCCCATCCGCTCGGGGATCTTGCCGCTCTCGAGGTACTTGAGGGCGGTGTTCTCGGTGGCGGCGATGACGCTGTCCATCAGCCCGACGTCCACCCGCTGGCCTTTGCCGGTGATGGCGCGGGCATTGACCGCCGCAAGGATGCCGATGGTCACGTGCAGCCCGCCCAGGATGTCGCCCAGGGCGCTGCCCGCCCGGGTGGGGGGGCCGCCCTTGGGGCCGGTGATGGCCATCATGCCGCCCATGGCCTGGCTGAGGATGTCGTAACCAGGCCGCAGATGGTAGGGCCCGTAACAGCCGAAGCCCGACACCGCCGCGTAGATCAGGCGGGGGTTCAGCTCCTGCAGCACATCGTAGCCAAGGCCCAGCTTGTCCATGACGCCGGGGCGGTAATTTTCCACCACGATGTCGGCCTTTTTGACCAGCTCCTTGAAGAGGGCCTTGCCTTCAGGAGCCTTGAGGTCGAGGGTGATCCCCTTTTTGTTGCGGTTGATGTTGGCGAAGTAAAGGCTCTCCCGCTCGCCCTCGAGGTTGTGCTCCCGGAAGGGCGGATAGGTGCGGGTGTCGTCGCCGCCGGCGGGAATCTCGATCTTGATGACGTTGGCCCCCATGTCGGCCAGCATCATGGTGCAAAAGGGCCCCGCCAGCACCCGGGTCAGGTCGAGGATGGTCAGGTTTTCCAGGGCCATGTGTTCGCCCATCACAGCTCACCGTCCTCCACATGGATCTTCATCCGCATGACGGCGCTGCCCATGCTCTTGCCCAGGCTGTCCAGCCGCAGGCTCATGGTGGCGCCGCCGCCCAGGGCGTGCTTCATCACAAAGTTGAAGCCGCCCAGGCTGGGCACGGGGTAGCGGGTGATCTCGCCCTTGACCATGTCGCCGAAGTAGGCTTTGAGGGCCTCGGGGGTGACCTCCCGCTCGATGATGCCGTAGTATTCCGGCTTGCGGGCAAAGACGCAGACGTTGCTGGTGTCGCCCTTGTCGCCGCTGCGGCCGTGGGCGATGTCGTTTAAGTAGATCTCAGCCATCTCACTTCACCTCCAGGATATGGCTCTCGATGTTCAGCGCGTCCCGGGGGACGGTGGTGGGCCACAGGGCCATGACCTCCTGCACATGGGCCCGCCCGCCGAAGAAGGATGCGCCCGGGGGCCCGTTCAGCTGCAGGGGGCTGATCTCGGGGATGATCTTGGCGCACTCGCGCTTGTCCTCGCTGAATACGGCGATGCGCAGCACGCACTCGTTCAGGTTTTTCAGGGCTTCCTCGCTCATGTCGGCCACACCCAGGTGCAGACTGTTCAGGCCGATGTAGCTGATGTGGATGTCGTCGGCCTTCATGCCGCGGCGCTGCATCTTCTTCATGATGACCTCGGCGCAGTACCGGGCCTTCTCATAGGCGTCGGGCCAGGCAAAGCTGAGCATCGAGACGGTCTTCCAACCCTTGTGGTAGCCCACGCAGAGCTTGAGGGTGTCGGGGCGGGGCTTGCCCTTGATGCCGCCCACCCGCACGCGGTTATCCCCCACCTGGGTCAGGGTGGCGTGGCTGACGTCCACATTGACGTCGGGGGTCAGGTAGTTGGCGGGGTCCAGCACCTCGTAGAGGAACTGCTCCTTGACGCTCTGCTCGCAGATGATGCCGCCGCAGTCGGGGGCCTTGGTGATCTCGAAGGTGTCGTCGGTCAGCTCGGCGATGGGGAAGCCCAGCTCGTCCATCCGGGGCACGTTCCGCCAGTCGTACATATAGTTGCCGCCGGCGCCCTGGCCGCCGCATTCCAGCAGGTGGCCGGCCATGATGCCGCGGGCCAGGTTGTCCCAGTCGTCGGCCGCCCAGCCGAACTCATACTTGAGCGGCGCCAAAAAGAGGGCGCTGTCCGCCGCGCGGCCGGTGACCACCACGTCCGCCCCTTCGGCCAGGCAGCCTTCGATGCCCTCGTGGCCGATGTAGGCGTTGCAGTTGTAGATCTTGTCCAAAATGTCGTGGAAGTCGCCGTCGTAGTCAAAGTTGGGGAAGGTCCAGCCCTCTTTCAGCAGCTGCGGGATCTTGTCCTTGATGTCATCGCCGGTGACGTAACCGATCTTGTAGCCGCTCATCCCCTGGCCCTCGGCCCAGTCGCGGATGCCGGCCACGCAGCCGGCCACGTTCATGCCGCCGGCGTCGGTGCAGATGCGGATGTGCTTGTCCCAGGCTTCTTTGCCGGCTTCCTTCAGGATGCGGGTGAGGAAGTCGGGGGCGTAGCCTTTGGAAGGGTCTTTCAGCTGCTGCTTGGCCATGATGGAGAGGGTCAGCTCTGCCAGATAGTCGCAGCCCATGTACTGGATGTCCGCATGACGGATCATGTGGATGGCGGCGTCGGGGCTGTCGCCCCAGAAGCCCTGGCCGCCGCCGATGGCGATCTTTTTCATTCTGGTAACCTCCTGCGGATGGTTGAGTGGAATGGGGGAGAATGTAAGTCCAACGTTGTAGTAAATCGTTGTACCTGCATTATAGCCCTTCCCGGCCCCGGCGTCAAGGGGGAATGTTCGATTTGTGAAAAACTGCTGAAAATCCCTGCGGCAAACCGTCAGTCTGCCCCCGGCGGCCCGCCTTGCGCAGGCGGGCAAAAAACGCTATACTTAGATTAGTACAGGCCGGGCACCCCGCGCCGGGAAGGGAAGGGTCAGACAGGATGGTCACCATCAAACAGATCGCGCAGCAGCTGCATATCTCCCCCAGCACGGTCAGCATCGTGCTCAGCGGCAAGGGGGCGGCGCGCAAGATCAGCCAGGAGACGCAAAAGCGGATCTACGACACCGCCGCCGCCATGGGTTACCAGCCCAACATCGCCGCCCGCAGCCTGCGGGGCGGGGTGGGGGCGGACGAGCTGCAGGTGGCCATGTTCTGGGCGCAGGACTTCCGCGCCGGGATGATGGTCCGCTTTTGGGACGGCGTCTGCCAGGCGCTGGAAGAGCAGCGGCGCCCCATCCGCCTGGTCATCTACCCCTACATCAACGACCACCTGCGGGAGATGCGCGCCCTGACCAGCGCCAGCGACTGCCACGCGGCCATCGTCTGCAACGCCTCCTACGCCGATCTGCAGTTCCTGGAAGATACCCGGCCGGCCATCCCGGTGGTGCTGTACAACCGCACCTGCCCGGGCTACTGCAGCGTCAACGTCGACGACGCCAAGATGGGGGCGCTGGCGGCGCGGGCGCTGACCGACCAGGGCTGCACCAGCGCCGTCATCCTGACCGGGCCGCCGGTCTTTGAGGGGATGGAGGTCCGGGTGCAGGGCTTTGCGCTGGAGGGCGGGCGGCACGGCATGGCCATGCCGGCCACCCATTACTGCGAGAACAGCATCCACGGCGGCTACGAGGCGGTCCGCCGCCGGCTGGCCGCCGGCTGGCGGGAGGCGCTGCCCGACGGGATCTTCTGCGGCTCGTCCAGCATCGCCCACGGGGTGATCCGCGCGCTGTGGGAGAGCGGTCTGCCCCGTGAAAACTGGCCCCGCCTGGTGGCGGTAGGCAACGGCGCCGAAGACCAGGACAAGGCCGCCGTGCCCAGCCTGAGCGTCGTCACCCTGCCGATGGAGCAGATGGCGGGGGAGTGCCTGCGGCTGTTGCTGGACCTGATGGCGGGCGAAGCCGCCCCCCCCGAGAGCCGTATGCTGGAGGTACACTACATCCCGCGGGAGAGCTGCGGCCCCTTCCGCCCCGAAGCGGAGACGGAGGGGTGAGGGGCAGGCTTTTGGCAATATAGTCAAACGTTTGACCTAAAGCTTGTGTAGTTTGTTCATTGACGAAAAAACAAAAATTTGGTACAGTATTTTTGCCGGGGGCTGTTACCGCACAGGGCATTCCCACCGGTATAAGGGACTGGACCACAGCGCACAATTCAATAGACGGAATGGACTGTTACTTCTTCAAGGCATGACCGGGTCGGGCGCAGCCGGGAGTCGGGCCTGCCGGCCGTTTGGACGGGCCGGGGGGCGGCTGTTCGGGGCGCCTGGGGCAGCGCAGGCTGCCGGCACTGCTTTGAAGATTTTTGTCTTGCGGGAGGTTGGCGCGGCCCATGCGTGGATTGCGTAAAATCAACAATAACGCGGTGATCTGCCTGGACAGCACCGGGCAGGAGATGATCGCCATGGGCAAGGGCATCGGCTTCGGCACGCTGCCGCGGGAGATCCCGCTGGCGCAGGTGGAGCGCACCTTCTACAACGTGGACGAGCGTTACCTGGGTGTGCTGCGTGACCTGCCGCCCGACGTGCTGGACTTTTCCGCCCGGCTGCTGGACATCGCCCGCAACGAGCTGCCCTATACCCTCAGCCCCAACGCTATCCTGACTTTGGCCGACCACATCGCCTTCACCATCGAGCGGGCGCGCAGGAACATCCGGGTCAAGATGCCGCTGGCGTATGATGTCGAGCAGCTCTACCCCGCGGAATACCGCATCGGGCAGTACGCCGTCAAGCGGATCCAGAAGGAGTTCCAGGTGGGGCTGCCCGGCGCTGAGGCGGTGGGCATCGCCATCAACCTGCTGAACGCCCGGGTGGACGGCGACAGCGCCCCCGACGCCGCCGGCGCAGGCTGCACCGACAGCGAGATGCTCGAGGACATCACCGAGATGGTGGAAAACCACTTCAACCTCATCGTCCAGCGGGACAGCTTCAACTATTCCCGCTACGCCACCCACATGCAGTACCTGTTCGGGCGGATCCACACCAGCAAGACCATCGCCAGCGGCAACTCCCAGATGTACGACAGCATCCGGGCCGAGTTTCCGGACGTGGCCGCCTGTGCGGAAGAGATCGCCGCCCACATCCAGCGCAAGTGGGGCTGCGCTCTGCCCGAAGAAGAAAAACTCTACCTCATCCTGCACATCAATCGCATCTGCATCAAAGAAGGACTGTAACCCGGCGCGTCCGGGGCATGACCTCCACGGGCAGGGCGGCTTTTTGAGCCGCGCCGCCTGCGGGGGTCTTTTTTGCAAAAAGGGGCGGTGCGCGCCCGCCCTTTTGATAGGCCGAACATCCACAACCATACAAAGCCAAAGGAGAGAATCGCTATGGCAGTCAACAACAGACAGATCGCCGAAAATATCCTCGCGGCGGTGGGCGGCAGAGAGAACATCACCTCGGTCACCCACTGCATGACCCGGCTGCGCTTCAACCTCAAGGACATGGGCCTGCCCGACCAGGAGCAGATCAAAAAGCTGAACGGCGTGCTGGGCGTCGTGGTCTCGGGCGGGCAGTTCCAGATCATCGTGGGGCAGAACGTGCCCAAGGTCTACGCCGAGCTGTGCCAGATGGCCGGCCTGCAGGAGCAGGAGGCCATCAACGAGAACCTGGACGCCCCCAAAGAAAAGCTGACCCCCAAAAAGCTGGGCTCGAACATTCTGAACTACCTGGCCGGCTCGATGACGCCGCTCATCCCCATCCTGATGGCGGCCAGTATGTTCAAGACCTTCACCACCATCCTGGGCCCCACCATGCTGAACGTCCTCAGCGAGACCAGCAACCTGTACATCCTGCTGGACTTTCTGTATGACGCGGGCTTCTACTTCCTGCCCATCTACATCGGCTACACCGCCGCCAAAAAGATCGGCGCGTCGCCGGTGCTGGGCGCCTACATGGGCGGCATCCTGATCGCCCCCGACCTGCTGGCCATCGTCTCGGCCGGCGAGCCCTTCACCGTGCTTGGCATCCCCATGCGGCTGGTCAGCTACACCCAGTCGGTGCTGCCCATCATCCTGTCGGTGGCGGCCCTGTACTACGTCGAGCGGCTGTTCAAGAAGATCGTCCCCGACGCCGCGGCCATCGTCTTTGTGCCGACCTTCACCATCTTTGTCATGGCCCCCATCTCGCTGTGCCTGCTGGCGCCGCTGGGCTCCATCTGCAGCAACTACCTGGCCGTCATCCTCAACACCGTCGCGGAGTACGGCGGCTTCATCGGCAAGGCAGTCATCTCCGCCGTGTGGGAGTTCCTGGTCATGACCGGCATGCACACCCCGCTGGTGCTGCCCGCCATGGCGACCCTGATGGAGACCGGCATCGACAACCTGATCTTCGTCTGCGGCAAGTGCGCCGTCTACGCCACCATCGGCATGTCCATCGGCGCCTTCTTCCGTCTGCGGGGCGATGAGCGGTCGGCCAGCGTGGGCTACCTCGTCTCGGCCCTGATGGGCGGCGTCACCGAGCCCATCCTCTACGGCATTGGCCTGCGGTACCGCCGGCCCTTCCTGGGCATGATCGTCGGCGGCCTTGCCGGCGGCGCGTATGCCGGCATCATGGGGGTGGCCGTCCACTCGATGTCCCCCTCCAACATCCTCAGCTTCACCGGCTTTGTGGGCGGCAGCACCATGAACCTGGTCAACGGCATCATCGCCCTCATCATCTCCACTGCCGTGTCGGCCGCCGTCACCTACGTTGCGGGGGTCGAGAGCAAACCCAAGGCGAAAGCCTGAGCCCAAAGGAGGCCGCGCGATGAAACGATTTCTGCTCCGCGCTGACGACCTCGGCTACAGCGAGGCGGTCAACTGCGGCATTGCAAAAACGGTGCGGGACGGCCTGATCCGCAGCGTGGGGCTGATGCCCAGCATGCCGGCCGCCCGCCACGGCCTGCAGCTGCTGGCAGGGCTGGATGTATGCCTGGGCCAGCACACCGACATCTGCGTCGGGCCGCCGGTCAGCGACCCGGCCGCCATCCCCAGCCTGGTGGAGGCGGACGGGATGTTCAAGAGCAGCCGCACCTACCGGGCAGCCCACGCCCGCGGCGAGGACTTCGTGGTGCTGGAGGACGCCGTGACCGAGGCGGAGGCTCAGTACCAGCGCTACCTCGACTTAGTGGGGGAGAAGCCCCGCTACTTCGGCGGCCACGCCGTGGCCAGCGAGACCTTCTTCCAGGCGCTGCGGGTGGTGGCTGAGCGCCACGGCCTCAAGAACTGCCCGCCCTCCTTCGCAAAGGCGGGGCCCAGCGTCGGCGGCAGGCCGGTGCGCATCTGCGCCATGCACAGCATGGACCCGGACTACGACCCGGTGCAGAGCCTGAAAGACGCGGTGGCCGCCGCCAGCGATACGCTGCCCAACATCTACATCTGCCACCCGGGGTACCTGGACGACTTCATCCTGCGCAGCAGCAGCCTGACGGTCAACCGCACCCGGGAGGTGGAGATGCTGTGCAGCCCCGACATGCGCGCCTGGCTGGCCGGCCAGGACCTGCAGCTGATCACCTACGACGACTTGTGAGCGCCTTCTGATATACCCTGAAGCTGAGCAGCCTCTTCGCGGCAAAAGCGAAGGGGCTGCTTGGCGCTGTTTTTGGAAAGGGGGAACTTTGCCATGCCCGACGGACGCGCCGCGCGGGGGGCTTCGGCCCGCCGCCCCTCCCTGAAGCGGCAGCTGCTCGTGATGTTTCTGTGCGTCATCATCCCGGTCAGCGTGCTGCTGTCTCTGCTGCTGGTCTCGGCGGCGGACTACAGCCGCAGCCGCCTGGCCCACACCAGCGCCAGCGGCCTGCAGATGTTCGCCTCCACCTTGGAGCGGCAGATGCTCTCGGTCGAGAGCTATCTGGTCAACCTCTCCCTCAACGACGAGACCTTCCGCACCCTCAGCGCCGAGAACAGCCGCACCCGGTGCTACCTGGACATCTGCGCGGTGGCCCAGAGCTTCCCGGCGCTTCTGGCGGCCAACGACACCCTGATGGGGCTGGTCCTTGTCAACAGCGCCAACGGGATGTACCGCGGCCGGTACAGCGCGGCCGCCCCCTCGGACGGGGCTGCGCTGGAACTGAATCTGGCGCTGGAAGGGTATGTCACCCGGATCGATTTTGCCCGCTACCTCGACACCGAGGGGTGGTACATCGACCGGGTGGGCGGGCGGCTGTGCCTGCTGCGGAGCGTGGCCGCCCAGAAGGCGTCCATCACCGCGGCCATCGACCTGCAGGCCGTCTTTGAAGAGCTGCTGCCCGGCTACGGGCTGGAGGGCGAGACCCTGGTCTACGCCCGCGGCGCGGACGGCAGCCGCCGGCTGCTGCTGGGGGACGAGGCCGCCCTGCCGGGGGCCGTCCGCTGGCACCCGGAGGGCTACGGCGTGGCCGGCCATGGGAACAAGGCCCGGCTGGTGGTGCGGCGGGCCGCCCAGATGCTGGAGCTGTACTATGTATTCCCCTATCAGCACCGGGGGCTGGCCTTCGGCAGCTACGAGATGCTGCTGATTTTGGCGTCGGTCTTTGTGGTCACCGCCATTCCCTTCCTGCTGGCCTATATGCGGCAGGAGATCTTCCGCCCGATGGGGCTGCTGGTCCGCACCATGAACCGGATCAGCAGCGGAGAGCTGTCGGCCCGGTCGGACGTGGACTACCGCAACGCCGAGTTCACCCAGGTGAACGAGACCTTCAACCACATGATCGACCAGATCACTCGCCTTAAGATCGACCAGTACGAAAAGGAGCTGGAAGCCCGCCGCAACGAGATGACCGCCCTCAAGCTGCAGATCCGGCCCCACTTCATCCTCAACTGTCTCAAGAGCGTCTACGGGATGGTGCAGACCGGCTCCCGCCAGGACGCCCAGACCCTGATCCTGCTGCTCAGCCGGCATCTGCGGTACATCCTATCCTTCACCACCAACACCATCCCGCTGCACAGCGAGGTGGAGCAGTGCTGCAACTACGCCGAGCTGTCCAGCGTCGGGCAGCCCGACCCGGTCGAGCTGCGCTGTGAAGTGGACAGGGAGCTGGGCGGCATCCCTGTGCCGCAGGTCTCGCTTTTGACGCTGGTGGAAAACAGCATCAAGCACGGGCGGGTGATCGGCCGGCCCCTCAGCATCGACATCGCCGCCCGGGTGCTGAAGACCGAGGAGGGCTGGGTGGCAAACCTCACCGTGTCGGACAACGGGGCGGGCTTTTCCCCCGGGCAGCTGGCCCGGCTGAACCGCGGCCTGCCGGAAGAAGAGGGCAGCAGCCACGTCGGGCTGCACAACGTGGTGCGGCGGCTGCAGCTGCTCTACGGCCCGCAGGCGGCGGTGGCCTTCGCCAACCGCAGCGGGGGCGGCGCGCGGGTCGAGATGTTCCTGCCGCTGGACGACGGGCCCGCCGCCAGAGACGCCAAAGCCGCAAACGAAAAGGAGGACGCGCAGTGAAACTGTTGATCGTGGACGACCAGCGCAGCGTGGTGCAGGGGCTGCTGCACTGCACCGACTGGGCCGCGCTGGGCTTTGACCAGGTGGAGGGCGCTCTGAACGCCATCGACGCCCGGGCCAGCCTGCAAAGGCGGGAGGCCGAGGTGATGCTGTGCGACATCGAGATGCCGGTGGAGAGCGGCCTCGACCTGCTGAAATGGATGCGGGGCGAGGGGATGCGGACCCGCTGCATCTTTCTGACCGCCTACGCCAAGTTCCAGTACGCCCAGGAGGCGGTGCGGCTGGGCGGCTTTGACTACATCATGCAGCCGGCCCCCTACGCCCAGGTGATCGAAGCGGTGGAAAAGGCCCTGCGGGAGGTGCGGGCCGAACGGGCCAGCCAGGAGCTGGCCGGCCGCGGGGCGCTGTTTGACGAGCAGAAAAAGGCGCTGGTCTGGGGGCTGCTGCGGGACTTCCTGATGGGGGCGGCCGCCGAGGGCAACCTGGCCGCCTTTGAAGAGCTGGGGCTGATCCCCCTGCGGGGGCAGGCGGCATGGCTGGCCCTGATGCAGCCGCTGCGCTGGCAGGACGGGCGCGCCCCCTGGGACCCGGCGGTGCTGGGCCTGGCGGTGGACAACATCTGCGGTGAGGTGTTCGCCCCGCTGGAGGTGTTCTCGGCGGCGGTGGTCATGCCGCAGGAGCAGACCCTCGCCATCGTCCTGCAGAGCCGGGAGGGCGAAGCCCTCGAGCGGGACCTGCTGGCGCGGCAGCTGACCTACCTGCAGAGCGCCTGCAGCCAGTACCTGCACCTGAGCGCCGCCTTTTACCTGACGGGGCCGGAACCCTTCGCCAAAGCCGGACAGATGTGGCAGGCCCTGCTGGAGAAAAAGAGCGAGAACGTAGCCCTGAAAAGCGGCGTCTACACCGGCCCCGGCGGGGGTCGGGCCGAGCCCTTCCACATCCCGCAGATCGCCGGCTGGCGCCGCCTGCTGCAGGAGGGCTACCCCCTCGCCATGGAGCAGGAGGCCTGCCAGCTGCTGGATCAGCTGGCCGCCAACAACCGGCTGGACCGCACCACCCTGCGGTATTTTTACCAGGACTTCATGCGGATGCTCTTCACCGCGCCCGGGCCGGGGCAGGAGGGGGTCCGGGATATGTTCCGGGAGCCGGACGCGCTGGAACTCTACCGCAACGGGATGAAAACGGTGGACGACATGAAAGCCCTGATCCACTACGCGGCCCTTGGGCGGGAGGGCTCGCCCAGCCCCGACAGCCAGGACCAGGACGCGGTGGCCCTGATCTGCCGGTACGTGGCCGGCCATCTGCAGGACGAGCTGCGCCGGGAAGAGCTGGCCGAGGCCGCCCACCTCAACCCCGACTACCTCAACCGGCTGTTCAAAAAGGAGATGGGCCTGACCTTGAAGGAATACGTCATCCGCCAGAAGATGGAGGAGGCGCGCTCGCTGCTGCGAACCACCGCGCTGCCGGTCAGCCTGATCGCCGCCAAGGTGGGGTACAGCAACTTCGCCCATTTTTCGGCCTCGTACAAAAAGCTGTACGGCCGCAGTCCGCAGGAGGAGCGTCAGAACACGCCATGATGACAGCAGGAAAGAAGAAATGGGCGCTGGGCCTGGCTTTGGCGCTGGCCCTTTTGACGGGCTGCGTCCCCGCCGCGGACCCCGACGCCGGCGCGCAGGCCCCGCAGCCGGCAAAGCAGCAGGCCGTCACCGTATTGATGCCCGGCGCGTCGGGCGCGGATGCCTGCGCGCGGGTGTCGGCCCGGCTGAGCAGACTGACCCGGGCGCGCTTCGGCTTTGACGTCGAGATCGAGCAGGTGCCCGCCGCCGAGTACGAGAGCACCCTCTGGGTCCGGATGATGAGCCGGCAGACCGCCGACCTGTTCTACCTGCCGGCGGGGCAGTCCATCGGCAGCCCCATCTATGAGGACTGCCTGGCCCCCCTCAGCGCCCTGCTGGCGGGCCGCCCCGCGCTGCAGGCTGCCTTCACCGACAAGCAGTGGGACAGCCGCCGGTATTACCGGGTGGTCTACGCGGTGCCTGCCCGGGCCAGCGACTGCTATCAGCTGGGCTTCTGGGCCCGCGCCGACATACTGGAAGAGCTGGGGGCCGACCCCGCCGGCATCACCACCCTCAGCCAGCTGGGCGGGCTGCTGGCGGACGTCAAGCAAGCCCACCCCGAGATGACCCCGGTGGTGGCCGACCGCGGCTGCGTGATGCCCGGCCTGTGGCAGGACCCGCTGAACAACGACCTGGGGGTGCTGGCCGGGGGTTCCACCACCGTGGTGAACTGGTACGCCGGCGACGAATACGCCGCGCTGTGCCGGACGATGTACCGCTGGGCCCGGGACGGCCTGGTGCTGCGGGAAGCCTGCCTGCGGACCGAACCCGCCGCCGACCTGATGGGGGTTTACGACGGGTTCGGGTGGTTCGCCCGGGTGGGGGCCGACAGCCCCCGCAGCCGCACCCTGCCCGACGGCACCGCCCTGACGGCCATTCTGCTGGGGCCGATGGTGCAGAACAGCAGCGGCGCCGCCGACAGCTGGGCCCTGCCCGTCCATGAGAGCAAAAAGGAGCAGGCGCTGGACCTGCTTGAGCTGCTGTACACCGACCCCGAAGCCGCCGCCCTCTTTCTGTACGGGCAGCCGGACGGGCAGCCGGACGCTGGGTGGAGCAACGACGCGGTGAGCTTCGGCTGCCTGGGGCAGGGCGGGGGCGAGGGGGCGCAGGTCTCGCCGGCATACGGCTTCGTTTTCAACGAGACCGACCACCTCACCCGCATCTCGGCCTGCAGCGCGGTGGTGGACCAGTACCACAACGCCCTGATGTGCGGCTACCTCGACCCGGAGGAGGCCCTGCCCCTGTTTCTGGAGGGGCTGCGGCAGGCCGGCATCGACCAGATCATTGCCGGCAAGCAGCGGCAGCTGGATAACTGGCTGTACGCCCGCCGGGCAGGATAACGGCATGGCCAGAGGCCCCGCGGCCCCTGGCCTTTGCTTTTGCCCCCGCGCGGGTCGGAAAAGTGAAAGCAAGGTCGGAAAATGGATAGCTGCCCCGCGCATAAAGTCGGAAAATCCAAAATGCCCCCCGGCTTTTTGGTGGCCGGCGGCCGCCGGATGGCCTACAATATAGATAAGAAAGGCGGGCCCGGCCGACCGGACGCCCCGCCGCGGCTGCGCCGCAGCCGGCAGAAAAACGCCAGAAAGAAGGAGAACCAGCCATGAAAAAGATCGATCGCCGTTCGTTTTTGAAGGGGATGGGCATTTCCGCAGCAGCACTGGGCCTGGCCGCCTGCGGCGGGTCGGACAGCAGCAGCGCCCCCGCAGCCAGCAGCAGCGCAGGCGCCGGCGCCGCCAGCAGCGCCCCGGCCAGCGGCCCCAAGAAGGGCGGCACCCTGCGGCTGTGCTACAACAACCCCATCGCCAGCCCCGGCTACACCCCCCGCGCCAGCGGCAACGCCGCCCTGTATTACCTGACCTGCTCGTATGAGAACCTGTTCACCTACGACGCCGACGGCGCGCTGGTGCCCAAGCTCGCCACCGCCTGGGAGGTCAACGCCGAAGAGCCCAGCATCACCTGGACTTTGCGGGAGGGGGTCCAGTTCGCCGACGGCGAGCCCTTCAACGCCGAGGCCGTCAAGCGCAACATCGAGGAGTACCAGGCCAACAACCGCACCGAGGTGGCCAACATCGCCGAGTGCCAGGTCATCGACGACACCCACATCAAGATGCTGATGGCCGAGCCCAACTCCTCCACCCTTGAGTCGGTGGGCTTCTTCGTCTTTTACATGAGCCCCAAGGCCATCGACAACCCCAGCAGCCTGGACGCCGCCACCTGCGGCACCGGCCCCTTCCAGCTGACCGAGTTTGAGACCAACGCTTACGCCATCTATACCCGCAACGACAACTACTGGCAGGAGGGCCTGCCCTACCTGGATTCGGTCGAGATCACCGTGGTCACCGAGTCCAGCACCGGCAGCACCGCTTTCCGCGCCAACGAGTACGATATGTTCTGGATCGGCCTGACCAGCCCCACCATCCAGCAGGAGCTGATCAACGAGGGCATCTACATCAAGGAGGACAACCAGAACGGCATGGGTGTCGAGACGCTGGGCCTTGTCCCCAACAGCGCCATCGACAGCCCCTGGGCCGACGCCAAAGTCCGCCGGGCCATGTGCTACGCCATCGACTGCGACGCCATCAACGCGGCCTTCCTGATGGGCGCCGCCCAGATGACCGACCAGTGGGCGGTGCCCGGGTCGGTGACCTACAACGACGACATCAACCACTACACCTATAACCCCGAGCGCGCCAAGGAGCTGCTGGCCGAAGCGGGCTACCCCGACGGCTTTGACACCAACATCGTGACGGTCAGCACCTATTCGGATATGTTCACCGCCATCGCCAATATGCTGAGCGCCGTGGGCATCCGCTGCACCATCCAGCAGGTGGACGCCGCCACCAACAACCAGCTCTTTGCCGACGGCACCTGGGAGGGGCTGATGGCCCACTACGCCACCGTCTCGCCCGACCTGGGCCTGTACATGGGCCGCCACCTGGACTACAATGGCGCCTACTACGCCAAGGGCATCCAGCACCCCGGCTATGAGATGGAGCTGCTGGAAGAGATCCGCCGCTGCATGGACACCGAAGAAAAGCACGCCCTTGAAAAAGAGCTGCAGGCCGCCATCTACGACGCCGAGACCGGCTCGTGCCTGTTCGGCCGCCCGTTGTATGTCAATACGTCCTCGATGTATAAGTATGATTATGTGATCGACGACCACGCGACCGAGGCCTTCACCGCCTCGTGGGACCTGTCGGCCTGCTGGCTGAACAAGTGACCCTGCGTTTCGCCTCGTCAATCCGGTTATGGGAAGGGGCTGCGACAGACCGGTTGCAGCCCCTTTTCCTGACCTGACCTTCCTGGAGGGACAGCTATGAGCAAACATCTCCTGAAGATGATCGGCAAGCGGATGCTGCAGTCCTGCGTGACCATCCTCTTCGTCACCCTTTTCGTCTTTGCGCTGATCCAGATGGTGCCCGGCGACCCGGTGGCAAACTACCTGGGCGCGTCCGCCACCGAGGAACAGATCGAATACTACCGCCATCTGTACGGCTTTGACCAGCCGGTCATCCTGCAGTACCTCAACTGGGTGACGGGGCTGTTCCGCGGCACCATGGGCCAGTCCATCAGCTACCAGTCTGAGATCGCCGACATCATCCTGCCGCGCCTGGCGGTGACCCTGTCGATGGTGGCCCCCGCCTTTGTCATCGGCACTTTGACCGGCGTGCTGCTGGGCATCGTGGCGGCCAAGAACCGCGGCAAATGGCTGGACAGCGTCATCTGCTTTTTCGCCAACATCGGCGTGTCCATGCCCATGTTCTGGCTGGGCATGATGGGTATGCTGGTCTTTGCACTGCGGCTGCGGGTGCTGCCCAGCTCGGGCTATGTGCCGATGGAGCGCGACTTCACCGAGTGGCTGCGCCACATGGTCATGCCCATCATCGTCATGAGCCTGGGCGTCAACGCCAGCATCCTGCGGCTGACCCGCTCTTCCATGCTGGAGGTGATGCGGCAGGACTACGTCACCACCGCCCGCGCCAAGGGCGTGTCGCGGCGGGGGGTCACCTTCCGCCATCAGCTGCGCAACTCGCTGATCCCCATCGTCACCACCCTGGGCAGCCGCCTGGGCACCATGGTGGGCAGCACCGTTCTGATCGAGAGCCTCTTCGTCATACCGGGGCTGGGCAGCGTGATGATGAACGGCATCAGCACCCGCGACTTCATGCTGGTGGCCAACGGCGTGCTGGTCATCTCGATCTTTGTCGCCCTGTGCAACCTGGTGGTCGATATCCTCTACGGCATCATCGACCCCCGGACCCGTTAAGGAGGAAACGCCATGGATACCAAAAAGCAAGGCCTGTTGGGCAGGCTCCGCTCCTCCCGCGTGCTGCGGGTCATGTTCGGGCGCAAGATCATCGTGGTCTGCGCCGCGCTGGTGGTGCTGATGATCCTGGTGGCCATCTTTGCGCCGGTCATCGCACCCTACGACCCCAATCAGGACGATCTGTACAACGTGCTGAAGGGCTGCAGCCCTGAGCACTGGCTGGGCACCGACGCCAACGGCCGCGACGTGCTGAGCCGGATCATCTACGGGGCGCGGGTGTCCTTCATCGTGGGCGTGGTGTCGGTGCTGATCTCGAGCGTCATCGGCATCGCGCTGGGCCTGGTGTCGGGCATGGCGGGCGGCGTGGCCGACGCCTTCATCATGCGTGTGATGGACGCGATGCAGGCCATCCCGATGCTGATCCTGGCCATGTTCCTGGGGGCCATCCTGGGGCAGGGGCTGGGCAATGTCTGCCTTGCCATCGGCATCTCGATGGTGCCGGGCTATGCCCGCGTCACCCGCGGGCAGGTGCTCAGCGTCCGCAACGCCGACTATGTGACGGCGGGGGTGCTGTGCGGCGCCTCGCCCATCCGCAACACGCTGGTACATGTGTTCCCCAACTGCCTGTCGGTGAACATCGTCACCATGACCGCCAGCCTGGGCGGCGCCATCCTGGCGGAGGCCAACCTGAGCTTCCTGGGCATGGGTATCGCGCCGCCGGCGGCCAGCTGGGGCGCCATGGTCAGCGGCGGGTATAAGTACCTGTCCACCCAGCCGGTCATCGCCATCGCACCGGGCGTGGCCATCATCATCCTGGTGCTGTGCTGCAATATGTGCGGCGACGCGCTGCGCGACGCCCTCGACCCCAAGCTGCGGGGCACCCTGGGCAGCGGCCATGCGCTGCATCCGAAGAAAAAGAAGGCGGCCGCCCGGCCGCGCAAGAGCGAAAGCGGGGTGGCCTGAATGAGTGACAAACTGCTGCAGGTGCGCGATCTGAGCGCAGAGTACGACACCGAGATCGCCACGGTCTACGCCGTCAACGGCCTGGACCTGGACCTCGGGTACGGCGAATCGCTGGGACTGGTGGGTGAGACCGGCGCCGGCAAGACCACCACCGCCCTGAGCATCATCCAGCTGCTGCCCGAGGGCATCGGCTTTGTGACCGGCGGGTCGATCGTGCTGGACGGGGTGGATATGCTCAATGAAAGCGAGGAGAACATCCGCAAGATGCGGGGCAGCGTGGTGTCCATGATCTTCCAGGACCCGATGTCCGCCCTCAACCCGGTGATGACGGTGGGGGCCCAGATCATGGAGGTGCTGCGCATCCACCACCCCGAGCAGAGCCGCGCCCAGCTGGAAGCCCGTGTGGACGAGATGATGGAGCTGGTGGGCATACCTGCCAGGCGCAAGGAGGAGTACCCC
Source organism: Candidatus Faecalibacterium faecipullorum (assembly GCA_019118985.1). Taxonomy (GTDB): domain Bacteria; phylum Bacillota; class Clostridia; order Oscillospirales; family Ruminococcaceae; genus Faecalibacterium; species Faecalibacterium faecipullorum. The sequence continues at coordinate 25,752 of DWXX01000034.1, forward strand.
CACCAGTTCAGCGGCGGCATGAAGCAGCGGATCGTTATCGCCATCGCCCTGGCCTGCGAGCCCAAGCTGATCCTGGCCGACGAGCCCACCACCGCCCTGGACGTCACCATCCAGGCGCAGATGCTGGGCCTGATCAACGAGCTGCAGAAGCGGCTGAACACCGCCATGATCCTGATCACCCACGACCTGGGCGTAGTGGCCCAAACCTGCGAGAAGGTAATGGTCATGTACGCGGGCGAAGCCATCGAGTACGGCACGGTGGAGGATATTTTTGAGAGCGGGCTGCGCCACCCCTACACCCAGGGGCTGTTCAACGCCATCCCCAAGCTGGACCAGGAGACCCGCCGCCTCGAGGCCATCGAGGGGATGATGAGCGACCCCACCAAAAAGATCGAGGGCTGCCGCTTTGCCGACCGGTGCAAGTACGCCGGCGCGGCCTGCCGCGCCCGCCAGACCATGCGCGAGGTCAGCCCCGGGCACCTGATCCGCTGCTGCCGCTTTGACCCATCACAGCCCACCGACTGACGCCGCAAGCGGGAGGATACGACCTATGGAAGAAAAAGTACTTGTTGAGGCCATCGACCTGAAGAAATACTTCAAGGTGGGCGGCAGCAGCCGCCTGCACGCGGTGGACGGCGTCCATTTCAAGATCAAAAAGGGCACCACCCTCGGCGTGGTGGGGGAGAGCGGCTGCGGCAAATCCACCCTGGGGCGGCTGCTGCTGCGGCTGTACGACGTCACCGACGGCCAGATCATTTATGACGGCGAGGACATCGCCCACCTGCCCCCCAAAGAGCTCAAGCGGGTGCGCGCCCGGATGCAGATGATCTTCCAGGACCCGTCCGGCTCGCTGGACCCCCGCAAGAGCGTCAAAGACCTGATCGGCGAGCCGCTGAAGGTCTACAACGTCTGCCGTACCCGGGAAGAGTATGACGCCAAAGTGGCTCAGATCATGCAGACCGTCGGGCTGGACCAGCGGTACGCCGACAGCTTCAGCCATGAACTGGACGGCGGCCGCCGCCAGCGGATCGGCATCGGGCGGGCGCTGGCCATGGACCCCGAGTTCATCGTCTGCGACGAGCCCGTCTCGGCGCTGGACGTCTCGATCCAGGCGCAGATCCTCAACCTGCTGATGGACCTGCAGGACGACAAGGGGCTGACCTATATCTTCATCACCCACGACCTGAGCGTGGTCAAGCACATCAGCCACGAGATCATGGTCATGTACCTGGGCCAGTGCGTCGAGTACGCCCGGACGGCCGATCTGTTCGAAAGGCCGCTGCACCCCTACACCCAGGGCCTGCTGGACGCGGTGCCCATCCCCAGCCTGCGGGCCAAGAAGCTCTCCACCCAGGTCATGCGGGGGGAGCTGACCAGTCCCATCGACCCGGCGCCGGGCTGCCGCTTTGCGGCGCGCTGCCCCTACGCCACCGACGCCTGCCGGGGCAAAGACATCCCCCTGAAGGAAGTGGAGCCGGGCCATTACGTCAGCTGCACCCGCTTTTGAGCCAAGGGAAAGGAGAAAAGCGCCATGGCAAAGGAAATGACCCAGCAAGAGCGCCGGCAGGAGGCCATCCGCAGCGTGCAGGAGCAGTTCGACGCCCGCCCGCCGCGCGGCGCGGGCTGCGGCTGCACCGTCGAGGAGGTCTGGCTGCCCATGTCGGACGGGGTCAGGCTGTACACCCAGGTCTGGCGCCCCGACTGCGAGGGGCCCGTCCCGGTGCTGGTGCAGCGCAGCTGCTACCCCGACCAGATCGACCTGTACAGGGTCTACGGGCGGGAGCTGACCCGGCGGGGCTACGGCTACGTGGTGCAGATCTGCCGCGGCACCGGCCCCAGCGAGGGCAGCTGGGAGCCCAACGTCAACGAGCGCGCCGACGGCCGCGATATGCTGCAGTGGCTCAACGACCAGCCCTGGGCCGAGAGCATCGGCTACTTTGGGGCGAGCTATCTGGCCCTGACCGGCTGGGCGGTGGCGGACATCCTGCCGCCCAAAGTCAAGGGGATGCTGCTGACAGTGTACGGCACCGACCGCTTCACCTCGGCGTATGAGAAGGGGCTGTTCCGCCACGACGTGCTGACCGGCTGGGCCATGGCCAACGCCGGCCGCCCGGTGACGGCGGACTACCTGGCCAGCTGCCGCTACCGCCCCCACGCCGAAGTGGACGCCGCCCTCTGGGGCGGGCGGCTGGCATGGTACCAGGACTGGATCCACGCCACCCGCGCCGACGACCCCTACTGGCAGCAGGGCTGGTGGAAGCTGCTGCGGGACATCCCCGGCAGGATGCAGGTGCCGGTCTACATCGTGGATGCATGGTACGACCACCACTTCGGCAGCGCCATCCGCACCTGGGAGAGCCTGAACGACAAGGTGCGGGCCCACAGCTGGCTGGACATCGGCTGCTGGAACCATATGTCCCAGCCCTGCACCGACTGGGGCGGCAACCGCCATCTGGAAAACGGGGACGTGGGGCGGATCCTCACGTGGTTCGATTTGCTGCTCAAGGAAAAGCGCCTGCCCGAAGGGCGGGTGTCGGCCTACATCATGCGGGAGGACGCCTGGCGGCAGCTGGACCGCTGGCCGGTGCCGGCGGCGCAGACGGCGCGGTTCTACCTGGCCGGGGGCGGCCGCCTGACCGAACGACCCGAAGCGGAAGGCACCCGCACCTTCCGCTACGACCCCGAGGACCCCTGCCCCACCCATGGGGCCGAGAGCGTCCTGACCACCATCGCCGAGGCGGGCAGCCTGCGCCAGCCGGGGCCGGACTGGCGGCCGGACGTCATCAGCTTTGTCAGCGGGCCGCTGACCAGGCCGCTGCCCATCTGCGGCAGGATCAAAGTCCGCCTGCGGGCGGCCACCGACGGCGGGGACACCGCCTTCACCGCCAAGGTGATGGAAGTGTTCCCCGACGGGACGGCCTACAACATCCGGGGCGGCATCACCACCATCCAGGCCGACCTGACGGCGGGGGCGGAGTACACCCCCGGCCAGCCGGCAGACCTCTGCGTCGATCTGTGGGACATGGCCTGGACGGTGCAGCCCGGCAGCCGGCTGCGGGTGGACATCTCGTCCTCTGACTTCCCGCAGTACGCGGCCCACAGCAACTACCCCGGCGTCTGGTCGGAGCAGAAAGAGACCCGTGTGGCGCAGCAGACGGTCTGGCTTGGGGCGGGCAGCTGCCTTGAGCTGCCGCTGCGCCGGACGTGACACCACCCCTTGACCGAGAAAGGAGGGCGCGGCCATGCCGCAGCAGTATCTCGCGCTGGATTTCGGCGGGACTTTCACAAAATACGCCCTGATGGACAAGGCGGGGGCCTTCCTCGCCCAGGGCAAGACCCCTTCGGGCCGTGGCAGCCTGGAGCAGATGCTGGCGGCGGTCCGGCCGCTGAGAGACGCCTTTGCCGGGCAGTACGCAGGGGTGGCCGTCTCGATGCCGGGCCGGATCGACGCGGCGCGGGGCGTCGCCTGCACCGGCGGCAGCTTCCATTTCATCCGGGACACCCCCATGCAGGCGCTGCTGGAAGAGATGTTCGGCGCGCCGGTCACCATCGCCAACGACGGCAAATGCGCCGCAAGCGCCGAGGCGTGGAACGGCGCCCTTGCCGATGTTGAGGACGGCGTGGTGATCGTCCTGGGCACCGGCACAGGGGGCGGCATCGTCCTGGGCGGCCGGGTGCGGATGGGCTGCGCCTTTGGCGCCGGGGAGCTGTCCTACCTGGGGGTGGACCTGCACCGGCTGGTGGAGCGCGGGCTGGAAAAGACCCCCGATTCGATGGAGAGCATCTGGGCCAACTATATGTCGGCCACCGGCCTGCTGAAGTTTTACGGCCGGTGCAAGGGCCTGGACGGCCCCATCCCGGGGGTGGACGGCCTGGCGTTCTTCGCCGCCTACGACCGGGGCGAGCCGGAAGCCCGGGCGGCGCTGGCGCGGTTCGGCCAGTATGCGGCGGCCGGCATCTACTCGATGCAGGCGGTGCTGGACGTGCAGCGGGTGGCCATCGGCGGCGGCATCAGCGCCCGCCCCGAGGTCACCGCCGTCATCCGCGACAGCGTGGACCGGCTCTTTGAGGCCATCCCCTTCACCACCTTCGGCCGGCCCGAGGTGGTCCCCTGCCGTCACGGCAACAACGCCAACCTGATGGGCGCTCTCTCGTTCCATCTGGATCGGCACGGCGGGTGAGAGAGGCGGCGCATATTCCCCCCGCGTCCGGCCTAGAATAGGAGGCAGGAGGGATGCCGCATGAATCCATTTACCACAAAGCCTGAAAAGTCCGCACGCCTGTTCGTCGACTGGGAGAAGCTGTGGCCCGCGTCCTATGAGCGGCGCGCCGACCCCTATACCCGCGCCCGGGTCATCCTGATGAACGGCACCGAGTTCGAGAACGTGTGGTTCAGCCATCAGTTCTCCCGCAGCGTGGGGGACAACGACCTGCGCCGCGCCCTGGCTGAGCTGCGCCGCAGCGAACAGCAGCAGCAAAAGCTGCTGGCCCACCTCAAGCCCGCCGACGAGACCGCCCTTGAGCACACCATCGGCTACGAACAGCTGGCCGTCGACCTGACCGCCCATCTGGCGCAGCGGGTGGGCAGCCCCGACGTGCGCGGCGCGCTGGACTTCGCCCTGCTGGAGGACTTCGACCATCTGTACCGCTACGCCGACTACCTCGACGCCGCCACCGGCGAAAAGGCCGAGGAGCTGGTGGGCCGCTACACCGAGATCATGCCCGGGCGGCCCACCGTCGCCCACCACCGCCACCCGGCCGACACCGTCCGCCGCCCCATGACCGGGGTGCAGCCCGCCACCATCGACCTGCTGGCGGCCAACGTCATCACCGCCGCCGAGCAGCAGACCATGAACTATTATATGAACACCGCCGCCCTCTGGCCGGAGGAGACCGGCCGCCGCCTCTATCAGGAGATCGGCATGGTGGAGGAGCAGCACGTCACCCAGTACGGCAGCCTGCTGGACCCCCGCCTGACCTGGCTGGAAAACCTGCTGGTCCATCAGTATGTCGAGTGCTGGCTGTACTGGAGCTGCGCCGAGACCGAGTCGAACAGCCGTATCCGCGGGCTGTGGCAGGCGCTGTTCGAGCAGGAGCTGCTCCATCTGGACATCGCCCAAAACCTGCTGCGCAGCCGCGAGGGCAAACAGTGGCAGCAGGTCATCCCGGACGGCGAGTTCCCCCCGCCGCTGCGGCTGGAGAGCAACATCGACTATATCCGCGGCATCCTGGGGCAGACGGCGTACAACACCGCCGTCCGCGAGGACTACCAGGACGCCCGCACCCTCGGCCCCGACAGCTCCTTCGCCGCCTATCAGCGCGCGGTGAACCGGCCCCTCGGCCATGTGGTGAGCCACGCCTTCATGCAGGAGTATATGGACAAAAACGGCCGCGACTACCGCTTCGAGACCGCGCCCCACCCCATCGAACCCCTGCGCACCCGCACCCGCGACAACACCCAGGTGGGCCTGCCGGACGCGGAGTGATCGGGCCAAAAACTTTTATGCA
>DWXX01000035.1 GCA_019118985.1 Candidatus Faecalibacterium faecipullorum
CCAGGTGGGGTACACCTCGCTGGAGGCGACGTTGGCGATGTAGTCCCGGAAGGAGACGGTGACGTTGCGCGCCGACTCGTTCGGGCGGCCGAGGTGGACGGTGATGGTCTTGGGGATGACCACCGCCGTCAGCACCCGGGGCGCGGGCTGCGCGCCGGGGGCGGACCCGCTGCCGCCGCCCCCCGCAAAGAGGGGGTGGGTGGGGATGACCACCGGCTCTTCGGGCGGGACGGCCCCGTCGGGCGCGGCGCGGGCGACTTCGGGGATCATCTCCAGCCGGGCCAGGGTGACCTGCCCGGCAAAGATCTGCGCCCCCTCGATCTGGACGGTCCGCCAGCCCGCCTTTTCGGCGGTGATGTCGCAGACGGCGTAGGGCAGGACGGTGGTGTTGCCCTCGTCGAGGGAGTAGCCCTCTTCGGGCGCGTCGATCTCAAGGTCGGCGGCGCCGCCCGAAGGGCCGGTGATGAATGTGGTGGTAAAGCCGCTGCCCGACACCGTGACGGTCACCCCGTCCACCGGGGCGGACTGCCGGGCCGCATAGCTCTGGATGCGTAAGATTCCTGCTGCCATAGGCTGATGCTCCTTTGCATGAGGGTTCAAATGGGTCTGTGCCAGCCTATGCGGACGGGCGGCAAAGGGTGCGCCGGGCAAAAGAAAGCCGCCCCCTGCCCGCGGAAGGCAGTGGGCGGCGCGGCTCAGCGGTTGACCGAGCAGGCCATCCGGCGGAAGGTGTGCCGCTCGCCCCGGATGGCGATGGAGTAGGCCAGGATGTTGTGCGGCAGGGCCATGCCGGGCACGCCGGTGTCCCCGATGTGGTGGATGTCCGCCCCGGCCATCTTGCACAGCAGGGCGATGCGGCGGATGGTGTCGGGGTCGGCCCCCTCCTGCGAGGTGCCGATGGCGGTCAGGGCCAGCCGCCCGCGGCTGTGTACCCGCTCGATCAGGCTGTGGGCCCACTCGAGGGTGACGCCCGGCACGGTGCCGGGGGCGGGCAGCAGGATGACGTCGGCCCCGGCGTCCATCAGGGCGTCGGCGTCGGCGGGGGTGAGGATCCGGCTGCCGCCCTCCCCGCGGACCCCGGCGGCGTGCATCTTGCCGGCGGCCAGGATGACCCGGCTGCCCACCGCCTCCCGCAGCGCGCACAGCGCGCGGGCGATGGCGTGGTTGGTCACCCCGTTGCCGGGGTTGCCGGTCAGCAAAATCATGTCCACCCCCATCTCTGCGGCGATGCGGGCGTTCTCAGGGGTGGCCAGCCGCCCGGAGGACATCTGCCACAGGCTGCCGTCCTGGCGGGCGGCCAGGGCGGGGTCCACCGGCTCGAGGTTGATGCCCACCGGCCGGCCGGTCAGCCGCTTGAGCTCCCGCACCGTCTCGGCGGGGGGCACCGGGGGCAGCGCCTGGATGACCGGCTGGCGGACGTCGAACATATTCAGCAGCAGCAAGTCGGCGCTGAGGGCGGCGGCGTACTCGGCGTTGGTGACGTCGGTCAGAAGGGGCGGGGTGATGCCGATGCACTCGCAGGCCAGCACCCGCCCCTCCGAGGCGGCGATGGCCTCCAGCAGATGGGGCTTGTCCATGGCGGCCAGGTCGCTGGCCGTGCAGCTGATCAGTCGTTTGGTCATGGTGCGTCTCCTTTCATGGCGGGGGCCGCGGCGGGCCGGCCGGGCTCGAACAGCCCGCCGCACCGCTTGAGCAGCCGGGGGATGGGCAGATGCTGGGGGCAGGCGGCCTCGCACCGCCCGCAGCCGATGCAGCGGGCGGCGGGGGCGGCTTTGGCTTCGGTCTCGGCCCAGGCGGCGGCCGCCTCGGCCCGGCGGCCCTGGGCCAGCTGCAGGTTGGCCGCCGCGAACAGGTCGGGGATGGCGATCCCTTCGGGGCAGCCGGCGGCGCAGTAGCCGCAGCCGGTGCAGGGGACGGCCGCCGAGTGGCCCAGCAGCCGCTGCGCCTGCTGGATCACCCGCTGCTCGCCGGCGTCCAGCGGGCGGAAGGCGGCCATGGTGGCAAGGTTATCTTCCAGCTGGGCGGGGGTGGACATCCCGGACAGCACCGCCAGCACCCCCTCCAGCCCGGCGGCGAACCGCAGCGCCCAGGACGCGCAGGACGCGCCGGGGGCGGCCTGTTCCAGCAGACGGCGCACCTCGGGCGGGGGCGCGGCCAGCGCGCCCCCCTTGACCGGCTCCATGATGACCACCGGCACCCCGTGGCGGCGGGCGGTCTCGTAGTTGGCCCGGGCCTGCACCGACGGGTTCTCCCAGTCGGCGTAGTTGATCTGCAGCTGCACAAAGGCCGCGCCGGGGTGTTCGGTCAGCAGCCTGTCCAGCAGTTCAGGCCCCCCGTGGTAGGAGAAGGCCCACCGGCGGATAAGGCCCTTCGCCTGCTGCGCGGCCACAAAGTCCCACAGGCCGAAGCGGTCGTACCGGGCGGCGTTCGACTCCATCACCGAGTGCAGCAGGTAGTAGTCGAAGTAGCCCGCGCCGGTCCGTTTGAGGCTGGTCTCCAGCTGCTTTCTGGCGGCCGCGGCGGTGGGGGCGAGCCCGGCGTGCAGCTTGGTGGTCAGGGTAAAGCTCTCCCGCGCGTGGCGGCTGACCAGGGCCTTGCGGGCGGCGTCCTCTGAGCCGAGGTAGATGTGGGCGGTGTCGAAATAGCTGTACCCCGCCGCAAGGAAGCGGTCGACCATCCGGCAGGTCTCGGCGATGTCGATGCCGAGGGCGCGGCGGGGCAGCCGCATCAGGCCGAAGCCCAGCGGGGCCGGCCGAGGGGTGTCAGACATGCAAAAAACCTCCGTTCTGCAAAGAATGCGGCGATGTACCGCCCCCGCCGCGCGGCGGGGGCCCGGCTTACCGGCTGTACCGGAAGGCGCCCATGCCGGGGTAGACGGCGGCGGCGCCCAGCTGTTCTTCGATGCGCAGCAGCCGGTTGTACTTGGCCACCCGCTCGGTGCGGCAGGGGGCCCCGGCCTTGATCTGGCAGGTGTTCAGCGCGACGGCAAGGTCGGCGATGGCGGTGTCCTCGGTCTCGCCCGAGCGGTGGGAGGCCACGGCGGCATAGCCGGCTTTGTGGGCCAGTTTGACGGCCTCCAGCGTCTCGGAGACGGTGCCGATCTGGTTGGGCTTGATCAGGATGGCGTTGCCGCAGCCGCGGGCGATCCCTTCGGCCAGCCGCCTTGTGTTGGTGACGAACAGGTCGTCCCCCACCAGCTGCACCCTGCCGCCCAGCTCCCGGGTCAGCTGCTGCCAGCCCTCCCAGTCCTCCTCGTCCAGGCCGTCCTCGATGGAGCGGATGGGGTACCGTTCGGCCAGGGCCTTCCAGTGGGCGATCAGCTCCCCCGAAGTGTACGCCGCGCCGGATTTGGGCAGCTTGTAGTGGCCCTTGCCCCGCGCAGGGTCCTTCCACTCGGAAGCAGCGGCGTCCAGCGCGAGGACAAAGTCCGTCCCCGGGCGGTAGCCCGCCCGCTCGATGGCGGCGAGGATGGTCTCGATGGCCTCCTCGTCCCCGGCAAGGTCGGGGGCAAAGCCCCCCTCGTCCCCCACCGATGTGGCAAGGCCCCTGCCGCGCAGGATGGCCTGCAGGGCGTGGTAGACCTCGGCGGACATCCGCAGCCCCTCCCTGAAGGACGGCGCGCCCACCGGCATGATCATGAACTCCTGGGTGTCGACGGTGTTGGCGGCGTGGGCGCCGCCGTTCAGGATGTTCATCATGGGCACGGGCAGGGCGGCGCCGGCGGCGCCCCCCAGAAAGCGGTAGAGCGGCAGGCCCAGCCCGGCGGCCGCGGCGCGGCAGACCGCGATGGAGACGGCCAGGATGGCGTTTGCGCCCAGGTTCGACTTGTCCGGGGTGCCGTCGGCGGCGATCATGGCGGCGTCCACCCCGCAGAGGTCGGCGGCGTTTAGCCCGACGACGGCGTCGGCCAGGGCGGCGCCGATGTTCCCGGCCGCCCGGGCGGCCCCTTTGCCGCCGTAGCGGGCTTTGTCGCCGTCCCGCAGTTCGAGGGCCTCGAAGGCGCCGGTGGATGCGCCGCTGGGGGCGCAGCCGCGGCCCACCGTGCCGTCGGCCAGGGTGACCTCGGCCTCGACGGTGGGGTTCCCGCGGGAGTCGAGGATCTCCCGCCCGGCGAGCTGTGTGATCTTCAGATGGTTCATCTTGGTTCCCTCCCATTGTTGCGTCGCCCGCGCCGGGGGAGGGGGGCAAAGGCGCGCCCCCCGCCTGAAGGGCGCGGAGTCACCTTTATTCTACCCATATTCTACCCGCACCTTGCCCCGAGGTCAAGAAAAGAGGATAAAGAGGATGCAAAAAGCCCCCGCCTCGTCCCAAAAGGGGGCGGCGGGGGCAGAAGGGGCGGAAGATTACCGGTTCACCTTTTTATCGGCGGCCAGATACGGGTCCATGCTGCTGCGCCCGGCCGAACGGCGGTTGGCCAGGCTGGCGGCGATGAACGCCTTGAACAGGGGGTGGGCCCGGTTGGGGCGGCTCTTGAACTCGGGGTGGAACTGCGCCCCCAGGTGGAAGGGCCGGCCGGGCAGTTCGACCGTCTCGACCAGGCGGCCGTCGGGGCTGGTGCCCGAGATGACAAGGCCGGCGGCCTCCATCTCGGCGCGGAAGTCGTTGTTGAACTCATAGCGGTGGCGGTGGCGCTCCCAGATCAGGTCCTCGCCGTAGCATGCGGCCATCTTGGTGCCGGGGGCCACCTTGCAGGGATACTTGCCCAGCCGCATGGTGCCGCCCTTGGGGATGTTGCCCTGCTGGTCGGCCATCAGGGCGATGACGTTGTGGGCGCCGTCGGGGGTGAACTCGCTGGAGTTGGCGTCGTCGTAGCCCAGCACCCCGCGGGCGAACTCGATCACCATGATCTGCATCCCCAGGCAGATGCCGAAGTAGGGCACCTCGTGGGTGCGGGCCCACCGGGCGGCGGCCACCATCCCCTCGATGCCGCGGTCGCCGAAGCCGCCGGGCACGATGATGCCGTCCACATCGCAGAAGGCGGCGGCGCAGTCGGCGTCGGTGCGCAGCTCTTCGCTGTCCACCCACTTGATCTCGACCTGGCTGTCGTTCTCAAAGCCGGCGTGGTAGAGGCTCTCCATCACCGACAGGTAGGCGTCGTGCAGCTTGACGTACTTGCCCACCAGGGCGATGGTGCAGGTGCGGGAGCGGGAGGCGATGCGGGATACCACGTCCTTCCACTCGGTCAGGTCGGCGGCGGGCACGTCCAGGCTCAGTTTTTCCACCACCACGTCGTCCAGCCCGTTGGAGTGCAGCATCAGCGGGCACTGGTAGAGGCTGGGCATGGTCAGGTTCTCGATGACGCACTCGGGCTTGACGTTGCAGAAGGTGCTGATCTTGCGGCGGATGTCGCTGCCCACCGACCCGTCGGCCCGCAGGATGATGATGTCGGGGCTGATGCCCATCCCCTGCAGCTCCTTCACCGAGTGCTGGGCGGGCTTCGACTTGTACTCGTTGGAGCCCGAGATATAGGGCACCAGCACCACATGGATGTAGCAGCAGTTCTCATGCCCCTGCTCGATGCCCACCTGGCGGATGGCCTCGAGGAAGGGCTGGCTCTCGATGTCGCCGGTGGTGCCGCCGATCTCGGTGATGACCACGTCCGCCTCGGTGGAGGCGGCCAGGTTATAAATGTAGCTCTTGATCTCGTTGGTGATGTGGGGGATGATCTGCACCGTCTGGCCGAGGTAGGCGCCCTGCCGCTCTTTGTTCAGCACGTTCCAGTAGACCTTGCCGGTGGTCAGGTTGGAGTACTTGTTCAGGTTCTCGTCGATGAACCGCTCGTAGTGCCCCAGGTCCAGGTCGGTCTCGGTGCCGTCGTCGGTGACGAAGACCTCGCCGTGCTGCAGGGGGCTCATGGTGCCGGGGTCCACGTTGACATAGGGGTCCAGCTTCTGGCTGGCCACCTTGAGGCCGCGGCACTTGAGCAGCCGCCCCAGGGACGCAGCGGTGATCCCCTTGCCCAGGCCGGAGACCACGCCGCCGGTCACAAAGATGTATTTCGTCGCCATAAAATCGGTCCTCCATCTGCGCCCGGGCCGCGCCGGGAGCGCTCCAAAACACAACCGGAGGCCCGCAGCACACCCGCGCGCCCCCGTCAAAACATCATACAACGCCTATTATACACCATCCCGGGGCAAAAAGCAAACCGTTCTTCGCCTGTTTCGAGGGCTTTTTCGCGGGCATTTGCATTTTGGCCCCGCAGCGGTTATACTGGTAGACACACAACCGCCCGCAGGGGGGAAGGAGGGGAGATCATGTCTGAACAGCCCGCAGGGCCCGCGGCGCAGGATGCGCCCGCCCCGCGCCATGACCGCGATGGCCGCGACGACCTCGTGCAGCTGGAGGGCACGGTGGAGGACATCATCTTTGAGAACACCGACAGCGGCTACGCCGTCTTTGAGCTGGCGGGCGGCGGCGCGCTGACGGTGGTCTGCGGCACGGTGGGGGAGCTGCACGTGGGCCAGTCGGTCACCTGCCGGGGGCGGTACGGCACCCACCCGGCCTATGGCCGGCAGTTCCAGGCCGTCGAGTGCGTCACCGATATGCCCAAAGACCTCGACGCGGTCTACGCCTTCCTGGCCAGCCGGTCGCTGCCCTACATCGGCCCCGCCACCGCCAAAAAGATGGTGGAGCTGTTCGGCGCGTCGGCGCTGGACGTCATCGCCGGCGACCCCGCCCGCCTGACCGAGATCAAGGGTATCTCGGCCGAAAAGGCCGACCGCATCCAGCAGGAGTTCAAGCGGATGTTCGGCATGCGGGAGCTGATCGCCTACCTGGCCCAGTTCGAGATCGGGCCCCGCCGCGCCATGGAGGTGTTCAAAGCCTTCGGCCCGGGGGCGGCCGCGGCCATCGCGGCCAACCCCTACCTGCTCTGCGGCGAGCCGCTGCAGCTGGATTTCCGCCACGCCGACAGCATCGCCGCCTACTATCAGATGGAAGGGGACTGCGCCCAGCGGCTGGAGGCCGCGCTGCTGCGCACCCTGCGCCACAACGCCGGCAACGGCCACACCTGCCTGCCCCGGGCCCGGCTGGTGGCCACCGCCTCGGCCTTCATCCATCAGCCGGCCGACAAGCTGACGAGCGCGCTGGACAGCTGCCTTGCCGCAGGGCGCCTGGCCCAGCGCAGCTGGAACGGGGCCGACTATGTCTGTCTGCCCGAGCTGCTGGCCGCCGAGGAGGCCATCGCCGCCCGCCTCGCCCTTCTGGCCGGGCGGCAGCCGCTGCCCGCCGCCGGCCTCGAGCGGGACATCCAGACCCTTGAGCTGGCCCAGGGCTTCGCCTACGCCCCCGAGCAGCGGGAGGGCATCCGCCGGGCCGTCACCGAGCACTGCCTTGTCCTGACCGGCGGCCCCGGCACCGGCAAGACCACCGCCGTCAAGGCCATCCTGGCCCTGCTGGAGAGCCGGGCCGAGCGGGTGGCCCTGTGCGCCCCCACCGGCCGGGCCGCCAAGCGGTTGAGCGAGCTGACCGGCCGCAAAGCCTCCACCATCCACCGCCTGCTGGAGGTGGACTACACCGGCGGGCAGGTCACCTTCATCCACAACGCCCGCAACCTGCTCAAGTGCGACGTGGTCATCCTGGACGAGATGAGCATGGTGGACGTCCAGCTGTTCCAGAGTCTGCTGGACGCTCTGCGCCCGGCCTGCCGGGTCATCATGGTGGGGGACGCCGACCAGCTGCCCAGCGTCGGCCCGGGGAACATCCTGGGGGAGGCCATCCGCTCGGAAGTGGTGCCCACCGTCCGGCTGCGGCAGATCTTCCGGCAGGCGCAGCGCAGCCTCATTGTGGAAAACGCCCACAACATCGTCAGCGGCCGCCCGCTGCAGAAAGGCGGGCGGGAGGACGACTTCTTCTTCCTCGAAGCGGACGGCGAGGCCTGCCAGAAGCTGGTCTGCGACCTGGTCACCACCCGGCTGCCCCGCAGCTACGGCTTCGACCCCATCCGGGACATCCAGGTGCTCTGCCCCACCAAGATGGGCCCCTGCGGCACCCA
>DWXX01000036.1 GCA_019118985.1 Candidatus Faecalibacterium faecipullorum
TCCAGCGCCGAGATGGGCTCGTCCGCCACGATGAACTCCGGCTCCATGATCAGGGCCCGCGCGATGCCGATGCGCTGCCGCTGCCCGCCCGAAAACTCGTGGGGGAAGCGGGAGGCAAACTCCGGCAGCAGGCCCACCTCGTGCAAAGCGGCCATCACCTTTTCATGCAGGTCGGCCTGGTCTTTGTACAGGTGGAAGTTGAGCAGCCCTTCGGCGATGATATACTCCACCTTGGCCCGCTCGTTCAAAGAGGCCATCGGGTCCTGGAAGATCATCTGGCACTTGCGGATGACCTCCTGGTCCAGCTCTTTCGGGATGCGGCCGTTGATCCGGCGGCCCTTGAAGAGTATCTCGCCCCCGGAGGTGGGGTTGATGCGGGTGATGGCCCGGCCGATGGTGGTCTTGCCCGAGCCCGATTCGCCCACCAGGGAGAAGGTCTCCCCCTTGTAGATGTCGAAGTTGACATGGTCCACCGCGACAAACTTCCTGCGCCCCGACCCGAAGGAGATCTGGAGGTCCTTGATTTCAATGAGCTTCTCTCTTTCAGCCATTGGCGTGACCCTCCATCATCTTCCTGCGCAGGTTCTGGATGGAGTGGGGGCGCTCGATCTTGGGCGCCCGCGGGTCCAGATACCAGGTCTTGGCGGCGTGTGTAGGCGAAACGTCGAAGAAGGGCGGCTCCTTGACAAAGTCAATGGCCAGCGCCATCTTGTTGCGGGGGGCAAAGGCGTCCCCGTGTATCTCGTTGAAGAGGTTGGGGGGCGTGCCGTCGATGGTGGGCAGCTGCTCGCCCTTGACCCCCAGCTGGGGCAGCGCCTGCAGCAGCGCCCAGGTGTAGGGGTGCCATGCGTCGTAGAAGATGTCCTCCACCGTGCCGTACTCGACGATCTGCCCGGCGTACATCACAGCCACCCGGTCGGCGACGTTGGCCACGACGCCCAGGTCGTGGGTGATGTAGATGACCGACATCCCCAGCTCCTTCTGCAAGTCGCGGATCAGCTGCAGTATCTGCGCCTGGATGGTGACGTCCAGGGCGGTGGTGGGCTCGTCGCAGATCAGCACCTGCGGGCGGCAGGCCGCCGCAATGGCGATGACCACACGCTGGCGCATACCGCCCGAGAACTCGTGGGGGTACTGCTCGTACCGGCGCTCAGGGTCGGGGATGCCCACCTTGGCCAGCATCTCGAGGGCGGCTTTCCTGGCGGCCTCGCCCTTGAGGCCCTGGTGCTTGACGATGCTCTCCTCGATCTGCCTGCCGATCTTCTTCAGGGGGTTGAGGCTGGTCATCGGGTCCTGCATCACCATGCTGATCTTCCTGCCGCGGACGCTCAGCCAGTCCTTTTCGGTGAACCTGGCCATGTCGCGCCCTTCGAACATGATCGACCCGCCGGTGATCTTGCCGTTGACGTCCAGCATCCCCACAAAGGTCTTGGTAAAGACCGATTTGCCCGAGCCGCTCTCCCCCACGATGGCCAGCGTCTCGCCCTCGTACAAGTCGAGGGAGCAGCGGCGGATGGCCTTCAGGGTCTTGCCCCGCAGACTGAACTGTATCTCCACGTCGCGGGCAGAGATGATCGCTTTTTTATCCATTCAATATCTCTCCTTTAAGCGTGGATCATACATGGTTGCGCGGGTCGGCCGCGTCCGAGAAAGCGTTGCCCATGATATAGAACGAGATCGATATGACGGACACGATGGACGCGGGGAAGACCAGCAGGTAGGGGTAGTCGAGGAAGAAGGTGCGCACCTTCGCCAGCAGCAGGCCCAGGGAGGGCGTGTCGATGCCAAGGCCGAGGCCGAGGTAGGACAGCGTCGACTCCATGTTGATGGTGTAGGGGATGTTCAGGGCCGTCTGCAGGATGATGACCGACACAAGGTAGGGCAGGATGTTCTTGGTCAGCACCCGCCACAGCGGGGTGCCAAGGCAGCGGGAGGCAAGGTTATACTCCCGGTCGCGGTACATGAACACCATGTTGCGCACCCGGCGCGCGGTCTGGAACCACCCGATGAAGATCATGGACACCGCCATGATGGTAAAGCTCTGGCCCACCATCAAAGCGATCAGGGTCATATAGATGATATAGGGCACGCTGTCCAGCAGGTTATAAATTTCGGTGAACAGGCGGTCCAGCCTGCGGACATAGCCCCAGATCAGGCCGAAGATGACCCCCACGATGCACTCGCCCACCGCGACGATCAGCGCCAGACGGATGGACACCTGGGTGGCGTACCACACCTGGCACCAGTAGTCCTGGCCGAGGTTGTCGGTGCCGAACCAGAACTCCGCGTTGGGGGTCTGGAAGGAGGTGGAAGAGTAGGGGACAAGCTCGGTGTAGTCGTACTTGCCCACCGCCTGCGCCACAAAGGACGCGATGACCAGGGTGACGAACAGGACAAGGCAGAACACCGCCATCTTGTTCTTCAAGAAGTTCTTGAACACCGACCCCCAGTAGGAATAGTTGGAGTAGCCGATCCGCTCGGCCTCTTCGGGCGAATAGTCGACGACGTAAAACAGCTCGTCGTCCTTCCTGCCCGCAAAATCCGATGCTTTGGCCATTACCGGCTGCCCCCTTTCTCTGCGATGGTGATCCGCGGGTCGACAAACATCATCAGCAGGTCGCCCAGGAAGATGCCCACGATGCTCAGCGCCGCGTAGAACATGACCAGCGTCTGCACCACGCTGGTGTCATAGCGGCGGATGGCGTTGGTCAGCAGCGGGCCCATGCCCGGCACAGAGAAGAAGGACTCCATCAGCAGCGAGCCGCTGATGGTAAGCAGCAGGCTCTGGGGGATGAACTGCACCATCGGCACCAGCGCGTTGCGCAGCACATGGCGGAACATGATCTGGCTGTAGCTCAGGCCCTTGACCTTGGCCAGCTTGATATAGTCCCGCGTCAGCTCGTCCACCATATACCGCCGCATCCACAGCGCATACCCCGCCGTGGACGACAGCGACAGACAGATGACCGGCAGCACGCTCGAGGGCCCGACGTTCCGGGTGGAGTACAAAGTCGGGAACCCGAACACCGTCGAGCCGATGACCAGCACCAGCGAGTACATCACCAGCGCCGGCACCGCGTTGACGATGACGGTGTAGACGGTGCCCAGCCAGTCCGCCAGCTTGCCCTTGAAGGCGGCCTGCGCCACGCCGATGACGATGCCGCAGACCCAGGAGATGCAGAAGGCGATCGCGCCCAGACGGAGGGACACGCCCATCCGGTCGCCGATGACCCGGGTGACTTCCATGCCGTTTTGAATTCTCCGCGAGGTACCGAAGTCCAGGTGGAGCAACTGCCCATAAAAACGCACGAGCTGTTCACCGATGGGGTCCAGAAGGCCGGCGGCTTCCAGTGCGGCTTGCTTTTGCTCCTCGGTAAACTTCATCAGCTGATCTTCGGTGAAGTAGTAGTCCGTGGGCAGCATCCGCATCAGGAGAAAGACGACGGTGGCGGCGATCAGGACGGTGATCAACGACTGCAGCAGCCGTTTTGCACTGTATTTCAGCATCAGGCCTGCTTCGCCGCGTCAAAGGCAGCGGCAAACGCCTCATACTGCTCCGTGGTATAGGCTTCCTCGGAGGTCTCCCAGTCGACGTACTTGTAGTTGAAGATGCCGTACATGGCGTTGATCTTGGAGTACTCGTTGGCGTGGGTCAGGCACCACGAAACTTCGTACTGCTCGGGCCAGGTCAGCGCGTGCTTGAGCATATAGGCCTCGGCCTCGGCAAAGGCGTCGTAGCGGGCGTCCACGTCGTCCACGATGGCGTTGGCGTCGTTGACCATCCTGGTGAACTCCTCAAACTGGGCGACGACGTCGGCCTGCCAGTCGGCGGGGCCTTCCTCCACCACGTTGGAGATGTTGCCGTAGGTCCAGGCGTAGTAGGCGTTGGCGTCGTGCAGCACCTCCTGGCCCAGGAAGTTGATGGGGTCGCCGAAGTCAGCGCCCCAGCCGTTGCCGACGATGGAATGCTTGTGGGCGTTGATGACCTCCTGGGTGATGGAGGAGACGTACTCGATGATGTCCAGCACCACGAAGTCGTCGCCCAGGCTGTCAGAGAAGCACTGGCGCAGCACGACGGCGGTGTCCTGCTGGGCGGCGCCGCCGGCCAGGATGGGGAAGGTGCAGTGGACGGGGAAGGTGACGCCGATGGCGCTCAGCTCGTCCATGGCCTGCTTCTTCAGCGCGGCGATGTCGACGCCGCGGGTGCGGACGGGGGTCTCGCCGTCATACTGGCCGTAGCCCATCTTCTCGCGCACCAGCTCGACGTAGTCGACGCCCTGGGTGTTGTAGCAGACGCCCTGCATGGTGTAGAACAGGTTCTCGCACTTGAGGGGGTTGATGGCGTTGACGCGGGCGAGGAAGTTGGTCAGGTCGACACCCTCCAGCAGGCAGCGGCGGAAGGCCTCGTTGGCCACGGCCTTGTTCCAGTTGTCGTCGGGGGTGCCGTCGTCGTTGTACTTCTGGAAGTTGAAGTGGAACTGGTAGCTGTACTTCTTGGGCCGCTTCTCGCACAGCTGGTCGGCGTACTCGTGGCTGGGGTCGTTGATGATGGTGGTCAGGGTAGACTCCACCAGGTCGATCTCGTCCAGCTCGCGGTTCTGGTACAGCTGGTAGCCCACGGTCTGGTCGTTCAGCATGGTGACGACCACCCGCTCGAACCGGGCGTGGTCGCTGGCGCCGTACCAGGTGGGGTTGGGGATGAAGCTCTTGGTGTTGTTCTGGACGTACTCCTCGATCAGGTAGGGGCCGCAGTAGTACATCTCCAGCTGGGTGGCGTAGCGGAAGCCGTCGATGCCCAGCTCCTTGATCAGGTCCTCAGAGGCGGGGTAGAAGCTGACGTAGCCCGCGACAGTATCGAAGTAGGGGCAGGGGTTCTTGCAGGTGAACACCAGGGTGTAGTCGTCGGGGGCGGCGATGCCGACGCCGGCGTCGATCATGTCCTGATAGGTCAGGTCGGCGGCAGCCTCGCCCAGCTCGACGGTGTGGTCATAGTACTCCTCGGCGCCCAGGACGTTCTGGATGGGCATCGAGGTGTTGTAGGCCTCGTTCTTGTACTGGTTGAGGACCCACTCGCAGCCCACCAGGAAGTCCTTGGAGGTGATGTGGCCCTTGACCTCGCCGTTGACGTCGCACCAGTCGACGTCGTCCCGCAGGTGGAAGGTCCAGACCGAGGCGTCCTCGTTGTGCTCCCAGCTGGAGGCGATGGCCGGCACCGGCTTGCCGTAGGGGTCAGAGCTCAGCAGGCCGTCCACGAGGTTGGTCAGGACGTTGAAGTCGGAGGCGTCCTGGCTGTGCAGGACGTTCCACTCCTCCAGCTCACGGGTGTTGGTCTCCCAGCTGTAGTACTCGGTCAGGCTGCCGGCAGGGGCGGCCGCGCCGCCCGAAGAGGCGGTGGTGCTGGACGAGTCGGAACCGCCGCAGGCGGCCAGCAGGCCGGCGGCGCCCACAGCGCCCGCGCCCTTCAGAAAAGAGCGGCGGCTGAATGCATGGGGTTCATAGTGTGCGTTCATGTTGTTCGTATCCTCCCTGTTGTTCTTCGTGTCGCGGCAAGATGGAGAGACGGCCCGTCCCTTGTCCCCGCGGCGGTGCGCAGCGGCAAATGTCCTGCCGGCGCGTACACACCGGCGAATACAAAAAGGCCCAAACACAGGCTTCAGCGCCTGCATCTGGCCCCGCCGCGAATCCTTAACACACAGATATTTTACCATCTTAAAGTAGGTATGTCAAGAAACATGCGCAAAAAGGCGCGTCTATCTTTTTTGGCCCGTTCGTGCTACAATAGGGTGAACGACTGCAAAGGGCTGTAGAAGGAGCTTGCCATGAAGAAGATCTTTTCCATCTATAAGCGGGATATGCTGCGGGCGGCGGGGTACAAAGCCTTCCGCCGGGCGGTGGTGTCCGCCTGTCTGTGCCTTGTGTGGGACCGCTTTCTCAGCGACGGGGTCTACACCGTCTGGCAGGCCCCCTGCCTGGCCATCGGGGCTGTGCTGCTGGGCTGGGCGTGGGTGAACTACCTGCGGCTGGACGGCATACGCCTGCCCTTTGTCGACCGGGCCCGCAGCCTCTCGGACGAGCGGACCGCCCGCCGCCGCGGCACCCACTCCATCGCCGACTTTGCCGACGAGAAGATCGTCTCCTACGACGAGCTGTCGGATGAAGAGCGGGTGCTCTGCAGCCTGCTGGCAAGCCTTGCCGTCGGGCTGCCCATGACCGCCGCCGGCCTCGTCGCCGGCTTTCTGTAAGGGGGGCCGCAGCCATGGCAGACACACCCAAGCGGCTGGTGGTGGGGGTGCTGGCCCACGTCGACTCGGGCAAGACCACCCTGTCTGAGGCGGTGCTCTTTCGCGCCGGGGCCATCCGCAGGCTGGGCCGGGTGGACCACCAGGACGCCTTCCTGGACACCGACAGCCTCGAGCGGGCCCGGGGCATCACCATCTTTGCCAAGCAGGCGCTGTTCACGGCGGGGGGGACGGCCGTCTCCTGGCTGGACACCCCCGGCCACGTCGACTTTTCGGCCGAGGCCGAGCGGACGGTGGGGGTGCTGGACTACGCGGTGCTGGTCATCAGCGGCCCCGCCGGGGTGCAGAGCCACACCGAGACCCTCTGGGCCCTGCTGCGCCGCCGCCATGTGCCCACCTTCCTCTTTATCAACAAGATGGACCTGCCGGGCCCCGGCCGGGGGGCCATCCTCGCGCAGCTGCGCAGCCGGCTGGGGGAGGGGTTCGTGGACTTTTCGGCCGGCGTCCCCGCCGCCGAGCGGGAGGAGGCGCTGGCTTTGTGCAGCGAGCGGCTGATGGACGCCTGCCTTGCGGGGCGGCCCCTGCCCGATGAGGACGTGGTCACCGCCATCGCCCGGCGGCAGGTCTTTCCCTGCTGGTTCGGCTCGGCCCTCAGGCTGGAGGGGGTGGACGAGCTGCTGGACGGCCTCGACCGCTGGACCCGCCCCGCCCCCGCCGGGGAGCATTTCGGCGCACGGGTGTTCAAGCTCTCCCAGGACGAGCAGGGCGCCCGGCTGACCTGGCTGCGGGTGACCGGCGGCGTTTTGAAGGTCAAGGACCCCCTGGCCGGCGGCGCGGGGGAGGCCGCCTGGTCCGCCAAGGCCGACCAGCTGCGGCTGTACTCGGGGGCAAAGTATACCCTCGCCCAGGCGGTCTATCCCGGCCAGGTCTGCGCGGTGACCGGCCTGCCCGACGCAAAGCCGGGGGAGGGCCTCGGGGCCGAGCGGGACGCCGGCGACCCCATGCTGGAGCCGGTGCTGACCTACCGGGTCATCCTGCCCGAGGGCGCCGACGTCCACAAGGCCCTGGCCGCCATCCGCCGCGTCGAGGCGGAGATCCCCGAGCTGCACACCGTCTGGGACGAGGCCCTCGGCCAGATCCACCTCCGCCTGATGGGCCAGATCCAGCTGGAGGTGCTGCAGAGCATCCTCGCCCGCCGCTGCGGGCTGGAGGTGAGCTTTGACGAGGGGGGCATCCTCTACAAAGAGACCATCGCCGAGGCGGTGGAGGGGGTGGGCCACTACGAGCCGCTGCGCCACTACGCCGAGGTCCACCTCAAGCTGGAGCCCCTGCCCCCCGGCAGCGGCATCCAGTACGACGCCGACTGCCGCGAGGAGGTGCTGGCCCGCAGCTGGCAGCGGCTGGTGCTGGCAAACCTCGCCGAGAAGGAGCACAAGGGGGTGCTGACCGGCGCCCCCCTGACCGACGTGCGGATCACCCTCATCGCCGGGCGGGCCCACCTCAAGCACACCGAGGGCGGCGACTTCCGCCAGGCGGCGCTGCGGGCGGTCCGCCAGGGGCTGATGATGACCAAAAGCGTCCTGCTCGAGCCGTGGTACCGCTTCCGCCTCGAGCTGCCGGCCGAAAGCCTCGGCCGCGCCATGAACGACATCCAGCAGATGGGCGGCAGCTTTGCCCCCGCCGGGCAGGCAGGGGAGGGGCAGGCCCTGCTGGAGGGCTCGGCCCCGGTGGCCGGGCTGCGGGGCTACCCCCGGGCCCTGGCCGGCTACACCCACGGCCGGGGCCGCATCACCCTGACCCCCGACGGCTGCCGCCCCTGCGCCGACGCCGCCGCGGTCGTCGCCGCCGCCGGCTACGACCCCGTCCGCGACCTTGAGAACACCCCCGACTCGGTCTTCTGCGCCCACGGGGCGGGCTTCGTCGTCCCCTGGGACAAGGTGCGCCAGCATATGCACGTCGAGAGCGGCTGGGGCAAGGCAAAGCCGACCCGCCCCGACCCGCCTGCCCCCGCCCGCCGCGCCGCCGGCTCCGGCCTCGAGCAGGACGCCGAGCTGATGCGCATCTTTGAGCAGACCTACGGCCCCATCAAGCGGGACCCGCTGGCCGCCTTCCGCCCGGTCAGGAGCAGCCGGCCCGACTTTGCCGCCGAGCAGTGGTCGGTCCTGCCCGAGTACCTGCTGGTGGACGGCTACAACATCATCTTCGCCTGGGAGGACCTCAAGGCCCTGGCCGCCGACAGCCTGGCCGCCGCCCGCCAGAAGCTGATGGACATCCTGTGCAACTACCAGGGGTTCAAGCAGTGCGCGGTCATCCTGGTCTTTGACGCCTACCGGGTGCCGGGCAGCCCCGGCGTCATCGAGCAGTACCACAACATCCACGTCGTCTACACCCGCGAGGCCGAGACCGCCGATATGTACATCGAGCGGGTCACCCACGAGATCGGGCGGGACCGCCGGGTCCGGGTGGCCACCTCGGACGGGATGGAGCAGATCATCATCCTCGGCCACGGGGCGCTGCGGGTCTCGGCCCGGATGTTCCGCCAGGAGGTGGACGAGGTGGAGCGCCAGATACGCCAGTACACCCAGCAGGAGGAGGAACGCCATGCAGCCCGCCGCGATCTGTGAGTCCTTTGTCTTTTCCCACATCCCGCCCCGCCCGGCCGAGAGCCACAAGGGCAGCTTCGGCCGCGTGCTGCTGGCCGCCGGCAGCCGGCGGTACCGCGGCGCGGCCGGCCTTGCCGCCGAGGGGGCCCTGCGCGCCGGCGCGGGGCTGGTCACCCTCGCCGCCATCGAGCCGGTGGCGGCCGCCGTGGCCGCTCGCCTGCCCGAGTGCTGCCTGCTGCCCTGCCCCGAGGGGGCGGGGGGCGGCATCAGCGCCGCGGCCGCCGACGCCCTGCTGGCCGAGCGGGCCAAAGCCACCGTCCTGCTGATGGGCCCCGGCATGGGCGACACCCCCGACACCCGCGCCCTGCTCTGCGCCCTGGCGGAGGCCGCGCCCTGCACGGTGGTGCTGGATGCCGACGCCCTCAACGCCGCCGCGGCCCTGCGGGCGGCAGGGCAGCCGCTGCCGCGCCCGGCGGCGGGGCATGACCTGGTCCTCACCCCCCACCCGGGGGAGATGGCCCGCCTGACCGGCCTGCCCGTCGCCGCCATCCAGGCCGACCGCCCCGGCGCCGCGGCCCGCTGTGCGGCGCAGTGGGGCTGCACGGTGGTGCTCAAGGGCCACCGCACCCTCATCGCCGCCCCCGACGGCCGGCTGTGGCAGAACGATACCGGCAACCCCGGCCTCGCCCGGGGCGGCAGCGGGGACGTGCTGGCCGGCATGACCGCCGGCCTGGCCGCCTGCGGCCTGCCCGGCCCCATCGCGGCCGCCTGCGCGGTCTGGCTGCACGGCGCCGCCGCCGACCGCTGCGCCCTGCGCCTGGGCCAGTACGGCATGCTCCCCCACGACCTCCTCGCCGACCTGGGGGCCCTCTTTGCGGAACATGACAGGTAACAGGCAACGGATAACAGGAAAAGGAGGCAGAAACCATGCTCAAAGCACTCGAAGCCATCATTGCAGACAGCAAAAACATCGTCTTTTTCGGCGGGGCGGGGGTCAGCACTGAGTCGGGCATCCCCGACTTTCGCAGCGTGGACGGGCTGTACAACCAGACCTACGATTACCCGCCCGAGACCATCCTCAGCCATACCTTCTGGGAGCGCAGCCCCGCCGAGTTCTACCGCTTTTACCGCGACAAGATGATCGTCCGGGGGGCAAAGCCCAACGCGGCCCATCTGCGGCTGGCAAAGCTCGAGCGGGAGGGCAGGCTGAAGGCCGTCGTCACCCAGAACATCGACGGGCTGCACCAGGCGGCGGGCTCCAGGACGGTCTATGAGCTGCACGGCAGTACCCTGCGCAACTACTGCGTCGACTGCGGCAAGTTCTATGACGTCGGCTTCATTGCCTCGGGCGCCGGCGTGCCCCGCTGCACCGTCTGCGGCGGCATCGTCAAGCCCGACGTGGTGCTGTATGAAGAGTGCCTGGACGAGGCCACCATGGCGGGGGCCGTCGCCGCCATCCGCAAAGCCGATACCCTCATCATCGGGGGGACCAGCCTGGTGGTCTACCCGGCGGCGGGGCTGATCCGCTACTTCCGGGGCAGGCGCCTGGTGGTCATCAATATGCAGCCCACCGCCGCCGACCGCGCGGCCGACCTGTGCATCGCAAAGCCCATCGGCCAGGTGCTGAGCGAGGAAGTCGACCTCGACGCCGCCCTTTGACAAAGTCCGCCCGGCCCCTCTGGTATAATGGCCCCTGCAGGCCGCTCTGCCTGCAGGAAGGGGATCGGATCACTCTATGCTGCAACTATCTGAACCGGCGGTGCAGCCGCGCCGCCTTTCGGCCGAGGAGTTCTGCCTGCTGGCCCGGCGGGAGGCCTCCAGCCTCTACCGCCCCCGCAGCGAGGTGCTGCGGATGCTGGCGGCGGGCCAGGCGGTGGGGGTCTGCGGGCCGCGGGCCGAGCCTTTGGCCGCCCTGATCGAGCTGCCCCTGGCCGCGAACGTCGAGGCTGCGGCCGCGCTGCGGCACTTCCTCGGCCGGCAGGGGCTGGGCCGGGGGGTGGTGCTGGGCCCGCCGGTGGGGGACAGGTCCTGCCTGCCCGCGCTGCTGGCCGCGGCCCTGCCGCCCGCCGCCCGCCGCGCGGGGGCGGGGGCGCTGTGGGCCGTGCTGGAGGCCACCCCCGACGCCGAGGACCTGCTGCCCGCCTACTTAGACGCCGGGCTGGCGCTGCGCGCCATCCGGCCGCTCAGCGGCCTTGCGCCCTGCTGGCTGTTCGCCCGCACGCCGGTGCTGCGCCGGGGCGAGCCGGTCTGGGTGCCCCTGGCCGACCGCCCACGCCTGGCCGCCCTGCTGGGCCGGGGCTGGCCGGCGGTGGGGTACGAGGCCACCGGCAGCGGCGCCGCCCTGGCCCTGTGCCCCGCATAACATACAGAAAGGGAAGTTGAAAACCATGAAGCTGGTCATACTGGAGAGCTATGTGATGGAGCCGGGGGACCTGGACTGGTCGGCGGTGCGGGCCCTTGTGCCCGACACCGTCGAGTACGTCCGCACCCCCTACGAGCAGATCGCCGAGCGGATCGGGGACGCCGAGCTGGTCATCCTCAACAAGTGCCGGATGGACGAGGGCGTCCTCGCCCGCTGCCCCAACCTGCGCTGGGTGGGGATCATCGCCACCGGCACCGACAACCTCGACCTGGCGGCCTGCCGCCGGCATGGCGTCAGCGTGGCCAACGTGCCGGGCTACTCCACCTACAGCGTGGCCCAGATGGCCTTCAGCCTGCTGCTGGCCGTCTGCCAGTGCCCCGAACGGCAGGACCGCGCCCTCCGCGCCGGCTACTGGCAGCTGGGCGTCCCGGCCGAGTACGGCATCCTGCCGCAGGTCGAGCTGTACGGCCGCACCTTCGGCGTCTGCGGCTACGGCAGCATCGGGCGGCAGGCCGCGCGGATCGCCCGGGCCTTCGGGATGCGGGTGCTGGTTTATACCCGCACCGTCCGGCCGGAGTATGCCGCCGACGGGGTGACCTTCACAGACCTCGACGCCCTGCTGGCCGGCAGCGACGTGGTCAGCCTGCACTGCCCGGCCACCCCCGCCACCCGCGGGATGATCGGGGCAGAGGCCCTCGCCAAAATGAAGCCGGGGGCGGTGCTGCTCAACACCGCGCGCGGCGCCCTGGTGGACGAGGGCGCGGTGGCCGCCGCCCTTGCAAGCGGGCATCTGGGCTGGTACGCCGCCGACGCCTTCGCCGCCGAGCCCCTGCCGGCGGACAGCCCCCTGCGGGCAGCCCCCCGCACCCTCTTCACCCCCCACGTGGCCTGGGCCACCGGCGGGGCGCTGCGCCGGCTGATGGAGATCACCGCCCGCAACCTCGCCGCCTTCCTCGCCGGGGCGGGGGAGAACATCGTCAACTGAAAACGAAAAGGGTCCCGCCTTTTGCAGGGCGGGACCCAACACAGGGAGTTTTGCACAGCGGCTCTGCCCCGTTACGCACGGGGCGGGGCCGTTTTGCGCTTACAGGATATAGCTCATCGCGTCGATGCGCTGGACATCGCCGTCGTCGGGGGTGCTGTCCTCTTCGCCGCTGTCCCCGGCGCTGACGCTGCCCATGCCGTCGGCGACGGCGTTCACCGCGCTGACAAGGGCGGCGGGGCAGGTGATGCTCTTGCAGTCGTAGAAGGCCAGATGGTCGATGACGTCGGCGGGGGTCAGGCTGCCGTCGAGGGTGACGTTCTGGCAGTCCACCAGGGTCAGCCCGTCGGGGAAGGCGTCCAGCAGGCTCCTGTCCACCGTGATGTTCAGCTTGTCGAAGAGGGGCTTGCCGGCCAGATAGTGGACCTCGCCGTCCAGGATGGTCTCGGTGACGGCGTCGAGGGCGTCGGCCATGCTCTCGGGCAGGTAGACGTCCCCCTCCACCTGCAGGTAGTCGAGGTCGCTCAGCGCCTCGGCGCAGTCGTCGGTCAGCCGCAGGTCCCCCAGCACCAGCAAACTGCTCCCCAGCCGGCGCAGGGCCGCGCCGTTCAGGGTCAAATCGTCCTGCTCCACCGCGGTGCCGTCGGGCAGGATGACCAGCCGGGTGTCGGGGTCAAAGAGGGGGGCCATGCTTTCGGCCAGGCTCTCGGTCAGGTAGGCTTCCCGCGCAGCAAAGCGGACCCCCTTGGCGGCCAGCTCCTCGCCGTCCAGCCCGTCGTCCACTGCGATCAGCCGCTGGGAGGCCCAGTAGAGCCGGCCCGGCTCGGCCCGCAGGGCGAAGGTGCGGTCGATGACGGCGTTGCTCTTGAGGACAGCCGCCCCGTCCGGGTAGGTCTCGATCTTGCCGTTGACGGCGGCCTTGCTGGCCAGGACGGTGGCCAGCGAGTCGGGGCAGAGGACCAGGCCGTTGATGGTCAGCCCCATATACTGGCGCAGGGCGTCGCCGGCGTCGGGGGCGATGGTCATGGTCCCGTTGACGATCAGGTACTGCCGGCCGTTGGGGGTGTTGCGCCCGGTAAAGACGGTCTTGCCGTTGAGGGTGTTGAGGGTGGTCTCGTCGTCCAGGTCGACGGCGTGCATGCAGTCCATCTGGATGGGGTAGCGGCTCATCAGCTCCCGGGCGCGGGGGTTGGTGACGGCCATCATGGCGTCGATCCGGATGCTGTCGTACTGGCTGAGGGTGGATTCCTGCATTTTGCGCAGGTCGCAGAACATGGTGTCGATCACAAGTTTCTTGCCCATACGTCTATTCCTCCTTGAGTGCTTGCTGTAACTGTCTGCGGATGCGGTGCAGCCGGGTGCGGACGGTGGCGGCGGGCTCGCCGGTCAGCTGGGCCAGCTCGGCGGCGGTGTAGCCTTCGTCGTACCGCATGAAAAAGAGGGCGGCGTCCCGCAGGGGGAGCTTTTCAAAGACGGCGGTCAGCTCCACCCCGCCCAGGGCGTCCGGCGCGCCGCCGGGGCTGTCGGGCGGGGCGTACTTTTCCAGCAGCTGCCGCTCTCTGGCGGCCCGGCGGGCGGCGTCGCAGAAGAGGTTGTGGGCCGTCTCGAACAGCCAGGCCTTCTGCTGCTGCGCCGACAGGCCGGCCAGCAGGGTCTGCCGGGCCATCCCCCGCAGGAAGGCCTCCTGCGCGAGGTCCTCGGCGGCGGCCTCGTCCCGCGTCAGCTTATAGCAGAAGCGGACGAGCTTGTCCCAGAAACTGTCGTAGAGCGTCTCCCACATGATGCCTCACCTCCCGCCGCGGCCCGGCGCTGCTCCCGCCTTGCAGCCGCTTTCTGCCCGTTAGACGAACGGCAGGGCCAAAACGTTTCACAGCAAAACAAAAAAGCCGGAAGTTTCCGCCCTTCCGGCTCATGCCATTCTTACTGGAGGATGCCGCTGTCGGCAATGGCGGCGACCGCCTGGGCGATCCGCTCGGCCGGCATGGTCAGCGCGAAGCGGACATACCCCTCGCCGGCGGGGCCGAAGCTGGAGCCCGGGGTGCACAGCACGCCGCTCTTTTCCACAAGGTCCATGCAGAAGTCCATGCTGCTTGCATACTTTGCGGGGATGGGCGCCCAGACGAACATACTGCCGTGGCTGTCGGGCACGTCCCACCCGATGGCCCGCAGCCCGCCGCAGAGGGCGTCCCGGCGCTGCTGGTAGACGCCGCACTGCTCGCGGACCATGTCGAGGGGGCCGGTCAGGGCGGCGACGGCGGCTTTCTGGATGGGCAGGAACATCCCGAAGTCGATCTGCCCCCGCAGCCGGCGGAAGGCCGCCACCACGTCCGGCCGCCCCACCAGGAAGCTGATCCGCGCGCCGGTGACGTCGAAGCTCTTGGACAGGCTGAAGAACTCCACCCCCACGTCCATGGCGCCGGGGGTGTTGAAGAGGCTGTGCCCCTCGGCCCCGTCGAAGATGATGTCGCTGTAGGCGTTGTCGTGGATGAGGAGGATGTCGTACTTTTTCGCGAAGGCCACCAGCTCCTCATAGAGGGCGGGGGTGCCGACGCTGCCCACCGGGTTTGCCGGCAGGGAGACGATCATGTACTTTGCCCGGCGGGCCACCTCCTCGGGGATGCCGGCGACGTAGGGCAGAAAGTCGTGCTCCTTGACCAGGGGGTAGTACCAGGGCTCGGCCCCGGCCAGCTTTGCCCCGGCGATAAAGACGGGGTAGCAGGGGTTGGGCAGCAGCACGGTGTCCCCCTCGTCGCACAGCGCCATCCCGATGTGGCCGCAGCCCTCCTGGCTGCCGTTGCAGCTGGCCACCTGCTCGGGGGTGATCTCGACGCCGAAGCGGCGCTTGTAGTAGCTGCAGACCGCCTCAAGCATCTCGGGCAGGTCCCGCAGGCTGTACTTCCAGTTCTCAGGGTCGGCGGCGGCGTCCAGCAGCGCCTGCCGGATGTGGGGCGCGGGGGCAAAATCGGGGGTGCCCACGCTCAGGTTGTAGATCGTTTTGCCCTGCGACTCCAGGGCCACCTTCTTCTCGTTCAGGGCGGCGAAGATCTCGTCCCCGAACAGGCTCATCCGCTTTGAAAATTCCATTCCTTTCCCTCTCCTTTATGATGCGTGCGCTGTGATGCGTGTGCGGTGCGCGCGTTTTTGCCTATTCTAGCACGTTTTGCCGGGCTTTGCAACCGCGCTTCAGTCGATGGTGGTGGCGGTGCGGCCCACCCCCAGCACCGCGGTGGAGATCTTGCTCCAGCTGTTGCAGCCGCAGATGCCGTCCACCGTCAGCCAGTTGCGGCTCTGATAGCCCTTCAGGGCGGTCTCGGTCAGGGGGCCGAACACCCCGTCGATCTTCTCCCCCGTGGGGTACCCCAGGGTGGAAAGGGCGTCCTGCAGGACCATCACATAGCACCCCCGGCTGCCCCGGCGGACGGTGGGGTAGCCCGAGGTGGTGCCCGAACAGGCCGCCACCCCGTACCGCCGGTCGAAGTGGACCCAGGTGGGGGTGAGGGAGAGCGGCTCGACGTACCCCCACGCGCCGGTGCGCAGCGCGGCGTTGAAGATCTCCTTCCGGTGCTCGGCGGTGGTGGTCTGCCCCACGTCGAAGGCCACCCCCGCGTAATGCTGGCTGCGGGTGCCGTGTCCCCCCTCCCAGATGCGGCGGAAGGCGTAGCCCACATGGATGCCGCGGCCGTACCGCCGGCGGGTCAGGTTCCAGGCTTCCATGGCGTCGGTGGTGGTCCAGAGGGTGGGGCTGCCCGATTCGCCCCGGAACTCCCGCAGCAGCAGGGTGCTCTGGGTGCTGTAGGGCATGGCGTCGTTCTCATTGACCGAACTGTAGGTGTACACCCGGTCGATGTAGCGGTCGTAGACCAGCAGGCGGGCCATGGCTCACACCTCCCCGCCGGCGGCGGGCAGCGCCAGGGCCGAGGCGTCCAGCGCCCCGGTCAGCAGGGCGATGCCCAAAGCCTCGGCGGCGGTCCAGGTGTCGGCGTCCACCCTGCCGGTGGCCGGCAGCTGCACCAGCTGCTGGAAGCTGCGGGTCCCCTCGGCCAGCGCCTCGGTGTAGGCGGCGGTCACCCCCGGGCTGCTGACGGCGGGGAAGTAGTAGGCGATCCGCGCCAGCAGCACCGAGTAGTAGTTCACCGCCTCCCCGGCCGAGCCCACCT
Organism: Candidatus Faecalibacterium faecipullorum; assembly: GCA_019118985.1. Lineage (GTDB taxonomy): Bacteria > Bacillota > Clostridia > Oscillospirales > Ruminococcaceae > Faecalibacterium > Faecalibacterium faecipullorum. The sequence continues at coordinate 16,344 of DWXX01000036.1, forward strand.
CCAGCGGCGCGCCGGGGTAGGACATCCGGTTGACGGTGACCACCGGCCCCGACAGCCGCAGCCGGCTGGCCCGGGCGTAGAGGCTGTTCCAGGTGGCGCGGCCGGCCACCCCGTCGGCGGTCAGCCCCGCCAGCCGCTGGTAGGCCCGGACGGCCTTCTCGGTGGCCGAGCCGTACTCCCCGTCGATGGTCACCGAGGGCAGGGTGGGCTCGTAGGCGCTCATCAGGTAGAGGTAGTACTGCAGCTCCCGCACCGCCCGCCCGCTGGCGCCCCGCCGCAGGGTGCCGGGGAACTCGCCCGGGCGCAGCTTCTCGCTCAGCAGGTCGTTGGCAATGTCGGTGTAGACCTCGTGCAGCTTGTTCCAGGTGGCGCGGCCCACCACCCCGTCGGCCGAAAGGCCGAAATACCGCTGGAAGGCCTGCACCGCCCGCTTGGTGGCCGCGCCGAAGGCGCCGTCCACCTTGAGGTTGTTCAGGGCGGTGTAGACGGTGCGGGCGATCTTGAGCCAGAACTGCACCAGGCGGACGTTCTGGCCCTTGTCGCCCTGGCGCAGCGCGGCGCCGGGGTAGGCGTTGGGGGTGCCGTTGTCCGACTGGATGCTGACGAACTGCGCGTAGACCGCCTCCCAGGTGGCGCGGCCGGTCACCCCGTCGGCGGTCAGGCCGTACCGCCGCTGGAAGGCCCGCACCGCCGCCGCGGTGCCGCTGCCGTACACCCCGTCCACCGTCACCGACGGGATGGAGGAGACGTACTGGCTGAGGGTGTTGAGCCAGAACTGCAGCTGCTCCACCGCCGCCCCGCGGGAGCCGGTGCGCAGCGTCACCCCGCCCCACGCCCCGTCCGACAGCACGCCGGAGGCGGTCTCCCCCTCGCTGGTCAGCTCGGCCAGGTCTTTGACCGAGACGTAGATGTAGCTGATCTTGTACCAGGTAGACCGGCCCACCACCCCATCGGCGGTCAGGCCGAACTGCCGCTGGAACTTTTTGACCGTCTCGGCCATGGCGGGGCCGAAGGCGCCGTCCACCGTCAGCTTGCCGAAGGCGGGGTAGTCCTTGGCGATGCGGTTGAGCTGCCGCTGCAGGGTGTAGACACTCGTCCCGCTCGCGCCCTGCCGCAGGGGGCTGCCGGGGTAGCTCTGGGGGATGGCGGCGATGTTGGAGGTGCGGGCCGTCTCGATGCTGCTGCCGTAGTAGTACCGCAGGATGCTGAGGGCGCTGCGCCCCTCGTTGGCGAGGGAGACGGTACCCCACTGCTTGAGCCCCGGACATGACACCGTCTTGCCGTCGCAGTACTCGGCGTAGTAGGGGTTGACGGTGCCGGCTTTGCGCAGGTAGGTGTTGAACAGCTCGTCGGTCAGCCGGACCATCACGTCAAAGACGGTCCGCCCGTGGACGTAGGCCTGGTCGACGCCGGGCGAGCCGGTGATGTTGAAGCTGTACCCCCGGCTGGGGTACCACTCGGTGTAGATGCGGTTGAGCGCCAGCGAGATCTGGCAGTGGATGTTGGCCCGCAGGGCCTGCTCGGGCCAGGTGGGGTACACCTCGCTGGAGGCGACGTTGGCGATGTAGTCCCGGAAGGAGACGGTGACGTTGCGCGCCGACTCGTTCGGGCGGCCGAGGTGGACGGTGATGGTCTTGGGGATGACCACCGCCGTCA
>DWXX01000037.1 GCA_019118985.1 Candidatus Faecalibacterium faecipullorum
AGCTGCAAGAACACCGTCATCCGCAACTGCCTGCTGGACAAGGGCCACGGCGGCATCGTCATCGGCAGCGAGATGTCGGGCGGCGTCAAGGACATGGTGGTCACCCAGTGCCTGATGGACCACACCGACCGCGGTCTGCGGGTCAAGACCCGCCGCGGCCGCGGCAAGACCGCCGTCATCGACGGGCTGGTGTTCCGGAACGTCGAGATGCGGGGGGTCAAGGCGCCCTTCGTCATCAATATGTTCTACTTCTGCGACCCCGACGGCCACAGCGAGTATGTCCAGTGCCGCGACCCGCAGCCGGTGGACGACTACACCCCCCGCCTGGGCAGCCTGACCATGGAGGACATCAACGCCACCGACGCGCAGTTCGCCGGGTGCTACTTTGACGGCCTGCCCGAAATGCCCATCGGCCAGGTGGTGATGAAGAACGTCCACATCACCTTCGCCCCCGACGCCCAGGCCGGCCAGGCTGCCATGGCCGACGGCCGCCCCCACGTCAAGAAACTTGCCATCTACGCCGAGAACGTCAAAAAGATCGAGCTGCACAACGTCCGGATCGAAGGGTACGAGGGCGAGCGGCTGCAGTTTGCCAACGTCGGCAGCTTTGAGGAGGATTGAACGCCATGACACACCAGGAAATTCTGACCATGCTGGGCGAATACGTCGACTACCTGATCGCCAACTCCAGCGCAGAGGCCCCCATGTGGAACATCGAGAAGGTGCGCAGCGGCCAGCCCAACAAGTGGAACTACATCGACGGCTGCATGATCACCGCCTGCCTCAGCCTCTACCACACCACCGGGGAGAAGAAGTACCTCGACTTCTCCAAGGAGTTCATCGACTGGTTTGTCCAGCCCGACGGCTCCATCAAGACCTACGACCCAGAAGAGTACAACCTTGACAACGTTAACCAGGGCAAGAACCTGTTCATCCTCTACGACATCTTCGGGGAGGAAAAGTACCGCAAGGCCATCGAGGTGATCGACAGCCAGCTGCGCGGCCAGCCCCGCACCAAGGAGGGCAACTTCTGGCACAAGAAGATCTACCCCTGGCAGGTCTGGCTGGACGGCGCCTACATGGCGCAGCCCTTCTACATGGAGTATGAGACCCGCTTCAACAAGATGAGCGGCTGCATCGACAGCTACCGCCAGTTCATGAACATCCAGAAGTACATGCGGGACGAAAAGACCGGCCTGTACTACCACGGCTACGACGAGAGCCGCCAGATGTACTGGGCCGACCCCGTCACCGGCTGCAGCCCCAACTTCTGGCTGCGGGCCATGGGCTGGTTCATGGTGGCGATGGTGGACGTGCTGGAGCGGATGGACGAGCAGCTGTACAACGAGTACCGCGGCATCCAGGCCATGCTCAAGCAGACCATCGAGGACATCCACAAGTACCAGGACGAGGCCACCGGCATGTTCTGGCAGGTCATCGACCACGGCGGCGAGGAGGGCAACTACCTCGAGACCAGCGGCACCGCCCTGTTCGCCTACGCGGTGCTGAAGGGCGTCCGGCTGGGCCTTCTGCCCAAACGGATGCGCGCCTGGGCTGAGAAGGCCTTCTACGGCGTCTGCGACAAGTACCTGTCCAAGAACCCGGACGGCAGCCTGCAGCTGGACGGCATCTGCCTGGTGGCCGGTCTGGGCGGCCCGCAGCACCGGGACGGCAGCCTCGCCTACTACTACAGCGAGCCGGTGGTCTGCAACGACGCCAAGGGCGTCGGCCCGCTGGTGCTGGCCTACACCGAAATGATCGCCAAGTAATCATACCCGACACCCCGTCACAGAAAGCCCCCGCCTCTTTCCTGCAGGAAGGAAGGCGGGGGCTTTTATGCGGCGGTATCAGTCGTTTTCCAGGGCCCAGACGCGGGTCTGGTCGGCCATTTGGGCGGCGGTCCAGTCCAGCTGGACACGGCCGGCCAGGTTGAGGTCGAAGCCGTATGCCCCGTCCGGCGACCGCCAGGAGAAGGAGACGTGGTCGGGGATGGGCCCCAGCTGCAGAACGGCCTGGGTCACCGCGTAGCAGTCGGCGGCAAAGCGCGCGATGTTCTCGTCGCCGTGATGGCCGGTATCGTAGGGGCCGTAGGGGTCCGCCCTGATGGCAAGGTCGACGTCCCCCCTGCCCAGGTCGTCCAGCGTTTGGGGCGCCTCGGCGCCGAAGTCGGTGTCGGCGTAGACGTCCAGCCGGTGCAGCCGCACCCGGCCGTCCAGCGCGTCGTACAGCTCGCTCTCGTACTGGTCGGTCAGGCTGTCCAGACCGGCGCGGCGCTCGGGGCCAAGCTCCTGCCAGAACAGCGGCACCAGCGTCAGGCAGAAGGCGCCGGCCATCATCACCAGGCAGCTGAATACAGCGAGGAAATCGTACTTCCATCTTTCCTGATGGGAGGCGCACCAGATGGTCTCGGCCCCGAGGGCCACCAGCGCAAGGGGCGCGCCCACCTTGACCACCGGCAGCCAGGCAAAGCCGGGCACAAAGTAGTAGCACAGAAAGCAGACCCCCACCGCGATGAGGCAGAGCCCCAGGGTGAAGCTGCCCACCCGGCGCGCCGGGCATCCGTTTTCAGCCGCCGGCGCTTTCGGGGGGCGGGGCTGGGT
>DWXX01000038.1 GCA_019118985.1 Candidatus Faecalibacterium faecipullorum
GCCATGGACGCCGGCAACCTGCTCAAGCCCATGCTGGCCCGGGGCGAGCTGCACTGCATCGGCGCCACCACCCTCGACGAGTACCGCCAGTATATCGAGAAGGACCCCGCGCTGGAGCGGCGGTTCCAGCCGGTGATGGTGGACGAACCCACCGTCGAGGACACCATCTCGATCCTGCGCGGGCTGAAAGAGCGGTATGAGGTGTTCCACGGCGTCAAGATCAACGACAGCGCGCTGATCGCCGCCGCCACCCTCAGCGACCGGTACATCACCGACCGCTTTCTGCCCGACAAGGCCATCGACCTGGTGGACGAAGCCTGCGCCATGATCAAGACCGAGATGGACAGCATGCCCAGCGAGATGGACGACCTGGCCCACAAGATCACCCAGCTGCAGATCGAGCAGGTCAGCCTGAAAAAGGAGACCGACGCCCTCAGCCAGAGCCGCCTGCGCGACATCGAGAAGGAGCTGGCCGAGCTGCAGGACAAGTTCCGCCAGATGAAGGCCCAGTGGGAAAACGAGAAGAACGCCATCAGCAAGGTGCAGGCCCTGCGCGAGCAGATCGAGCACACCAACGCCGACATTGAAAAGGCCCAGCGGGAGTACGACCTGAACAAGGCCGCCGAGCTGAAATACGGCCGCCTGCCCGAGCTGCAGAAACAGCTGGCCGCCGAGGAAAAGCTGGCCGCCGAAAAGAAGGAAGCGAGCCTTCTGCGGGACCGCGTCACCGACGAGGAGATCGCCCGCATCGTCGCCCGGTGGACCGGCATCCCGGTCGAAAAGCTGGTGGAGGGCGAGCGGGAGAAGCTGCTGCACCTGGCCGACGTGCTGCACAAGCGGGTCATCGGGCAGGACGAGGCGGTGACCAAGGTCAGCGAGGCCATCCTGCGCAGCCGGGCCGGCATCGCCAACCCCAACCGGCCCATCGGCAGCTTCCTCTTCCTTGGGCCCACCGGCGTCGGCAAGACCGAGCTGGCCAAAGCCCTGGCCGAGAGCCTGTTCGACAGCGAAAAGAACCTGGTGCGGATCGACATGACCGAGTATATGGAGAAGTTCAGCGTCAGCCGCCTGATCGGCGCGCCTCCGGGATACGTCGGCTATGAGGAGGGCGGCCAGCTGACCGAGGCGGTCCGCCGCAAGCCCTACAGCGTGGTGCTGTTCGACGAGGTGGAGAAAGCCCACCCCGACGTATTCAACATCCTGCTGCAGGTGCTGGACGACGGCCGCATCACCGACAGCCAGGGCCGGACGGTGGATTTCAAGAACACCATCATCATCCTGACCTCCAACCTGGGCAGCGACATCATCCTCAGCGACCTCGAACAGCGGCGGGCCACCGGCTCCAATGAGCTGAGCGACGCAGCCCGCAGCCAGATCGACGCGCTGCTGCGCTCGAAGTTCCGGCCCGAGTTCCTCAACCGGCTGGACGAGATCGTCTACTACAAGAGCCTGACCAAAGACGAGGCCCGCAAGATCGTCCGCCTGCAGCTGGAGGACCTGCGCCGCCGGATGGAGCAGGGCAAGCGCCTCGAGCTGGAGGTCACCGACGCCGCCTGCGACGCCATCCTGGACGCGGCCTACGACAGCGTCTACGGCGCGCGGCCCATCAAGCGGTTCATCCAGAGCAGGGTCGAGACCATGGTGGCCAAAGCCATCATCCGCGGCGACTTTGCCGAAGGGGCCACCCTGACGGTGGACTGGGACGGCAGCGCCTTCACCCTGCGGTAAAGGCGGGGGCAAAAGGCGGCCAAATCGCCGCTTTCCCTTGCATCTGCCGGGCGAGTATGTTATCATAAGAAGCGAAATGCGCTTTCCATCGTCGGAAGCCGGCGGTGGGAAGCGCATTTTCTGTACGCATGACACCTTTGGACCCAAAAGAAAGTTGAGTTGATTGTTACTTTTATGGACGATGGCAGTATGATGATCGTCGCGGCGCTGGTGGTGCTGATCGCGCTGTCCGGCTTTTTCTCCGCTTCCGAGACGGCTTATTCCTCCCTCAATGAGATCCGGATGAAAAGCCGCGCCGAAGCCGGGGACGCCGCCGCGGCAAAAGTCCTGGCCCTGCTTGGGCAGCGGGACAAGATCCTGTCCACCATTCTGGTGGGGGACACCATCGCGAATCTGGCGGCCGCTTCCCTGGGCGTGCTGCTGCTGATCCGCCCCATGGGGGCTCTGCGGGGCACCCTGGTCTCGGCTGTGGCGCTGGCAGCGGCCATCCTGCTGTTCGGTGAGATCGGCCCCCGCAGCCTGGCGCGCGAGATCCCCGAAAAAGTCATCACCCTCTGCCTGCCTTTGCTGCAGTGCTTCATTACCCTGCTGACCCCCCTGACCGCACTGTTCGGTCTCTGGGGACGGCTGGTCTCTCACTGTTTTCACGCCGAGGCCGAGCCGGACGCCATCACCGAGGGCGAACTGATCACCATGGTGTCGGAAGCTGAGAGCGAAGGCGAGCTGACCGACCGCGAGGGCGAATTGATCCGCAGCGCCATCGAGTTCGACGACGTGGAGGTGGGCGAGATCCTGACCCCCCGCGTCGACGTGGTGGGCGTCAAGGACAGCGCCCCGGCTGAAACGGTGGCCGAGGTCTTTGCCGAGTCGGGCTATTCCCGCCTGCCCGTCTACCACCACACCATCGACAACGTGGTGGGCGTGCTCCATGAAAAGGACTTTTCGCTGGCGCGGATGCGCGGGCAGGAGGGCTGGCGGCAGCTGATCACCCCCGCCCTCTTCACCACCGGCGCCACCAAGATCTCCGCCATGCTCCGCACCTTCCGGGAGGAACACCACCACATCGCCGTCGTGGTGGACGAATACGGCGGCACCGAGGGCATCGTCACCCTCGAGGACATCCTGGAAGAGCTGGTGGGCGAGATCTGGGACGAGCACGACGAGGCCGTCGAGGACTTCCGCCCCCAGAAGGACGGCAGCTGGCTGGTGTCCGGCACCGCGAGCGTCGACGACCTGTACGAGAAGCTGGACATCCCCCCACAGCAGACCGACTCCAACACCGTCAACGGCCTGCTGCAGGACCTGACCGGCCACCTGCCCAAGGTGGGGGACGGCTTCCGCCTGGGCGATTACGCGGGGGTGGTCACCCACGCCGCCCGCCGCCGGGTCACCGAAGTGCGGCTGACCCCCCGGCCCCCGCAGGCAGCGGACGGCGCGCTCCGCCCCGCCCGCGCCGCAGCTGAATAAGCGCAGCAAAGCCCCGCCGGGCGTTTCGGACGCCTGACGGGGCCTTTTTATGCCTTTTCCACATAGACGGCGATCTTGGTGATATACTCGCTCTCGTCGTGGGTGGTGAGGTAGTCATTGATGCAGAACTCGTAGGCGTCCGAGACCACCCGCAGCTGCCGCTCTTCGCACCAGGCCAATAGGCGCTGATACGAGGGGCCCTCCGACAGGTAGTCCCCCACATGGTAGATGCAGGCCCGCCGCCCGGCCGGCAGCCGGAGGATGTTCTCGGCCCGGTTGGTCCGCTCGATGGGCAAAAAGGCGAGGGACGCCTCGGTGCAGCGGCCGGCCCGCACCCGCTCGATGGGCACCACCACCCCGCACTGAAAAAAGACCGGCAGCCCCTCGTCGAAGGAATCGGCAAAGCACTGCTTGGTGGCGATGCTGATCTCCCGCAGGGTATAGGGGGGCTGCACCGGGCGGCAGAGCAGGTACTGCTCGGGGGCGTCCTCCAGCTCGACGGGGCCGGGGGCGGGGGCGCAGTGGGCGCGGGCGGCTTCCATCTGCTCGCAGCGGCTCCTGACCCGGCTGCGGATCAGCCGCAGCTCGGCCACCTTCTGGTCGATGACGTCCAGCTGGCGGCGCAGCATGGCAAGGCTGCTGTCGAGGTCGTAGTGCTGCATGTGGGCCCGTATCTCCTGCAGGGAGAAGCCGATCTTCTTCATGATCAGGATGGTGTCGAGGTAGTCCAGCTGGCTGGCGCTGTAGTAGCGGTAGCCGCTGGACGGGTCCACCCACGCGGGGCGGAACAGCCCGATCTTGTCGTAAAAGATCAGGGTCTGCTTGGAGATGTGCTGGTACTTTGCCACCTCCCCGATGGAGAAGAGGTTCTCGCTGCTTGCGTTTTTCATGGCCGCCCCCTTGACACTATAGTTACTATATCCCTTATACTATGATTGTACCGCAAATACCGCAAAAGACAAGAGAGGTTTTATGTTTCGCATCTGTAACCGCGCCCTCGCCGTGCTCTGCCGCCGCCTGCGGGAGGAACTGACCCTCCGCCGGGTGGGTCTGATCGTGCTGGGGGCCATGATCGCCAGTTTCGGCATCCACAACATCCATCAGCAGACCGGCATCACCGAGGGGGGCGTCATGGGGCTGATGCTGCTGATCGAGCACTGGCTGGGCGTCTCCCCCGCCCTCATCACCCCGGTGCTGGACTTCACCTGCTATCTGCTGGCCTTCAAGTACCTGGGCGGGCGGTTCATCCGCATCTCGGTGGTGTCCACCCTCAGCGTCTCGCTGTTCTACAAGATCTGGGAGATGTTCCCCCCCATGCTGCCCGACCTGTCGGCTTACCCGCTGGCAGCCGCCGTCCTGGGAGCGCTGTTCGTCGGCATAGGCGTGGGCCTGATCGTCCGGCAGGGCGGCTCGAGCGGCGGCGACGACGCCCTGGCGCTGACCATCTCAAAGGTCACCCGCTGGCGTCTGGCGCGCTGTTATCTCTTCACCGACCTGGTGGTGCTGGTGCTGTCCCTCAGCTACATCCCGTTTATGCGCATCGCCTACTCCCTCATCACCGTCACCCTGTCCTCCTGGCTGATCGACCGGGTGCAGAGCTACACCCCGCGCCGCCCCGCCCGCGACCCCCGCTGAACCGCGCACGAAAAAACACCAGGAACCAACCTGTGGTTCCTGGTGTTTTTTGGCGGAGTAGGAGGGATTTGAACCCTCGCGCCGGTTTCCCGACCTACGCCCTTAGCAGGGGCGCCTCTTCGGCCTCTTGAGTACTACTCCAGAGCAAAGTCAAATCAATGGTATTTTATTAAAAATGGCGGAGAGAGTGGGATTCGAACCCACGGTGCGTTGCCGCACGGCAGTTTTCAAGACTGCTTCCTTAAACCACTCGGACATCTCTCCTCGTGGGCACCCGCGCCGTACCGAATGCCTTATCATGATACCAGTTTTGGGCACGCTTGTCAAGGGTGAATTTTGAAAAAAGCGCCCCTTGCGCGGCCCGCACAACAATCCTCTATCCGGGTGACGGATTTTTGCGTTGACAGCGCCGCGGCGGGACAGTACAATTTGGATAGAGTTTTTGCGCATCACGCGCCTGATTTTGCATGATTTCTGCAAGGAGGTCATTTCCATGAACGCGACCCGCCCCGAACTGCACTGGCTGGAGGACCCGCAGGTCTTTGCGGTCAACCGCCTGGACGCACATTCCGACCATATCTGGTACGCCGGCGGCAGCGACCTGCGCCAGTCCCTGGACGGCGCATGGCGCTTTGCCTACAGCCCCCGCCCCGCCGACCGCCCCGCCGACTTCTGGCAAGAGGGCGCAAGCCTCGACGGCTTTGACGAGATCGCCGTGCCCGGGCACATCGAGACCCAGGGCTACGGGCAGATCCAGTACATCAACACCATGTACCCCTGGGATGGGCGGCATTACCTCCGCCCGCCCCAGATCGCCTGGGACGACACCCCGGTGGGCAGCTATGTCTGCACCTTCACCCTCGACGAGGCGCTGCGGGGCAAACGGGTCTGCGTCTCCTTCCAGGGGGTGGAGCGAGCCTTCTACTGCTGGTGCAACGGGCAGTTCGTCGGCTACAGCGAGGACAGCTTCACCCCCGCCGACTTCGACCTGACCGGCTGCCTGCGCGGCGGCGAGAACCGCCTGTGCGTCGAGGTCTACAAGAACTGCTCGGGCAGCTGGCTGGAGGACCAGGACTTCTTCCGCTTTTTCGGCATCTTCCGGCCGGTGTATCTGTACGCCAAGCCCGAACTGCACATCGAGGACCTGTGGCTGCGCGCCTCCCTCAGCGCCGACAATGCCGCCGGTCTGCTTGCGCCGCGGCTGCGGCTGAGCGCCGCGCCGGGGGCTTCGCTGGAGGGCTGCGGGCTGCGCTGCACCGTTGCCGCGCCGGGGGGCGAGGTGATCTACGACGCCCCCATGCCCCTGACCCGGGCGGGCGAATTCTGGTGCGGCGCGCCGGTCACCCTGCCCGGCGTCCGCAAGTGGGACCACGCCGACCCCGCCCTCTACACCGTCACCCTGACCCTGACCGACGCCGCCGGGCGGGTGGTGGAGACAGTGCCCTACCGCACCGGCTTCCGCCGGTTCGGGCTGCGGGACGGCGTGATGGAGCTGAACGGCGAGCGGCTGGTATTCAACGGGGTCAACCGCCACGAGTGGAACCCCGAGACCGGCCGCGCCATCGGCCCCGAGGATATGTACCGCGCCATCGAGACCTTCCGCCGCAATAACATCAACGCGGTGCGCACCTGCCACTACCCCGACCAGACCCTCTGGTACGAGCTGTGCGATGAGAACGGTATCTACATGATGGACGAGGCCAACCTGGAGAGCCACGGCTCCTGGCAGAAGATGAGCAGGGTCGAGCCCTCCTGGAACGTGCCGGGCAGCCTGCCGGAATGGCGGGACTGCGTGGTGGACCGGGCGCGCTCGATGTTCGAGCGGGACAAAAACCACACCGCCATCCTGATCTGGAGCTGCGGCAACGAATCCTACGCCGGCGAGGACATCCTGGCCATGAGCGAGTTCTTCCGCGCCAACGACCCCGGGCGTCTGGTCCACTACGAGGGGGTGTTCCACTGCCGGGCCTTTGACCGCATCAGCGACATCGAGAGCCGGATGTACGCCAAGCCCGACGAGGTGCGCGCCTACCTTGAATCCAACCCCGCCAAGCCCTTCCTCCTCTGCGAGTACATGCACGACATGGGCAACAGCCTGGGCGGGATGGAGAGCTACATCCGCCTGGCCGAGGAGTACCCCCAGTACCAGGGCGGCTTTGTCTGGGACTACATGGACCAGGCCCTCTGGCAGGAGGGAGTCCATGGCCGGCGGCTGGGGTACGGCGGCGACTTCGGCGAGCGGCCCACCGACTACGCTTTCAGCGCCAACGGCATCGTCTTTGCCGACGGGGCGGAAAAGCCCGCCATGCAGGACCTGCGCTACTGGTACAGCACCCCGGCCCAGCGCGCCGCCCACGACGCGGCCAACGCAAAGGCGGCCGCCGCCTTCACCCTGCCGCCCCTGCGCGCCGGCGGCCCGCTGACCGTCGTCGAGGGGGACGTCAACCTCGGGGTGCAGGGGGACCGCTTTGCCCTGCAGTTCTCCTACAGCGAGGGGGGGCTGGCCTCCCTGCGGATGGCCGGCGGCCCCGAGTGGGTCTGGCGCGCCCCCCGCCCCGCCCTCTGGCGGGCCCCCACCGAGAACGACCGGGGCTGCGGCTTCCCGCAGCGCAGCGCCGCCTGGCTGGCCGCCGACGCCTACCCCCAGACGGCCGGCTGGCAGGTGGAGGAGAAGGGCCCCGGCTGCGTCCGCATCCGGTACACCTTCACCTTCCCCACCGTGCCGGGGGCGTCGGCTGACATCTGCTACACCGTCACCGGCAGCGCCCTGCGGGTGGACGGCGTCTACCACGGCGCGGCCGGCGCGCCCGAGCTGCCGGTCTTTGGCGTCCGGATGGCCACCGCGCAGCCCGCCGCCCGGGTCTGCTGGACCGGCCTGTCGGGCGAGACCTACCCCGACCGCTATAAAGGCGCCTCCTTCGGCCGCTGGAGCGAGGAGCCCCATATCCCCGCCTACCTGGTCCCGCAGGACTGCGGCGTCCACATCGGCACCCGCACCCTGACGCTGCAGCAGCAGACCGCCGGCCGCCGCGCCGACGCCGCCCTCACCCTCCGCATGGCCGACGGCGAGCCCTTCGCCTTCTCGGCCCTGCCCAACACCCCCCACCAGCTGGAGGCCGCCGCCCACGCCGACGAGCTGCCCGCCACCGGCCGCACCATCCTGACCGTCATGGGCGCGGTGCGCGGCGTCGGCGGCATCGACAGCTGGGGCACCGACGTCGAGCCCCCCTACCGCCTCAGCGGCGAGCAAGAGCACCGGGTGAGCTTTATGGTGGAGCTGT
>DWXX01000039.1 GCA_019118985.1 Candidatus Faecalibacterium faecipullorum
GTCATCCGCTACGGCTACGGCTTCGTGCAGGGCGTTGACGCCGCTGCCCAGGAGACCGGCAACGCCGTCGACATCAACTACTTCTACGGCGGCCAGTTCTACGGCGACGCCAATATCACCTCCCGCATGGAGGGCTGGTACACCAGCGGCACCGAGGTCGTCTTTGCCTGCGGCGGCGGCATCTACACCTCCGCCCTCGAGGCTGCCATCAAGTCCAACGGCTACATCGTCGGCGTCGACGTCGACCAGAACTACATCGGCGCCAACGGCGTGGCCGACGGCACCTATGAGTACAACCCGTTCATCACCTCTGCCATGAAGGAACTGACCTTCGCCGTCGAGTCCGCCCTGGGCGACATCGACGCCGGCGAGTGGAGCACCATCGCCGCCACCAACGGCAACTTCGGCCTGCAGGAGGGCGACTACGTCGGCCTGCCCACCGCCGAGGGCAGCTGGAACTTCCGCACCTTCACCGTTGAGGAGTACGAGGCTGTCAAGGAGAAGGTCGCTTCCGGCGAGATCGTCATCGACAACTCCAGCGAGGACAGCGTCAAGCCCACCACCAGCGAGCTGGTCACTGTCAACTACGTGCAGTAAACCCCTTCCATTATCCCCCGCGTACATCGGCAGGGCGCCCAAAAGGCGCCCTGCTTTTTTGTGCAATACGCACATTTCTTTCTCCCCACCGGGCAAATAGGAGAAGATCCGCCTCTTTTTTGCAAAATGCCGGAATTTCATCCATATTTTCCTTGCAAAGTATCCTCAAGATACGTTATAATGAATAAAGTGAGAACTATGCGTCACCCGCGTGCGTGACCCATCGTGAAAGGAGAGTGAGCAGATTGGCCGAGGATTATGTGATCGAAATGCTCCATATCACCAAGGAATTCCCCGGGATCAAGGCAAACGATGATATTACCCTCCAGCTGCGCAGAGGCGAAGTACACGCCCTTTTGGGCGAGAACGGCGCCGGCAAAAGCACCCTGATGAGCGTGCTGTTCGGCCTGTATCAGCCCGAGCAGGGCACCATCCGCAAAAACGGCAAAGAGGTGCAGGTGCGCAACCCCAACGACGCCAACGCGCTGGGCATCGGCATGGTGCACCAGCACTTCAAGCTGGTGGAGTGCTTCACCGTGCTGGACAACATCATCCTGGGGGTGGAGCCCAACAAACTGGGCTTTCTGCAGAAGGCCGAAGCCCGCAAAAAGGTGATGGCCCTGAGCGAGAAGTACGGCCTGCGGGTCGACCCCGACGCCCTGGTCAGCGACATCTCGGTCGGGATGCAGCAGCGGGTCGAGATCCTCAAGATGCTCTACCGCGACAACGAGATCCTGATCTTTGACGAGCCGACCGCCGTTCTGACCCCGCAGGAGATCGACGAACTGATGGAAATCATGCGCGGGTTCAAGAAAGAGGGCAAGAGCATCCTCTTCATCACCCACAAGCTGAACGAGATCATGGCGGTGGCCGACCGCTGCACCGTCCTGCGCAAGGGCAAGTACGTCGGCGTGGTGGACATCGCCGCCACCACCAAGGAGGAGCTGTCCCGGATGATGGTGGGCCGCGACGTGCAGCTGCAGGTCGAAAAGGCCCCCGCCCACCCGGGCGAAGTCATCCTGGACGTGCAGGACGTCACCATCCCCAGCGCCACCCACAAGAAGAACGCCGTCAAGGACGTCACCTTCCAGGTGCGCGCGGGGGAGATCGTCTGCCTGGCGGGCATCGAGGGAAACGGCCAGACCGAGTTCGTCTACGGGCTGACCGGGCTGGAAAAGCTGTCGGGCGGCAGGATCACCTTCTGCGGCAAGGACATCACCCACGCCTCCATCCGGGAGCGGTCCAAGGCCGGCATGAGCCACATCCCCGAGGACCGGCACAAGCACGGCCTGATCCTGGACTACAGCCTTGAAAACAACATGGTGCTGCAGCGGTACTGGCAGAGCGAATTCCAGAGCCACGGCTTCATCCGCAAAGACAAGGTGCGGGAATACTCCGACCGGCTGATCGAGCAGTACGACGTGCGCAGCGGGCAGGGCAGCGTGACCACCGCCCGCAGCATGTCGGGCGGCAACCAGCAGAAGGCCATCATCGCCCGCGAGATCGACCGCGACCCCAAGCTGCTGGTGGCTGTGCAGCCCACCCGCGGCCTGGACGTGGGCGCCATCGAGTATATCCACCACCAGATCGTGGCCCAGCGGGACGCCGGCAAGGCGGTGCTGCTGGTCAGCCTTGAGCTGGACGAGGTCATGAACCTGTCCGACCGCATCCTGGTGATGTACGAGGGCGAAGTGGTGGGCGAGTTTGACCCCAAGACCACCACCGTGCAGGAGCTGGGCCTCTACATGGCCGGCGCCCGCAAGCAGCGGAAAGGAGAATGATCGGCTTTATGGAAAAGAAAAAGATGCTTTCCCGCAGCGGCGGGGGCCGGTCGGCCTTTGTCAGCGTGCTGGCGGCGCTGCTGTGCATCGTGATCGGCCTGGTCTGCGGCTATCTGGTGCTGCTTGCCATCAACGCCGAGCACGCCTGGGCGGACGGCTTTGTCCGCATCCTCAAGGGCGGCTTTTACGACGCGCCCTACGGCGTCGGCCGCACCCTGGCCAACGCCGCCCCCCTGGTGATGACCGGCCTGTCGGTGGCCTTCGCCTTCAAGACGGGGCTGTTCAACATCGGCGCGGCGGGGCAGTACACCCTGGGCGCCTACGGCGCGCTGTACTGCGCCATCATCCTGCACCTGCCCTGGTATGTCAGCCTGATCGCGTCGGCGGTGCTGGGCGGGCTGTGGGGGGCCATCCCCGGCCTGTTCAAGGCCTACCTGAACATCAACGAGGTCATCACCTCCATCATGTTCAACTGGATCGGCCTGTACCTGGTCAATGAGATCATCTACGCCGGCGGCACCGGCCCGATGTACGACGCCCGCAACACCCGCACCCTCAACCTGCGCCGGATGGAAGGGGCCGAGGGGGTCACCATCCCCGACTTCGGGCTGAACGATATGTTCCAGACCAACAGCACCACCATCGCCATCTTCCTGTCCATCGTGGTGGCCATCCTGATCTGGGTGGTGCTGGACAAGACCACCTTCGGCTATGAGCTGAAAGCCGTCGGCCTGAACAAGAACGCCGCCCGCTACGCCGGCATCAACGAAAAGAAGAACCTGGTGCTGTCGATGGTCATCGCCGGCGCGCTGGCAGGCTTCGGCGCGGGGCTGTACTACCTGTCCGGCGTGTCGGAGTGGAACCCCCTGAACTCCACCACCCTGCCCGCCATGGGCTTCAACGGCATCTCGGTGGCGCTGCTGGCAAGCTCCAACCCCATCGGCACCATCTTCTCGGCGCTGTTCATCTCCCACATCACGGTGGGCGGCTCGTTCCTGTCCACCCGGTACTACCCGACTGAGGTCGCCGACCTGATCAGCGGCATCATCATCTACCTGTGCGCCTTCTCGATGCTGTTCCGCGGCAAGATCGCAAAGCTCCTGAGCGGCAAGCGGGCGGATAAGACCGGCACAAAGGAGGGGTAAGCTATGCTGTTACTGATCAAATATACCCTGCTGTACGGCATCGTCCTGATGCTGGTGGCGCTGGGCGGCATGTTCAGCGAGCACTCGGGCATCATCAACATCGCGCTGGAGGGCATCATGGTCATCGGCGGCGTCGCAGGCGTCCTGGCGCTGACCCTGATGCCGGCGAGCATGCCCGCCTGGCTGGTGGTGGTGGTGTCCATCCTGGCGGCGGCGGTCGCGGGGATGGTCTATTCCCTGCTGCTGGCCTTCGCTTCCATCAACCTGAAGGCCGACCAGACCATCGGCGGCACCGCCCTCAATCTGCTGGCGACGGCGGTGGCGGTGGTCCTGTCGAAGTATTTCAGCGAGAGCGGCAGCGCCAAGCTGAACTATTCCAACCGGCCCTTCCTGTTCTCGATCGGCGGGCTGGAGATGAGCGTCTTTGTCCCGCTGGGGCTGGTCCTGCTGGTGGTCAGCTTTGTGGTGATGTACAAGACCCGCTTCGGCCTGCGGCTGCGTGCCTGCGGCGAACACCCGCAGGCCGCCGACTCGGTGGGCATCAACGTCTACAAGATGCGGTACGCCGGCGTCCTGATCTCGGGCGCGCTGGGCGCCATCGGCGGCATGGCCTATATCGTCCCCCCCGTCCAGACCTGGAACTTTGAGGTGGGCGTGGCCGGCGCGGGCTTCCTGGCGCTGGCGGTCATGATCTTCGGCCAGTGGAAGCCCTTCCACATCTTCGGGGCGGCCATGTTCTTCGCCGTCTTCAAGAGCCTGGCCAACATCGCCGACTCCACCTTCCTGGCCAATCTCGGCTGGTCGAGCAACATCTACAACATGATGCCCTTCATCGCTTCGATGATCATTCTTGCCTTTACCTCCAAGAACAGCATGGCCCCCAAGGCCGAGGGCATCCCCTACGACAAGGGTTCCCGCTAAGGTCCACAAGCGCGGCGGCAGGCGGCACGGCTTGCCGCCGTTTTTGTCCCCGGCCGCCCCAACACAAGGAGGAACTATGCAGAAAGTCCTGGTCATCGGCTGTTCGGGCGCAGGCAAGAGCACCTTCGCCCGCGCCCTGCAGGAGAAAACCGGCCTGCCCCTGTACTACCTGGATATGCTCTGGCACACGCCCGACCGCGGCCACATCACCCGCGAGGCGTTCGACCGCACCCTGGGCGAATGGCTTGCGCGGCCGGCGTGGATCATCGACGGCAACTACAACCGCACCCTGCCCATGCGGCTGGCAAAGTGCGACGCCGTCTTTTTCCTCGACTACCCCACCGCGGTCTGCCTCGACGCCATCCGCGGGCGGGTGGGGCAGCTGCGGCCCGATATGCCCTGGGTGGAGGAACAGCTCGACCCGGAATTTTACGAGTGGGTGTCGAACTTTGCCCGGGACGAGCGGCCCCTCATCCTCGCAGCCCTCGCCGCCCGCGCCGAGCAGCCCGACCCGCCGCGGGTATTCACCTTCCACAGCCGGGAGGAGGCCGCGGCCTGGCTGGTAGGGTGCGGGCGGGTGACCGTCCGCCCCTACCGGACGGGGGACTGCCCCGCCCTGGCAAAGCTCTTTTACGAGACGGTCCACACCGTCTGCGCCGCCGACTACACCCCCGCCGAGCTGGACGCCTGGGCCCCGCCCGAGGGCCCCGACCTTGCGGCGTGGGACGGGAGCTTCCGCGCGCACGTCGCCCTGGTGGCCGAACTGGACGGGCGGCTGGCCGGCTTCGGGGACATCGACCCGGCTGCCGGCTACCTCGACCGGCTGTATGTGGGCAGGGACTTCCAGCGGCGGGGGGCGGGCGCGGCCCTCTGCGGCGCGCTGGAAGCCGCCTGCCCGGTGCGGCCCATCGTCACACACGCCTCCCGCACCGCCCGCGGCTTTTTTGAAAAGCGGGGCTACCGCGTCCTGCGCGCGCAGCAGGTGGAGCGGCGGGGGCAGACCCTTGAAAACTTTGTGATGGAAAAGGAGTGAACACCATGCGTATCTACGACCTGATCGCAAAAAAACGGGACGGCGGCACCCACACCCGCGCCGAGCTGGAACAGCTGATCGGCGGCTATGTATCGGGGCAGGTGCCCGACTACCAGATGGCCGCCTGGATGATGGCGGTCTACCTGCGCGGCATGACCGATGAGGAGACCGCCATCCTGACCGACGTCATGGCCCGCAGCGGCGAGATGGTGGACCTGAGCCCCATTGCGGGGATCAAGGTGGACAAGCACTCCACCGGCGGGGTGGGCGACAAGACCACCCTGGTCATCGCACCCATCGCGGCGGCCTGCGGAGTGAAGATCGCCAAGATGAGCGGGCGGGGCCTCGGCCACACCGGCGGCACCATCGACAAGATGGAGAGCGTCCCCGGCACCCGCACCGCCCTCAGCCAGGAAGAGTTCTTTGCACAGGTCAACCGCACCGGCATCGCGGTGATCGGCCAAAGCGAGAA
>DWXX01000040.1 GCA_019118985.1 Candidatus Faecalibacterium faecipullorum
GTCCATGCAGGGCAGGTCGTCGTGGATCAACGAGTAGCAGTGCAGCATCTCGACGGCGGCGGCAAAGGCCTCGGCCGCCGCGCCGTCCCCGCCCAGCATCTCGCAGACGCTGAGCACCAGCACCGCCCGCACCCGCTTGCCGCCGCCCATCAGGCTGTAGCGGGCCGCCTGGCAGACCTGTGATTCGGCCGGCAGATAGAGCCGGCAGGCCTCTTCCAGGGCCCGTTTGGCCCGGGCCAGGTATTGGTCGTACTGCTGCTGATAGTTCATGGTTTTTCCTCCGCGCCGCCGCGCACCGTCTCG
Organism: Candidatus Faecalibacterium faecipullorum; assembly: GCA_019118985.1. GTDB lineage: Bacteria > Bacillota > Clostridia > Oscillospirales > Ruminococcaceae > Faecalibacterium > Faecalibacterium faecipullorum. Next base: position 304 of record DWXX01000040.1, read on the forward strand.
TTTTCACCGTCCCGGCCGGCGCCCGCCAGCCGCAGGTCGATCTCGTCCATCTGCAGGGATACCTTGTCCAGGGTGCGGCTGCAGTATTCCACCAGGCCAGCGGCCTCGGCGTACAGCTTGACCGACTCGGCCAGCGTGACCTCCCCGCTCTGCATCCTGGCCAGAATATCCTCCAGGCGGGTCATCCCTTCTTCAAATGTCTTGGGTGCTTTCATCGGTCTCCTCCACTGCCGTCACCAGGCACCGGGCCCGGCGATGGGCCGCGATGAGCTGTATATTCTCCCCTGCGCGCAGCTGCCCGGCCTGACGGACTCTGCCGTCGGGGCCCGCCACCATGGCGTAGCCCCGTGCCAGCACCCGATAGGGGCTGAGGGAGGCCGCCAGGGCCGCCCCATGGGCCAGCTGCCGGCGCTTTTCCTGCCAGCAGGCGCGGGGGGCTGCCTGCGCTTCGGCGCGCAGGGCGGCAAGGCGTTCTCTGCCGCTGTGCAGCGGCTGCCGCGGCAGCCCGGCCGCCAGGACGCCGGCGCAGTTTGCGCATTGATCATAGCATCGTTCCCTGCGGTTTTGCATATCGTCCCGCATGGTCTCCCAGATCTGCCGCACTTTCTGCCGCAGGGCCTCCCGGTCGGGGACGGCCAGCTCGGCGGCGGCAGAGGGGGTGGGTGCGCGGCAGTCGGCCACAAAGTCCAGGATGGTGTAGTCGATCTCGTGCCCGATGGCGCTGATCAGCGGCGTTTTGCAGCGGTAGGCCGCCCGGGCGATGACCTCGGCGTTGAAGACCCACAGGTCCTCCCGGCTGCCGCCGCCCCGGGCGACGATGATCTCGTCCACACCCAGCCGGTCCAGCCGGGCGATGGCGGCGGCCACCTCCCCCGCCGCCTCAAAGCCCTGCACGGTGACCGGGCAGAGGATGAGGCGGGCCGCCGGCCACCGTCGGCCGACGACGTTCCGGATGTCCTGCAGCGCGGCGCCTGTCCTGCTTGTGACCAGGCCGATCTTCTGCGGGTAGGCGGGCAGGGGCTTTTTGTGCTCGGGGGCGAACAGCCCCTCTGCCTCGAGCTTTGCCTTGAGCTGCTCGAGGGCGAGCTGCGCCTCCCCCACCCCGTCGGGGAACATGGCGTTGACGTACACCTGATAGCTGCCGCTCGGCTCATAGAGCGAGACCCGGCAGCGGACCACCACCCGCATCCCCTCTTCGGGGCGGAAGGCCAGCCGCTGCGCCTCGGCGCGGAACATCACCGCTTTGACGCTGCTCTGGCTGTCCCGCAGGGTGAAGTAGCAGTGGCCGCTCTTTGCGTTGCGGACAAAGTTCGCCACCTCACCCCGCAGGGCCAGGTCGTAGAGAAGGTCGCTGCCGTCCAGCAGGGCCTTGACATAGCGGTTGAGGGCGGTGACAGAGATCACTTCAGCCATAGGCCAGCCTCCCGTGCGGCGAGGATGGCGACGCCGATGGCGTTGTCGCTCGCATACTGCGCCGGCACGAACTGCGCCTGCGGCAGCCGCCGCTGCACCCACTCCCGGATGACATTGCTGCTCATCACTCCGCCGGCGCAGACCACCGGCAGCCCGGGGTGCTGCGCGAGGGCGGCTTTGGTCATCCGAACCACCGTGTCCGCCACGCACAGCAGGCAGTACTTGCAGACATGGGCCGGGGCCTTGCCCGCCTCGAGCAGGGCGGCGCACTGGTTTTCCAGCCCCGAGAGGCTGCAGTCCATCCCCCGGACCGAGGATCTGGGTTTGACCTCCTCTTCGCATGCCGCCGCGAGGCGGGAGACCTCGGCCCCCGCCGGGAAGCCGAAGCCCAGCCGGACCCCCAGCCGGTCCACCGCCTGCCCGGCGTAGAGATCGCTGCTGGTGCCCAGCAGCCGGATCTCCCGCGCCTGGTCGCAGAGCAGCAGGTCGGTGGTGCCGCCCGAGATGTGGAACAGCAGCACCTGCCGGCCGAACAGCTCCGCCCCGCCGGCGGCAAAAAGGGCGGCCGCCGCGTGGCCCTGCTGATGGGTGGTGCGGACCATCGCCGCCCCCCGCCCCAGGGCGAAAGCCTGTGCGGCGCCGACCCCCGCCAAGAAACAGGGCATATAGCTGCCGGGGGCGGGGCGGGGCTTTTCCGACACGCCCACCGCGGCAATTTTGGTCAGGTCAAACTCCGCCCCAAGCTCGGTCATCATGCCGGGCAGCGCGGCGGTGTGGTGGAACAGCGCGTCGCTCTGCCGCAGCCCCAGCTGCCCGGCTTTGACCGGCAGGAATTTCTTTTTTGCGCAAACGACCTCCCCGGCTGTGTCAAAGACAGCCAGAGAGGTCGCATAGTTGCTGGTGTCGATGCCCAGTGTATAGCTCACAGCTGTGCAGGCGCCTCCTGCGCGCCGGTCTCCTCGTCGGCAAGGCCGGACTCACGGGCGACGCTGCCCAGCAGGCCGTTGACGAACTGATAATCCTCTTCTGCGCCGTATTTTTTGACCAGCTCCACCGCCTCGTTGATGGCGACGCCGGGCTTATGCTCAGCGCCGTAGAGCATCTCGGCGATGGCCAGCCGCAGCACCGTGATGGTCACGCGGGGGATGCGCTCCATCGTCCAGCCGCGCAGATGGGCCCGGATCTGGTCGTCTACCTCGGCCGAATGGTCGTAGTAGGCCCGCAGCAGACTGGCGCCGAAGTCGTCCACCGGGCGCTCGTCGTCGTATGCGCGGTTGTCCTCCAGGGCCTGCTCCAGAGGCAGCTCGCCGAAGGTCTGGGCAAAAGCCAGCAGGAAGGCATTCTCCCGCCCCTGGCGGCGAGTCATCTGATTGTCCATAGTATCCCTCTCACAACATCAAAGTCCTCTCTGCAGGCATATCCTGCAGAGAGGCCGTTTTTCTATTCCCAATGGCCCGCCGGCGCCGTCACTCAGCGTCCCGGGCAGGCTCTTCGGCGGCAAGGCCGGCGATGATCAGATTGACCCGGCTGACGGTGACCCGCGTCATATTCTGGACCGCGTTCTTGACGTTCTTCTGCACCTTTTCGGCCATGGCCGGCACCTGGGTGCCGAAGCGGACGATCAGGTTCAGGGTGATGTCGGCGGTGCCCTCCCGCATCTCCACCGTCACCGGCGGCTGCAGATTGACAAAGTCCATCAGCTCCTTGGCCTTTTTGCCCGGCTGCCTGCCGCAGGCAACGTCGGCCACCCCGTCGATCTCCAGCGCGGCGCAGCGCGCGATCTTGGCGATGACCTCTGTGGAGATCTGAAGGCTCCCGCCCATAAGGTCCATGTTCTGCATATCCATTCTACAGTCCTCCGTTCCTTCCGGCATGACCGGATGCCGTTCGTCTGCGTCTGCGCCAGCGGGCATCCGCCTGGCCGGACAGCTCCTTGTGTTGTTATTATACCATCCTTTCTGCATTTTCACAACACCCCGGGGCGGAAAAAAGAATTTTTACAGCAGCGCCCCCTCATTTGACCTCCACCACCGTGATGTTCTGGGCGGTGACGCTGCTCTTGCTCATCACGATGTCCCGGATCTGGGCCACCTGCGCCGCGCTCAGCGCGTCGCCGGTGGTCATGACGGTCAGGTCGGCCCGCCCCTGCTGCAGAAAGCACAGGCAGTCGGCAAAGCCCTTGGCCTTGATCAGGGTCTCGATCTCGCTTTCGGCGTTGATGTCCTCGAGGTTCGCGGTCATCTGGGCGGTGTACTCGGCCTTTTCCGCCTCAGACAGGGAGGAATCCTTCAGCGTCTTGCGTATGGTGTCCAGCGCCTCGTCGTGGGCCTTCTCCCGCTTGAGACGCGCCTCGTCGAAGAACTGGCTGCCGGTGTCGTTGGCCACGCTGACCAGCTGCGCCTCGCCGTAGTTCTTGTTGGCCGACTCGGCCGCCTCCGCCTCGGTGGGCAGCGCGTCGGTCACCCCGCCGCCCGTCCCCCCGTCCGCCGCGCCGGAAGAATCGGACGCCGCAGCCGCCGTCTCCACCGACAGGCCGTCAAGGCCGGTGCGGGCGTACTGCCAGTTCAGATAGCAGGCCACCGCCAGGGCGGCGGCCAGGGTCACGGCGGTGGCGCGGCGGGTGTTTTTCGCGATGTTTCTCATAAGTCGGTTCCTCCCTTGGGTTGATTCATCCGGCCGCTGCGCTGCTCGACGCAGATCCGGTTGGCGGGCAGATCCAACAGCGCCGAGACCAGCGCCGTGATCCGTACCTCGACCTCCACATTGCCGCCCCCATCGCAGACGACGGCCACCCCGCGGACGGCGGGCAGGCAGGTCGTCTCCTCCAGAGCGGTGCCGTCCTCCAGCAGGACGTGGGTCTGCTGGCTCTGATCCTGGCCGGTGCGGGTGTCGGTGGCATAGATCCTCTCCTCCGTGCTCTCCAGTGTGACCATGACGGTGGTCTGCCCCGCCCCCTCCACCTGGGCGATCAGTTCAGCCAGCCGCGCTTCCAGCCCGGCCTGGTAGTCTGCCGCCGTGCCGGCCGGCGGGGCGTCCGCGCTGCGCTGCGCGGGGGCGGGCAGCTCGCTGAAAAAAAGCAGCGCCATGGCCGCAAGGCCCAGCGCCATGGCCAGGGCCGCGGCCCGGGGCTTCTCCCCTGCGGCCTTGACCAGGGCTTTCAGTCGTTCCTGCAAAGACATGGCCTACCCTCCCCCCGGCGCGCCGGCCCAGACGACGCCGTCGCCGCCGAGCGCCAGTGCTTCTTCCAGCAGCCCGCCGACCTGCCGGCGGGCCGCAGCCTGCCGCCCCGGGTCAAGGCCGGGCGCCAGCGCGGCGTATACCCGGGCAGCCCGCACCGCGCCGCCGTCCGCCTCCAGCGTCACCGTCAGGGAGACGTCGAGGCCGGTCTGCCGCCCGATCTGCTCTTCCAGGCGGGCGGCAAGGTCAGTCTGGGCCTGCGCGAGGATCATCTGCTGCGCCGTGCCGTAGCTCTCGGCCGCAGTCTGCGGCGGGGTGAAGCCGGCCGCGTCGGACTGCAGCGCGGGCAGGGCATGGAACAGGGCTAGTAGTATATATAGCCCCGCCGCCCCTTTTATGCACCGGCGGCCCCGGGTGTCCCCCAGCAGCTGCCCCACCAGTTCGGCGCAGATGCAGGCGGTGCAGAAGACCGCCGCCGCCGTTTTGAGCTGTTCCATCATCATCCGCCTCCCACCATGAACAGCAGCGCCGTGCCCAGCACGGCAATGCCGAATACAAGGGCCATGGCCGCCGCCAAAGCCTGCACCGCCTGCCGCAGGCAGCCGAAGAGGGCGGCGCAGCGGCCGATCCCCGCGGCGGTGCACAGCAGCTCGCACCCCAGCAGCAGGGCGGCGTGGGTCATCAATACCAGGTACAGCGGCAAAAACTCCGCCGCCAGAAAGGCGATGGCCGCAAAGCCCAGCCCGCTTTTGAGCATCTGCATCCCGCCCAGCACGGCGCCGGCGGCGGCGCTGAGGCTCTGCCCGATGATGGGCACCGTGCCGGTCAGCATCTGTCCCAGCTGCCAGCTGGCGCGGTCCAGCTGCCCGGTGAAGATCCGCTGCAGCCCCAGCAGGGCGGCGAAGGCCCGCCCCGCCCACCCCAGCCCTTTGCGCAGCAGCCGGCCCGCCGCCCGGCAGGCGGCGGCCAGGGCCCCCTCGGTGCTGATGCAGCAGGCGGCGGCCAGGGCAAGGTAACAGTGGAACAGGGGCGGCACCCACCCGGCCAGCAGCTGCGCCAGCAGGCACAGCCCGCTGAGGAACAGCCCGCCCGCCGACGCGGCGGCCGCCCCCTCGCCCCCGGCCAGCAGCACCCCCTGGTAGACCGGCACGAACCCCAGAAGGAACAGCCGCCAGTCCTCCAGTTTGGCGCAGACCGCCCCGGCCAGGCCCCCCAGCGCCGCCCAGCACAGCAGGGCGCTGCCCCCGGCGGCGGCAAGGTCCAGCAGCTCCCGCCTGCCGTCCTCCAGCAGGAAGGTCAGCAGCACCGCCAGCAGCAAAAACAGCAGCACCCGGCTGTAGCCGCCCACCGAATCCCGCACCGTCCTCCACAGCCCGCCCGACAGGAGGCCGAGCACCGTGCCGAGGGGGTCGTCCACAAAGTCCTCGAGGGCGGCGGGGGCGCCGTCCAGGTAGCCCTGCCAGTCCTCCTGCCCGGGCAGCCCGTCGGGCAGGCTGTACCCGGCCGCCGCCCGGCAGGCCGGCAGGGCGGCCAGCAGCAGCCCCGCCGCCAGCAGGGGCAGGACGCGCCGCTTCAGCCAGTCAGTTCCCATATCATTGCACAGACCTCCTCCAGCATCGGCCACAGGGCCGCCAACGTCAGCACCCGCCCGGCGAAGGCGGCGCACCAGGCCAGGGTCTCGGCCTCCGCCTCCCGGCAGACGGCGCAGGCATAATCGGTCACCAGCAGCACCCCCGCGCACCGCAGCAGGCTGGTAAAGGCGGCGCCCCCGGCGCGGCCGGCCAGCGCCGCGAGGCCGGCGGCCATCCCGGTCAGGGCCGGGCCCAGCCGGGCCAGGATGGCCAGCCCTGCCGCCAGCGACAGCAGCAGCGCGAAGGCCGGGGCGGGCTTGCGCAGCAGCCCGTACAAAAGGGCGGCGGCCGCCGCAAGGCCGAGGGTGGGCAGCAGACTGTCCAGCACCGCCCGCTATAAGGCGAACAGGGCCTTGATGGTCACAAACAGGTCGCTGATCTGCTGCACCAGCATGGACAGGACCACCACCAGCCCCGCCAGGGTGGTCATCATGGCCTGGTCCTCCCGCCCGGAACGGATCAGCAGCTGGTTGAGCACCGCCACAATGATCCCGATGGCCGCGATCTTGAACACAAGGTCGATCTCCAACGCCACGTCACTCCTTTGCTTTTATACCAGCAGCATCCCCAGCACCGCCCCGGCGGCAAAGCCCAGCCGCCGGTCCAGCCCGGCCGAGAGCCGTTCGTCCTCCCGCGCCTGCGCGAGGAAGGCCGCCATCCGCTCGAGGTAATAGTCCAGCCGGGCGCACTCCTGCCCGGCGCCGGCGCGCCCCAAATCGGCCAGGCACGCCCGCAGGCAGTCCGCCTCCTCCGGGCGGAGGGGGGCGGGCGGCTCCACCTGCCCGAAGGCGTCCGCCGCCCCCATCGCCCGGCCCAGGGGGGTGCGCGGGTCCTGTTCAGCCGCCAGGACCGGGTACAGCCGCCCCAGGTCGGCGCGGCGGTAGCCGATCTCCTGCCGCAGCCGGGTCAGCAGGGCGATGGCCTCTTCCAGCGCCATGCGCCGGGCGGTCATCCGCTGCCGGCGTGCGTCCCCGGCGCAAAAGCCCCCCGCGGCCAGCAGCGCCGCAGCCAAAAGCCGCAGGGCGCTCATATCCTATGTACCCCGCTGACAAGGCCGGGGGCTTGTCTGCCGGCCAGCTGCACCACCGCCCGGATCATCCCCCGCCGGCGCATATAGGCCGCCTGCGGGCGGCACAGCGCCTCCTCAACGCTGGCGGCGTGGAGGGTGGCGATGCACCCCACCCCGCCGAAAAAGCCCTGCTCCAGCCCCCGCACCTCGTCCAGGTCCCCCAGCTCGTCCAGCAGGATGACCTGCGGGGCCAGGGTGCGCAGCGCCATCTGGACCGCCCGGGCCTTGGGCAGCCCGGCGATCAGGTCCACCGGCGGGCGGGCCGCGGCCGTCTGCGCCGGCCAGAGCTCCTCCCGCTCGTCGACCACCGCCACCGCCCGGCCCAGCCCGGCCAGGTAGGCCGCCATCCCGCGCAGCAGGGTGGTCTTGCCGCTGTCCGGCTCGCCGGCCACCAGCACCCCGGTGAACCGCCCCTGCAAAAGCCCCCGCACAGCCTCGGGCAGCTCGCCCTGACAGTCCCGGGCGACCCGCAGGTCGATGGACTGCACCTCCTGCAGCACCACCCCCTCTTCGGGGTGGAGGAAGTACCGTCCCCCCACCCCCGCCCGGTGCCCGCCGGGCAGGGTCAGGTAGCCCTGCGCCAGCTCTGCCTGATGGGTGTGGACCGACCCGCCGCAGAGGGCGTAGAGGGCCTGTTCCATCTGCGCCCTGCTTGGCCGCAACGCGGCCAACGCCCCGGGGCAGCCGGGGGTCTCGGCCGCCGGGCGCAGCGCGCCGCCCACGTTCAGCCAGACCGGGCAGCCCGCCCGCAGCCGTACTTCATGCACCCGCCGCGCCGTCTCGGCCGCGAGCTGCGCCAGCGGCCCCGCCAGCGACGCGGGCAAAGCGCCCACCGCCTGTCGATACTCGTCCATCCTCTTCCGCCTCCTTGCCGCTTTACCCCATCTTATGGGCCGGCGGCCCGGTTTAGAACCGGCGCAGAAAGCGGGCGGGGCCTTCTGTTCCGGAAAGCCCCGCCCGCGCGGTTTTTCTCTTGTTATTTGCTGTTATTTGCCGGGCGCAAGGGTCTCGGCCTGCGCCAGCATGGTCTCGGCAAAGATGGCGTACCCCCGGGTGGGGTCGTTGACCAGCACATGGGTCACCGCCCCGGCCAGCCGCCCGTTCTGCAAAATGGGGCTGCCGCTCATCCCCTGCACGATGCCCCCCGTCTCGGCCAGCAGGTCCGGATCGGTGACGTGCACCACCATGTTGCGGACCGCCTCGGCGTCGGTGACCTTCTCGATCTCGACGTCGTAGAGGCGGGGCTGCTGCCCGGCGGTGGTGGTCAGGATCTGGGCCGGGCCTTCTACCACCTCCTGCGCGAAGGCCACCTCCATCGCCTGCCCGGCGAACAGGTCGGTGCGGGTGGAGCCGTAGACCCCGTTCTCGCCGTTGAGCTCGATGGCGCCGGCGGCCTGGCTGCCGATGAAGCGGCCCTTCAGCTCGCCGGGGGCGCCGACGGCGCCCACCGTGCAGCCCACGATCTCACAGGGGACGATCTCGCCGCTGCGCAGGGCGATGCTCTGCCCGGTGTCCCCGTCGCTGATGGAATGGCCCAGCCCGGCAAAGACGCCGATCCCCTCGTCGATGAAGGTCAGGGTGCCCACCCCCGCCGAGGAGTCCCGCACCCACATCCCCGCCCGCCAGCTGCCGGCGGCTGCGTCCCAGCAGGGGGTCAGGGTGGTCTGCTGCTGGCAGTCGTCCCGGATATAGACCACCTGCACCGGCCGCCCGGCCGCGGCGTCGAGGGCGGCGCGGACGGCGTCGTTGTTCTCGGTGGCGGTCTCGCCGATCCGGACCACCCGGTCCCCCAACCGCAGCCCGGCCTCTTTGGCGGGGTTGCGCGGCGCGCCGTCGGGGCCCGCCGAGTCGGTGAAGCCGACGATCAGCGCCCCTTCCGAGAACATCTTGACCCCGAAGGGCGCCCCGCTGACGGTGACGCTCGGCCGCGGGGTGACGACCGCCTGCACCCGCTTGACCGGGAAGACCCCGCCGATGGCGAGGGTGGCCTGGTAGCTGCCCGCCGTCCGGGTGCTGGCCACGTTCCGGCTGCCGGACGCCGACAGCGGCTCGACCCACGCGAAGCGGGGCAGCTCCAGCGGCTGGCCCGGCTCGAGGGAGACATGGTCGGGCAGGCTGCTGTACAGCCACCCCAGCCCCGCCGCCGCCGCGGCCAGCAGATAGGATGCGCACAGCCCCAGGCAGCGGGCTGCGCCGTGTTTTTTACGACCTGGATCTCTCACTTTGCTTGCGCTCCCTTGTCGTCATCTTGCGGGCATTGCCCGCAGCCCAGCCGCCACAGCGCCCGCAGCACCCCCGCCAGCAGGCAGATCCGCCAGAGGGCGGCCGCCAGCCAGACCAGCAGGAGCAGCGCGTCCAGCCGGGAGAAGTAGCCCAGCGCCCAGGCCCGCAGCAGCTCGACGCCGGTATAATCGGGGCCGGCCAGCCGGCCCAGCACCAGCTCGAGGGCCAGCGCGTAGCCGGCCTGCGCCGCAAAAGGCCAGAAGGGCAGCAGCGCCCCCCGCCGCTGCTGCCGGCCGGCAGCCAGCAGCGGCAGGGCGAAGTATTCGGGGTACAGCCCCGCCGGCGGCCAGCCGTCGGCCAGCAGCCCCGCCCCGCCGGCGGCGAACAGCCGCTGCCAGCGCATCTGATCCCACACGCCGGCCAGGCAGACCAGCAGCCCGGCGGCCAAAAGCCACCACAGCGCCCGGGCCGAGCGGTCCAGCGCGCCGGCGTCCATCTGCCAGGAGAACAGCAGCAGCACCGGCAGCACCGCCAGCAGCGCGTTGGTGCCGAAGTGCTCCCGGCAGACCATCTGCGCCGCGGCGGCGGTGCGCACCGCCTCGGCGGCAAACCAGAGAAAGAACCCCCAGGCGGCCAGCCGCGGCAGCGCCCCCCGCCCGCTGAACAACCCCAGCCGCCGGGCCGCCAGGCCGAACAGCCGGGACGCCGCCGCCAGCGCCCCCGCGCTGACCAGCCCCAGCAGCACCACGCTGCGGGCGCTGTACGCCCCCGCCGGGCCCCGGAAGCTGCCGGCCAGCGCAGCCGTCACCAGCCCAAGCCCAAGGGAGGAGGGCGAAAAGCCGCCACGTTCATCCCGCGTGCCGGTCATGTCCGCGCCTCCTCTGCCAGATGTTGAAGGGCCGGCGGGACATCCTGCGGTAGTCCCGGCGGATCACCCCGTCGTCGGCCATCGGCCTGTGGGGGAAGGTGTCGGGGGCGAGATAGGGCACCCCGAAGGCCGACACCCCCGACAGGCTGAACAGGACGACCAGAAAGACCGCCGCCAGCCCCACCGGCCCGGCCAGCCCGGCCGACAGCACCACCGCCAGCCGCAGCAAGGTGGCCGGCTCGTAGAGGGAGGGGGTGATGAACACCGCCACCGATGTGATGCAGGCGGTGAGGATGACCGGGGTACTCATCAGCCCGGCGGCGATGGCGGCGTCCCCGATGATGAGGGCGGCCACCAGGCTGACCGAGTGCCCCAGTGACTGCGGCATCCGCAGCCCGGCCTCCCGGATGATCTCGAGGATCAGAATGACCATCACCATCTCGGCGAAGAGGGGCAGGGGCGTCGCCTGCTCGGCCGCCGTGATTTTGTACAGCAGCTGCGGGGGGATCAGTTCGGGCAGGTAGACCGCCAGACAGACGAACACCCCCGGCAGAAAGATGGTCAGGTAAAAGGACCCGTACTTCAGCACCCGCAGGAAGGAGGAGAAAAAGGCGGTGGTGGCGTAGTCGTCCAGACACTCGAAGTGCTCGGCGAAGAGGGCGGGCAGCAAAAGGACCGACGGGCTGCCGTTGACCATCACCGCGATCTTGCCCTCGCAGAGTTTGGCGGCGGCCACCGCCGGCCGCTCGGTGTACCCCACCGGGGTGAACAGGCGGGCCTTTGCCGGCAGCAGCCAGGGGACGAAATAGCTCGAATCCAGCAGCAGCGCGGGCTTTGCCCCCTTCAGCAGGCGGCGCACCCGCTCCACCACGCCCGGGTCGGCTTTGCCGCGGCAGTAGCACAGGGCGTACTCGGTCTTCATGGCGGTGTCGGCCTGCGCCACCTCCATCACCAGGCCGCCGGTGCGGATCAGCCGGCGCAGCAGGCTCAGGTTGACCCGCAGCAGGTCGGAGAACCCTTCCCTGCTGCCCCGCAGGTTCCCCTCGCCCGACGGCTCGCCGATGGCGCGGCTCTTGAGGCTCTGCGCCGAAAAGGCGACGCCCGCCCCGCAGCCGTCCACCAGCAGAACAGCGAAGCCGGCCGTCAGCCGCATCACCGCGTCCTCCGTCGTCCGCACAGGGGCGCTCTCGGCCGGCAGGTCGGAGTGATACATCAGCCAGTCGTAGACCTGCCGCCCGCAGGGCGCCTGCCCGCCTGACCGGGCGGCTTGTTCCAGCCTTTCCCCCGCCCGGTCGACGGCGTCGAGGGCCATGGTCCACAGCGAGGACAGGCTCGCCATCCCGTCGAAGAGGACGATGGCCCCGTCGCACCCGCAGACCGTGATCCGCTTTGCATAATAATCGGCCGAGGCGCCAAACATGGTATCGAGCGCCGCCAGATTTTCACTGAGCTTTTCCGCGAGCTGTCCCATCCGTGCCCCCTCCTTTTCTGCATCGTTCGCAAAGCCAGTATGCCCGGCGGCCGCCCGATTCATACCCGGGAGGTACCCTGTTTTGAAGCTGCTCGTTTTCCGCACCTTACTGATCTACCTGTGCGTCCTGTTCGCCATGCGGCTGATGGGCAAACGCCAGCTGGGGGAGCTGCAGCCCGAAGAGCTGGTCTCCACCATGCTGATCTCCAACCTCGCCTCCATCTCGATCGAGTCGGAGGAGGTGCCTGTCACCGCCAGCCTCATCCCGCTGTTCCTGATCGCGGCGCTGGAGCTTTTGGGCTCGGTGCTCAGCTTTTACAGCCGGCGCTTTGCCACCCTGCTGGCCGGCCGGCCCAAGACGGTGATCCAGGACGGCAAGGTGGACCAGCAGGCTTTGCGGATGCTCCGCCTGACCGCCGCCGACCTGCTGGAGGCGCTGCGCGGCAAGGACATCTACGACCCGCGTGACGTCTCCTACGCGGTGATCGAGACCAACGGCACCCTCTCGGTGGCCCTCCGCCCCGAGAAAGAGCCCGCCACCCTCGCCGACCTGGGGCAGGCCGCCCGGGCCAGACAGGCCACCGTCCCCTTCGTGGTGGACGGCCAGGTGCTGGAGGATAACCTGCGCCTGTGCGGCAAGGACACCGCCTGGCTGGCCCGCGCCGCCCCTCTGCCCCCCGGGCAGATCCTGCTTTTGCTGGGCAACGACACCGAGGACTTCTTTCTGCTGGAAAAGGAGGACAAGCGATGAAGCGGATCTGGCTGTGCGCCGCCCTTGTGGCGGGCATCCTGCTGCTGACCGGCTACGGCACCCATCGGGTGCGCAGCTTTGCCGGCGAGGTCGCCGCCTGCCTGGACGCCGCCGAACAGGCCCTCGAGGGCGGCGACCTGCCCGCCGCCCACCAGGCGGTGCTGGAGGGGGCGGCCCTCTGCCGGGCGATGCGGCAGGACAGCGTCCTCTATCTGCGCACCGAGGACTTTCTCGAGCTGGAGGTCAGCCTGCGGGCCGCCGCCTGCCACCTGACCGAAAACGCACAGGAAGAGGCCCTGGGCGAGCTGGGCCGCGCCGCCGTCCAGGCCGACAGCCTCGACTGGCTGACCCGCCGCTGGCTGTGACGGCGGCAACGCAAAACGCCCGCCCCCGGACGGGGCGGGCGTTTTTGCTGTGTAATGGGGCGGGGCGGCCGGGCTCATCCGATCGAGTCGCCGCCGTCTGCGCCGTCTTCCAGCGGGACGGGGATGTTGCAGGGCAGGCTGTTGACCACAAACTCCAGCTTATCCTTGAGGATGAGGCCGAGGTTTGCCACCGCGTGGACCATGTTGGCGGCCGAGTCGTTGGCCTCCAGCAGCTTGTTCAGGTCGATGTCGTCCATGCCGAGGGCGGCGCGCATCTTCTGGCTCTCGGCGCAGAGGATATAGCTCAGGGCGCTCTCCTGCATGGCGATGCTCTCCAGCAGGTCGAGGACGACCTGGTCCATCGAGGCGGCCCGGATGGCGGGGAAAGGGGTGGCGGTTGTCATGGTGGGTATCCTCCCTTTCATGTGTTTGGATACGCCAGTCTATGCCGCCGGAGCGGCGGCTGTCACTCCTCCTGCCGGCTGCGCACCCGCTCGATGATGGCCTGGTAGCCGCCGGTGCCGTACTGGATGCAGCGGTTGATCCGGCTGATGGTGGCGGTGCTGATCTCAGCCGAGCGGACGATCTGCTCATAGGTCTTGCCGTCCAGCAGGAGCTTGGCCGCCTCCAGCCGCTGGGCCATATCGCTGATCTCCTTGACGGTGCACAGGTCCTCGAAGAAGCGGTAGCATTCCTCCCGGTTCTCAAGGGCCAGGATGGCGTCGAAGAGGGCGTCGGTCATTGCGTTGTGTCTTGGCTTTTTTTCTGTCATGGGCATAGAGGGCCTCCTGTTGTTGGTACCGATCGGTTTCCCTCCCACTTTAACACAGGAAAGCGCGAAAGTCAAGGGCTCTCCCCCATCTTTCTGGAAAAACTTTCGCCCCGGCACAAAAAAGGCGCGGCGCCCGAAGACGCCGCGCCTGCATCGCGCTGAAAAAGAGAGTGTCCGCAGCCGGTTACTTCACCATGCTGGCGACCTCGGAAGCGAAGTCGTCCGAACGCTTCTCCAGGCCCTCGCCCTTCTGGAAGCGGGTGAACTTGACGATCTTGATGTCGCCGCCCAGCTCCTTGGCGACCTTGGCGGTGTACTGCGCCACAGACAGGTCGCTGTCCTTGACGAACTCCTGGTCCACAAGGCAGTTCTCCTTGTAGTACTTCTTCATCTTGCCCTCGATCATCTTGACCTTGACGGCCTCGGGCTTGTTGGCGGTCTTGGGGTCGCCCGCCATCTGGACCAGCATGATCTCCTTCTCCTTGGCGACCACCTCGGCGGGGACGCTGGCCTCGTCCAGGTAGCTGGGGTTGGCGGCGGCGATCTGCATGGCGATGTCCTTGCCGTAAGCGGCGAACTCAGCCTTGGCAGCGACGTCGTCCGAAGTCTCGAAGTTGACCAGGACGGCGTGGGTGCCGCCGCCGTGGACGTAGGCCGCGCAGGGGCCCTCGTAGCGGACGAAGCGGCGGACCTTGATGTTCTCCTTGATGACCAGGATCAGCTGCTTGAGGGCCTCGTCGACGGTGCCCTCGCCCATCTTGCAGTTCATCAGAGCCTCGACGTCGGCGGGGTTCTGCTGCATGATGACCTTGGCGGCTTCCTTGACGAACTCGACGAACTTCTCGTTCTTGGCGACGAAGTCGGTCTCGGCGTTGACCTCGATGACCACGCCCACCTTGCACGCGGGGCAGTAATCGGCGTAGACCATGCCCTCGGCAGCCACGCGGCTGGCCTTCTTGGCGGCGGTGGCGAGGCCGCGCTCACGCAGCAGCTCGATGGCCTTGGTGAAGTCGCCGTTGGCGTCGGTCAGAGCCTTCTTGCACTCCATCATGCCGCAGTCGGTCTGCTTGCGCAGCTCCATAACGTCCTTTGCAGAAATAGCCATTGTTATCTTCTCCTCAATGCTCTACAGCTCTTGTACACGTACGGGGTCGGAAAGATCAGGCGTTGGCGGCTTCCTCTTCGGCGGGGGCGGCCTCCTGGTTGCCCTGCTTGCCCTCCAGCACGGCGTCGGCCATGGCGCCGGCGATCAGCTTGACCGCGCGGATGGCGTCGTCGTTGCCGGGGATGACCCAGTCGATCTCGTCGGGGTTGCAGTTGGTGTCGACGATGGCGATGATGGGGATGTGCAGCTTGCGGGCCTCAGAGACGGCGATCCGCTCCTTGTGGGGGTCGACGATGAACAGAGCCTTGGGCAGGGTCTTCATGTCCTTGACGCCGCCGAGGTACTTGTCCAGCTTCTCCATCTCGAGCTCGAGCTTGGCCACTTCCTTCTTGGGCAGCAGCTCGAAGGTGCCGTTCTCCTGCATCTTCTTGAGCTGCTCCATCCGGTCGATGCGCTTGCGGATGGTGCGGAAGTTGGTCAGCATGCCGCCCAGCCACCGGGCGTTGACATAGTGCATGCCGCAGCGGGTCGCCTCGTCGCGGATGGACTCCTGCGCCTGCTTCTTGGTGCCGACGAAGAGGATCTCGCCGCCCTCGGCTGCGACTTCCTTGACGTAGTTGTAGGCCTCGTCCAGCTTCTTGACGGTCTTCTGCAGGTCGATGATATAGATGCCGTTGCGCTCGGTGAAGATATACTTCGCCATCTTGGGGTTCCAGCGGCGGGTCTGATGACCGAAGTGCACGCCTGCTTCGAGAAGCTGCTTCATAGAAATGACTGCCATG
>DWXX01000002.1 GCA_019118985.1 Candidatus Faecalibacterium faecipullorum
GTAGCCACCGAGCGGATTTTGAACCGGATCGAAGTATCCACCAACTATAAGAAAACCGGCACCCTGGAGGCCGGCGGCTACATCTGGCACACCACAGGCAGCGGCAAAACCCTGACTTCCTTCAAGACGGCGCAGCTTGCCACGGCCCTGCCCTACATTGACAAGGTGTTGTTTGTGGTGGACCGCAAGGATCTGGACTACCAGACCATCAAGGAATACGACCGGTTCGAGAAGGGCGCGGCCAACGGCAACCGCAGCACCGCGGTGCTGCAGCGCCAGCTGGAGGATCGGGACGAAAAGGGCAATTTCCACCCTTACCGCATCATTGTCACCACCATCCAGAAGCTGGATGTGTTCATCACTAAGAACCCGAACCATCCCGTCCGGGATAAGCACATTGTTTTGGTATTCGATGAGTGCCACCGCAGCCAGTTTGGCGATATGCACACCCGTATCGTAGGGGGTGTCATCAAAAAGGGCGGCAGGAACATCAAGGTGGACCGGTATTTCAGAAACTACCATATTTTTGGCTTTACCGGCACGCCCATCATGTCCAAGAATGCTGCCAGCGGCGGCAACCCCCATTTGAAAACCACTGCCCAGGCATTTGGAGAGAAACTGCACACCTATACCATCGTGGATGCTATCAACGATGGCAATGTGCTGCCCTTCCGCATTGATTACATCAACACCATGAAACAGAAGGATACCGGTCGGGATAAGCAGGTGACCGCCATCGACACCGAGGAAGCGTTGTCCTCACCGGAGCGTATCTCAGAAGTGGTAACATATATTCTGGATCACTTTGACCAAAAGACCATGCGGAATTCCTGGTACAGCTTGAAAGGTCAGCGGGTGAATGGATTTAATTCCATCTTTGCAGTCAGTTCCATTCCTGTCTGCAAAAAGTATTATCTGGAACTGAAAAAGCAGATCGCTCAGCGGCATCGGGACCTGACCATTGCCACCATTTTCTCCTATGCGGCCAACGAAGAAGATCCTGCAGACGGTATGCTGGCCGAGGAAGGCTTTGAAACAGATCTGCTGGATCAGAGTTCCAGAGATTTCCTGGACATGGCCATTGGCGACTATAACAAAATCTTCAAGACCAATTATGACAGCTCCAGTAGGGGATTCCAGGATTACTACAAAGATCTCTCCAACCGGGTGAAAAAGCGGGAAGTGGATCTTCTGCTCGTGGTCAATATGTTCCTGACTGGCTTTGACGCCACCACCTTGAATACCCTTTGGGTAGACAAAAATCTGAAGATGCATGGCCTGATCCAGGCATTTTCCCGGACAAACCGCATCCTGAATTCGGTCAAAACCTTTGGCAATATTGTCTGTTTCCGGGATCTGGAAAAAGAAACCAATGAAGCCATCGCGTTGTTTGGCAATAAGGATGCAGGCGGTATCGTCCTGCTGAAGTCCTATGAAGATTACTATTATGGCTACACCGACGACAAGGGCAAGGAACAGAAGGGGTATAAGCAGCGGATCGAGGAGCTGATGGAGCGCTTCCCGCTGGGACAGCCCATTCTGGGAGAGCAAAACAAAAAGGATTTCATCGTTCTGTTCGGTAATATCCTGCGCCTGCGGAATATCTTGTCTGCGTTTGACCGTTTTGTGGGACATGAGATTCTGTCCGAGATTGATTTTCAGGACTATACCGGTACATACCACGATGTATACGAGGAAATCAAGCCTAAGCCCGGAGACAAAGACAGCATTATGGATGATGTTGTTTTTGAGATGGAACTGGTCAAGCAGGTGGAGGTCAACATTGACTACATTTTGATGTTGGTGGAGAAGTATCGAAAGGACAACTGCAAGGATAAGGAAGTTCTGGTGGCCATTGATAAGGCCATCCGTTCCAGCCTGCAGCTGCGATCCAAGAAAGAATTGATCGAGCGGTTTCTGGAAACGATCAACGCCAGCACCAATGTCAGCGCAGACTGGAGGAGGTTTGTCCGCCAGCAGCGGCAGAAAGATATCCAGACTCTCATCCAAGAAGAAAAACTTAAACCGAAAGAAACCTGTAAGTTTGTGTCCAATGCGTTCCGTGACGGTGTATTAAAAACGACTGGAACAGATATAGATCAGATGATGCCTCCAGTCTCACGTTTTGGCGGCGGAAGTCCACGAGATAAGAAGAAACAAACTGTTATTGAAAAGCTGAAATTTTTCTTTGAAAAATACTTTGGTTTGCTTGATCCAGGTGAGCCTATTGCGGAGGAGGCATGAAAGATCGATCGATAGAAATGAATGGTAGATAGATTCAAATGACGCGGCAAGCAATTCGTCTGGCTATCCATTTTGCCAGACGATACTTGTTGGGGCACGCCCCAAACCCCATGGAACGCAGAAGTTCTGCGCGTTCTGCGAACGCTGAAAGCGGGCAAATGCGCTTGGCATCAGGTGCACCTGCTCGATTGACATCAAATAGAAAAATAATCTATAAGGCATACCTTGCCTTTGCAGACGCAAAGGTTCAGTTGGATGATAGGGCAGGGACGTTCCATGGTTTTAGCGTGTTCTGTGGCGTTGCAGAGAGCGTTTGGACGAGAAGTGCCGCCGCAGCATGAAATAAAACGGGGCAGTGCGGAAGGAAAATAGCTAAATCAAAAGCTCCCGTACTATAGATCGCCTTGGAAAGCAAAGTGGGATCCCTGTCAACTGGGACACGCAGCGCTTTCTGGCAGCAACCAGCGGAAAAGGCCTGGCTCCTGCACAGGTGCTATCTTTCTGTGCCGTCGAAGCAAGCAAGAATTTGAGCCAAATGCATAAAATCTGGGTGTGAAACTTGTGCGTTGTGTGGAATTTTTCTTTGATTGTTGACATTCAAAAGCAAAAAATGTATAGTAAATGTGGAAATTGAGTAGGATCCGTCGGGATTGTAACTGGCAAACAGGCAACACCTGATATTGGCCGGCTGGTATGGTTGACGTACCGGCCAGGGCGATATCGGGTTTTTTTCTGCCCATTTTGCGGGCAATGGTGCCCGCGGACTGTGTTGAGAAAGAGGTGACACTATGGGCAGCGAGCGTCTTTGGATCCGCAGTATCGTCAATAACAACGTCGTGCTGGCTGTCAACGAACGGGGACAGGAGCGTGTCCTGCTGGGGAAAGGAGTCGGCTTCAAGCAGCATCCTGGCGCCGAAGTGGACCGCCGCATCGTGGTGAGGGAATTCGTTCCCAAAAACAAAGTGATTGGGAATCAGCGCTATGCGATGCTGGCGGATGTGCCAGTAGTCTATCTGGAAGTTGTTGAGGCGATTCTGGAAAAATTTCAGGAACTGGTGCATACTGAGCTGGATGAGGGCGTCTATCTGGATCTGGTAGATCACATCAGTTTTGCGGTGACACGGCTGAAAAAGGGGCTTGGTTTTCATAATTCTCTTCTGCCAGAGATACGGACCTTTTATCCGCAGGAATTCCAGGTGGCGCTGTACGGCTTAGAGCAGATTCGGGAAAAGACGGGATTTGTTCTGCCGGAAGACGAGGCTGGCGCGATTGCTATGCATCTCGTCAATGGGGAACTGCAATACGATAACTTAAATCAGGCTACCAAGACTACCCTCCTGATCCAAAAGATCCTGCGTGTCTTTAGGGACAGCATCGGAGTGAAGCTGGATGAAAGATCCCTGCATTATACGCGCTTTATCACACATCTGAAGTTCTTTGCCCAGCGGTTGTTCAAAGACGAGATGCTTGACACCGATGACAGAGAGCTGCAGGGGCTGGTGCGGACACAGTACCGCCAAGAATACGCCTGTGCTGAAAAAATTGCCGCCATGATCTGGCAGGACTACGCCATTGCCATCCCGGAAGAGGAAATGATGTATCTCACAGTCTACATCCGGCGTATTACCCGACCCGATGACTGACAGGGGACCGCGGCCCCTGCTGGACATAAAATTTGCCTGTTTTACTTATGGGCTTTGGGCCCGGCATCTAAAAAAGGAGGAATACGATGAATCGTTCCAAAATGGCAGCAGACATCCTGCGGCTGGTGGGCGGCAAAGAAAATGTTGCCAGTGTCACAAACTGCATGACCCGGCTGCGCTTTCAACTGAAAGATCATAAAAAAGCCGATGTAGAAGCTCTGAAGCGCCTGGATGGCGTGCAGGGCGTCGTGACCAAGAATGGGCAGTTTCAAGTTGTCATCGGCACCGACGTGGGTGATGTCTGCACTGAACTCAAAAAACTGGGAGGTTTCCATTCTGACGCCGACGCGCAGCAGTCAAACCAAGACGGCAGCATCGTTATGCGCTTTTTTGGCACCCTGACGGCGATCTTCCAGCCCATTATTCCTGCCCTGGCTGGCTCCGGTATGATCAAAGCTCTGCTGGCTCTGTTGGTAGCTACCCATCTTGTGTCGCCTGACTCACAGACCTACGCGATTTTCAATGCCTTTGGCGATGCGCTGTTCAGTTTCATGCCCTTCATCCTGGCATACTCGGCAGCAAAGTACTTCAACTGCAACCCGTTTGTCAGCGCTTCGTTGGCAGGTGTTTTGCTTCACAGCAGTTTTACCGCGCTGAACACCGGAGACCCCGTTCTGCTGTTCGGCTTCATTCCTGTGACGATGGTCTCCTACAGCGGCAGTGTTGTCCCCATCCTGCTCATCGTCTGGGTCCAATCCTATATCGAGCGCTTTGCCAATAAGATCTCTCCCAAGCCAGTCAAAATCTTCCTGGCTCCCATGCTCACCATCATTGTGACCGGTATCCTGGGCATCACCATCGCTGGCCCGCTAGGCAACATTGTCGGCCAGGTCCTGGCTGTTGGTTTCAACTGGCTCAACGATTATGCAGGCTGGGTCATCCCCGTCCTGATGGGCGCGTTCTGCCCCTTCTTCGTTATGACTGGTATGCACTATTGCTTTGCGCCTATCCAGACCATCCAGTACGCCACTTTGGGGTACGGCACTATCCTGGGCCCTGGTATGCTGGCTTCCAACATCGCGCAGGGTGCCGCCTCCCTGGTGGTTGGTCTGCGCACCAAAAACCGCAAACTGCGTGAGCTGGCCTTCTCCTCCGGCTTTACTGCGCTCATGGGTATCACGGAACCTGCCCTGTACGGTGTCACGCTAAAGCTGAAGCGGCCCCTGATCGCCACCTGCATCGGCGGCGGCGTGGCCGGTCTCTATGCCGGCATCACCCATCTGCACACCTATTCTTCCACCACCGCCGGCCTGCTGGCCCTGCCTGTCTATATCGGCGGCGACGGTTTCGGCAATGTTATCAACGCTGTTATCACCATTATTATTTCTATCGTTGTGACCGCTGTTGCTACCTTTATTCTGGGGTTCGATGATCCCGCCGACGATGATGCAGCCACTGTGCCGGCTGCTCCGTCTGCTTCTTCTCAGGAAAACAAGGTCGTCCTTTCCAGCCCCATCCGTGGCCAGGCTGTGCCTCTGGAAAGCGTTAAGGATGATGCATTTGCTTCCCATGCGCTGGGGCTGGGCGCAGCCGTCCAGCCCGACGAGGGGGTAGTAACTGCTCCGGCCCCGGCGACCGTTTCCTCGGTGGCGGATTCTGGACACGCCATCGGTCTGACCACCGACAGCGGGGTAGAGCTGCTCATCCATATTGGGCTGGACACCGTGGAGCGGAAGGGCAAAGGATTTGCCGTCCGGGTCAAGACTGGAGACCATGTCCAGAAAGGCCAGGAGCTGATCCGCTTTGATCTGGAAGATCTGTGCAAAGCAGGTTATGATGTCACTTCCCCTGTGATCGTGACCAACTCGGATGATTTCCTGGACGTTGTGGCAGTGCGCGACGAGAAAGTAGGACATACTGATACGCTCTTGACTGTCCTACGCCGCAGCTGAGAACATCGGAAAGGAGACCATCCCCATGTATTTTCCGCAGAATTTTTTATGGGGCGGCGCCATCTCGGCCAATCAGTGCGAGGGAGCATATAACGAAGGCGGCAAAGGCCTTTCCATCCAGGATGTGATGCCTCACGGCATAACCGGCCCGCTCACGGAAGGGCCGACGTCCGACAATCTCAAATTGGTGGGTATCGACTTTTATCACCGGTATCAAGAAGATATTGCCTTGATGGCGGAGATGGGATTCAAGGTACTGCGGCTTTCCATTGCCTGGAGCCGAATCTTTCCTAACGGAGATGACACTGAACCCAATGAGGAAGGGCTGGCCTTCTATGATAAAGTCTTTGACGAATGCCGGCACCATGGCATTGAGCCGATGGTCACCCTTTCCCACTATGAGACGCCGCTCCATCTGGCGACGGCCTATGACGGCTGGCGCAGCCGGAAACTGATAGGTTTCTTTGAGCGATACTGCCGCACGGTATTCGACCGCTACCGCCGCAAGGTTCGGTATTGGATGTGTTTCAATGAGATCAATGCGCTGTGGCGCTATCCCTTTATGGGAGCCGGCGTTTTGACCCCGCCTGACCGGCTGACACTGGCTGACCGGTATCAGATCGCCCACCACGAGCTGCTGGCCAGCGCTATGGCGGCCAAGCTGCTGCACGAGATGATCCCTGACGCAAAGATGGGCTGTATGGTATTGGGGGCGCTGAGTTATCCCATGTCGCCGCGCCCGGAGGACGTTCTGGCTGCACAGCAGGCAGATCGTCAGATTATGTTCTTTTGCGATGTCCTGGCCCGTGGATATTATCCCGACTACGTCCGTGCTACTTGGCAGCGAGAAGGAATTCAGCTCCAAATGGAACCTGGCGATGAGGAGCTGCTGCGTCATACGGTGGACTACATTTCCTTCAGCTACTATATGAGCAAGTGCGCGGCTGCCGACCCGGCCCGCTACCAGAAGGGAGAGGGCAACTTGCTGTCTGGCCTGCGCAATCCCTACCTGCCCGAAAGCGAATGGGGATGGCAGATCGACCCCGACGGCCTGCGTTATACATTGAACTACTTTTATGACCGGTATCAAAAGCCACTGTTCATTGCGGAAAATGGTCTGGGTGCGCAGGATCAACTGGTGAGCGACGGCCACGGTAGCTGGACGGTTCACGACGGCTACCGCATCGACTATCTTGCCAAGCACTTGGAGGCGGTGGGCTGCGCCATTGCGGATGGCGTCCCCGTTCTGGGCTATGCTGCCTGGGGTTGCATCGACTTGATCAGCGCCTCTACTGCGCAGATGAAGAAACGCTACGGATTCATCTATGTGGATCGCAACGATGATGGCTCAGGCACTCTGGCACGTTACCGCAAGGATAGCTTTTACTGGTATAAGAAAGTGATTGCCACAAATGGCGAGAGTTTAAGCAGCTGAGAGTAAAAGCGGCGCCCTCTCATTCTCTTGTGAACCGCCTCATAATGTGCGGACAATACAAAAAAGGCCTGCAAGGGGCAGAATAAACGAATCAAAGACTGGCCTGGCGAAGCGAAAGCGGAGCCAGGTCAGTTTTTGTCTGGAGCCGCTCGTGGTTATAGAAATGGATAAACTCGTCGATCAAATCGATAGGTGGGGCTGGCGGTCCCGTTCAATTGTTCATTTTGGGCAATTGGTGCTTTTGTCGATGGCTCAATGCTGCGGAGATGTGCGCCGCTGTGGGAGATTTTTCAGCCGGATACTGTTTGCGTAATACATAAAAATATGGGAGATTTGCACAAACCACGTTGTTTTGCTTTGTGCAATCGACTGATTTTCAACAATAAAAGAAAGGACTCTAAGAAAGCCGCTTTCACTATGCTATACTAAATATACAAAAACCGAATCGTCGATTACAGATAATATGCATGGGAGGTGCTGAAGTGAAATTATTTGAAGCGCTGCCGAAAGAGTTGTTTTCAGTTCTGGCGTCGCCAAACCGGGAACTATATGCCGACGCGCTGGATGTCCTGTATGCGGCCTATCAGGAAAAACTAAAGATCCCGGAAGAGATGCTCTACTCAATGCTGCGCAGCAAGCTGGAGCAACAGCTGGCAGATGCAAATTTTGAAGGAGAGGATATCGACGAGGATGAGTTGCGAGATATCTCAGGAAGGGCTCGTTTTTTGATTCGCAAGTTGTGGGGCAAAGGCTGGTTCGAGAAAGAACGTGGAGAGAACTTCGAGGAATACATCACTGTTCCTGGGTATAGCAGCCGCCTGCTGGAATTATTCCATCAGCTGCGGGATGACAGTCCAGCACGCGGATATTCCTATGTGTTTGGCACCTATTCAAGCTTAAAAGTTGCTTATGAGGGAGACAACGTCTACGACAAAATGGCAGCCGTCTACAGCGCGTATGACAACACGCGGGATTTAATAAAACTGCTGCAGATGATCTACCATAATGTGAAGCATTTCTTCCAAAAACAAGTGGAAATGCACGAAGTCAATGAGGTACTTGCCTCTCACTTCGATGACTTTGGACAGCGAGTGGTGGAGGCATATATCCGACCGCTCAAGATCAAGGATTCGGTGCCCAAATATCGTGTGTACATCGAGAGATATCTGACGGATTGGGCGGAAGATGAAAGTACGTTGATGGCTCTGGCCAATGCCGCATTGCAGGACCGCCGCGGAGCAACGCTGAAAGCCTGCCGCTCGGATCTGCTGCAAAAGATGTTCTGGGTCAAGGACCAATACAACAGTATAGAGCACGAGTATTTGGACGAAATCGATTGGCAGGTTCGTCGTTATACCAGAGCTACGACACAAAAAATCGAAAATCTGACCAACCATGACCAGAATATTCGAGGTAATTTGAATTATTTGCTGCAGGCGTTATCCAGAAACCGCCGTGCAACGGATTTGGTAGAACAGATCCAGCCGGTATTCCAGCTGCATGAGCAATCATTCCTTTCTGAAAGGAGCCTCTGGTATCGCAGGCGGCCCGGCAAGCGAACGCGCTCGGCGCCGGTACTGATCGAGGAAACGCCGGTGGATGCAATGGCATCAGCGCAGGCGATGCGGCTGTTGAACACCGAGTACGACCGAGTGGCAGTAGCTGCCTATGTGGAACAATGGCTTGCGGCGTCTGGGATTTGCTACTCGAAAGATATGAACTTGGACAATGACAAAGCCTATGTAATGAGCTTGCTGGCTGTGCTGGCAGGACACCGGTCAGATGCGGCCTATCAAATTGAAGTACTGGATGGGTCTTTTACTGAAAACGGTTATACCATCCCACAACTTGTAATCACACGCAAGGAGGATAAGAGTGAATCTTGATTGGATCAACGGTGCGAGCCGAAAAGAACTGGATAGTTTCAAAGCTGTCTGCAACCAGTTGCTCAGCCGAACCTATATTGTCAGAACGGTGTATAAACCTGGCAATGGCCGGGTCACAAACCCAAATTATATCTTCCTTACCACTCATTACGAAGAAGTGCGGGATTATTTGTCCCTTCTGGACTGGGATCTGCGCAGAGATGACAGAAACGGCTATTTCTACATCTTGAATACGGATGAAGTTAACCGCTGTAATTTGGACAAAAAAGAAACAGCGATTCTGCTTGCTGTCCGGATGCTCTATGAGGAAAATTTGGAACATCTTGGTTTGGAACAGGATGCCATCTGCACTGTCCGCGATTTGTTGGAAAAGGTAGTGACCGATTACGCCATTCTCCCTGCCAAGCCCAACATGGAGGAGGTCAAACGGGCGCTGACTCTGCTGGAAAACCATGCAGTGATCCAGCGAATCGATGGCAAATTCAATCAGGGCAGCTGTAAGTTTGCGATCCTGCCTACCGTGCTGGCAGCAGTATCCAGCGAAAAACTGAATGCTGTGGTGGCAGTGCTGAAAAAGGAGGAAGAGAATGAAGAGACTGAAGAAGATACTTCTGATTAACTGGCTTTACTTTTCCAAACAGGTGATCGAGGTGGGGGATGTCAATTTCCTTACTGGGTTCAATGGCGCAGGTAAATCAACCATCATCGACGCTTTGCAGATCGTACTGCTGGGAGAGACCAATGCCCGCAATTTTAACCAGGCTGCCAACGAAAAATCGCAGCGGACGCTGGATGGTTACCTGCGAGCCGACATGGATGAAAACAATCCCCATTCCCGGCGGGGAAAGGATTTCTCCAGCTACATTGCCTGTGAGTTCTGGGACAACATCGAAGGAAAGGTATTTGTTGCGGGTATCGTCTTTGATTGCACCAACGACGGCAACCGGCAGGAACGGTTCTTTCTCTATGACGGCGTGGTTCCGGAAGACTGCTTTATTCGAGAAGGTGCGGCTATGGATATCCATATGCTCCGCGCCTATATCAAACAGGAATATGGTGCACGGGGTAAACTGTACGATATCCAAAAAGAATACCGGGATGATCTGCTGGCCAAATGGAATGTCCATAACGAACAAGTCATGCGGATGATGAAGAAGGCTGTATCCTTCAAACCTATCACAGATATTCAGAAGTTTATCACCGAAAATATCTGCGATATCCCCGAAAAACCGGATATCATGGCTATGCAGCAGAATATCCGCGACTATAAACGCCATGAGCAGCTGGCTAAACAGCAGGAAGAAAAACTGGCGGCCCTGCAGGAGATTGCACGGCTGTACCGGGAGATGCAGCAGGCGGTGGAACGATGGCAGATCCATTTCTTTCTGGCCCAGTGGGGAGAAAAGGAGAAACTCGAAGCCGACATCCGCCAGCAGGAAACCCGACGGCAGCAGGCCCTGGACGAGCTGACCGAGACCGGACAAACCATCCAGGAACTGACTGCACAGGCCGCCCAGAAGGAAGAACAAAGAGAAGCATTGGAAAGGGACTGTGTCCAAAGTGACGTATTCCAAGAGGAAAGACGGCTGCGCGATCAAAAAGGCACGCTTCAACAGGAACGGGAAAAACTCGTCAATGAAATGGATAAGCTGGGACTTAATATCCGGCAGGTAGCCTTGCGTGTGGAAAAACTTCATACAACTGTACAAGGTTGGGCGCCGGACGAGTCTCTCTGCTGTGTGCAAGAGGCGGCGGCGACGGCCAGGCAGGCTTGCGCTGCCTTTGCAGAAGCGGGACGCGAAATGTTCGCCCGACCGCTTGCGCTTTTTGAGGCAGTGCAGGATGCTGTGGAGCGACTGTCTTCAGCACTGCAGGATGCGGCCTATACGCTGAACCGGCGCTTAGCGGATCTTCAAGAGCAGTCTGCCCAGAAACGCGCCGCTTTGGCCAATTTGAAAAAGGATATCAAGGATTATTCCGGTGGGCTGCTGGCATTGAAAACACGGCTGTCGGGTGAGCTGGAGCGGTCGGTAGGCTGCCCGGTTGAGATCGATATTCTGGCAGATGTACTTGAGGTCACGGAGGAAGCCTGGCGTGGGGCGGTGGAAGGTTATCTGAACACCCAAAAGTTTTATTTGCTGGTGGATCCTTCGTATTACAACGAAGCCCTGCGCATCTATGACCGCATCAAAAAAGATTTTGGAAATAAATCCTTCGGCCTTGTCGATGTGGGAAAACTGCGGGAGCGCGAGACCATCGCCCCGCGGAAGGACAGCCTTGCCCAAAAGATAAAGACAGATCATTCCCTGGCTCGCAGTTACATCGACTACCTGCTGGGACGGGTGGTGTGTTGCGCCCATGTGGATCAGTTGCGCCAGTATAAAACCGCTATCACCGCCGATGGTATGCTTTATCAAGGGTATGTGGCCCGACCTATACGCCGTGATTGGATGGAAGACGCTTTTATCGGGCGGCAGGCAGTGTCTCTTCGCATGAAGCGGCTGGAAAAAGAACTGGGCCAGATCGAAGCGGAAACCAGACAGTGGGAGCCGGTCGGCAAAGTGTTGGCTTCAAAATACGATTTTTTGTTCACCCCGTACTTTGTACAAAACAACGTCAAAACTGCACAGGAAAGCTATCTGAGGGTCCTTACCATCAAAAAAGAGACGGAGGAAATCGACGACCGGCTGTCCCATCTGGACTTGCTTTGGCTGGATACCCAGCGGCAGGCCATCGCAGATCTAAAAAAAGAGATCGCTGCACTTCATCAACAAAAGGAGCAGCGGCTCAAACAGGAAGGGCAGCTGCAGGAAACCATCCGTCAGCTGGAGTATGGTACACTGCCAGAGCTATATCAGAAGCGCACAGATGCGGAGGAGCGGATTACTGAGAATTTTTCGCAGGAATACCAGCAGCAGACGGGTATTCCCCGCTATCAACAGGAATTAAAGCGGCTGAAAAAGCCGGCTGTTGTCTCCAAAAATT
Source organism: Candidatus Faecalibacterium faecipullorum (assembly GCA_019118985.1). Lineage (GTDB taxonomy): Bacteria > Bacillota > Clostridia > Oscillospirales > Ruminococcaceae > Faecalibacterium > Faecalibacterium faecipullorum. Next base: position 12,146 of record DWXX01000002.1, read on the forward strand.
TCAGTGGCCAATTGAACCGCACCCGTAACGAGCAGGAACAGGCGAAAAAGAAGTTGTTCGATGCCCGGGCAGCTTATGCAGACCGCTTTAAGCCTTGCCCATTTTCAGTTGATGCAATGGATAACGGAGAATATGAGGCAGAACAGCTCCTTTTAGAGGAAAGCGAACTGCCCCGGTACCATGAAAAGATCAAGGCCGCGCGAGAAAGTGCAATGGAACAGTTCCAGAATGATTTTTTGGCCAAGCTGAAATCCAGTATCGACCAGGTGCAGGAACAGGTGCGCAGTCTCAACAAGGCCCTCAAACAGGCGCAGTTCGGGACAGACCGCTATCAATTTAAGGTGGGGCGCAACCCGGACTACGCAGATTATTATGATATGATCATGGCCCCTGAGTTGATGGAAGGAGACGCGGGATTGTTTGCTCTGCCTTTTCAACAAAAATACGGCGATCTGATCCAGACACTGTTTGACCAGATCACGATGTCTGACGACACCCAGCTCAACGCCCGCAAGCAAAGTGAACTGCAACAAAATATTGAAAAATTTACTGATTTCCGCACCTATTTGAAGTTCGATTTGGAGACCACAGACCAAAACGGTTCCAAACAGTTGCTGTCACAGACACTGAACACGAAATCAGGCGGCGAGACTCAGACGCCATTTTACATTGCGGTGTTGGCTTCCTTTGCTCAGATGTATCAGGTCAACAACCCATCGGGGCTTGCCAACAACACAGTCCGTCTGGTGATGTTCGATGAAGCGTTCAATAAAATGGACAGCGACCGCATTGTGGAGAGCGTCCGTCTGCTGCGCAAGATGGGGCTGCAGGCCATCATCTGTACTCCACCGGACAAATTGTCGGATATCATGCCGCTGGCCGATAAGACCTTGCTTGTGAACAAGGACAAATATCGAATGTGGGTCCTTGATTGGGGAAAGGAAGTGCTGCGGACGTGAAACAGAAGCTGATCCTTGAACGGCTCCTGCACAAGTATGAGCAGAGTGTTCATCTTTATCACCCAGATGTTTCTACCCGGCGGGTCATGCTGCGGGTGGATAAAAAAGAGTTCCCAGAGTATGACTATGAAAATGCGGGCGTCCGCGATGAATGGAATGCTGTGGCCAGAGAATTGGAGTTGCAGGGCCTCATTTCGATCGAGTGGGTGAAGGGGCGGCCGGTATTGTCGCGGGTGTTTCTCAATTTGAACCATGTCATGGAGTGCTACCGCGCAGTGGGACGGCTTCATCCAAAAGAACGGGCTGAAATTGTGGCAACCAGAGCCAAAGAACGGCTGGGGGCGGTGACTGTCGGTTGGATCGCAGCGTGGCGAGATAACCTATGTGCACAGGCGCAGGAAAGATATGTAGTCCCGGCTTATTGCAGACAGGAACTCACCCAGCTCGACGAATTGCTGACAGCCTTTGTGGTTTATGACGCGCTCCACGGCGAAACGATCACCATGCGAGCGTTCAGCAGCCGGTGCTATCAAGACAGCAAATTTTTTGAACGGGTAGTACGAGACCGTTTCCTTCGGGAGGCACGGCAATACAACCCTGCCCTATCTGAAGTATGTGAACAAGGTGAACTTGGCATTCGAGAACAACTTGCTTTTATGGGGATTTATGCCCGGCCAGAGCTTTACGAATTGTCAGGCCCTTGCGTGGTGGAGACGGCAGCTGGGACGATCGACTTTGCGGCTGCGACCTCCTGTGGCCTTGCCCTGCCCAGTACTCTGGTCGATCACATCACAGCGCTGGATCTGAACAAAGTGGATGCGGTGACTTTTATTGAAAATAAGACAAATTACGATGAATATATTACCAGTGAACGGCGTGCCAGCGAGCTGGCGGTCTACCACGGCGGTTTTCTAAGCCCGCAGAAGAGGAAACTCTTTGCCAAAATCGCGACCGGCCTGCCGAAAGATGTCAATGTTTCTTTCTGGGCAGATATTGATCTAGGTGGGTTTCGAATGTTCGAGCGGTTACAGCAAATATTTCCTGGACTTGAACCTATGAGAATGTCAGCGGAGGATGTTGAAGCCCACCGCGCAAACGGTCTCAAGAGGGATATGGTCTATCTAAGCAAGCTGAGAGCGGCGCTGGACGCTGGAGAGTTTCCGCTTTTTCAGGAGGTCGGGGAGGCTATTCTGAAGTATGGCGTCAGCATCGAGCAGGAGGCGTTTTTGACATAAGATAGAAATCGTGAGCGTACAAAGCAACAGAAGAGCCTGTCCCATTTTGTATCAACCTCAAAGGCCAGCTGCCTTCCTGAACATCCCCCCACAGGGTTTTGAAAGAGCCTTGCAGCGAAACCTGTACAAGAGAAATACGAGAGGATTCCGAAGAATGCAAGCAAGATCAAAACGGTTTTCCGCAGGCGTTTTCTTGACTTTTTAGGAGGAATGTTTCTTACTGCAATACCCCCGCCAGCTTCCGAAAATATTTCTCCCAACACCCCTTGCTGATAACCTTCTCCCCGCTCTCCCACGCCCGCAGGGAGCGCTCGCTGAGGCCGAACTGCCGGGCAAAGGCGGTGCGACTCAGGCCCAGCTTTTCCCGCAGGGCGATGATCTGACGGGCCTGGCCTTTGTAAAGGAAAAGGTTATACTCGTCCAGCAGCTCCTCTACTGGCACCTGATAGAGTGCCGCCAGCTTGTCCATGACGGCGGCGGGGTAGTGGGTACAGGCGCCGGTCTCCATGTCGATGTAACGGGGAAGGGGGATGCCCGCCTGGGCGGCGGTTTCCTTCTGCAGCAGGCCTTGGCTGTGGCGGAGCCATCGTAGCCGTTCAGGTACGGTGACCGATTGTGCATAACTGCCGCCAAGGTGATGGAGTTTTCGTGCTTCCGATAACCGGCAGGCCGGAGACAGGCGGAAGGAGTGGAGGCAAAGAGGTGCAAATAAGGTCCCACCGCGGCTCAAAAGGAAGATACGGGGCGCAATTTGTCCAAAGAAGTTCCACCCCGGCGAGAGCCTGAAAATCCGGCCTGCTTTTCCGGCCAGGTCCTCCAAAAGGGCCTTGGCGAGAGGATCGCGTTTTCAATGCACCTGCTCGCATAAGTGGAAAATCTGGCGCGGCGGGTGCTGTCGAAGGTGTTGACCGCCTTGATCAGCCCGATGGTGCCGATGCTGATCAGGTCGTCCTGGTCTCCGGGCAGGGCGTAGTATTTTTTCGCGATGTGGGCCACCAGCCGCAGGTTGTGGCGGATGATCTTCTCCCGCGCGGCGGCGTCGCCGGCGCGCAGCGCTTCGAAGGCGTCGGCCTCCTCCCGCGGGGTCAGCGGCCGCGGGAAGCTGCCCGACTCCAGATGCAGCGCAAGATAGAGAAATTGCGACGAAAAGAATTGCAGCAGCGCCAAAAGCATACCCAAAGCCCCCTGTCGTTGTCGGTTGCTCCAGTGTATGTGCGGCCGGCGGATTTTATGGGAGGGCCCCGCCGCGATTGCGCTGCGGCGCCCCATCGTGTATAATGAGAACAGACAGACCCACCCCGCGCCGCGAAAGGAGCGATCGTATGTACGGCAGCGTCTCTATCCGCACCATGGACATCACCACAGCCGACGTTGAATGCATCGTCAACGCCGCCAACAGCAGCCTGCTGGGCGGGGGCGGGGTGGACGGGGCCATCCACCGCGCCGCCGGCCCCGACCTGCTGCGCGAGTGCCGCGCCCTGCACGGCTGCAAGACCGGCGAGGCCAAGATCACCGGCGGCTACTGTCTGCAAGCGCGCTATGTCATCCACACCGTCGGCCCGGTGTACACCGGCGCGCCGCGGGACGCCGAACTGCTCCGCAGCTGCTACTGGAACTCCCTCGAGCTGGCCCGGGCGCACGGCATCCGCAGCATCGCCTTCCCCGCCATCTCCACCGGCGTCTACGGCTACCCGCTGCGCCCCGCGACTGAAATCGCCTGCCAAACCGTCGCCGACTGGCTGTCCGCCCACCCGGACAGCCCCATGGCCGTCCTGTTCGCCTGCTTCGACGACAGGACGTCGGACGTGTATCGGGAGGTGTGGGGGAAGTTAGGCGGCAACTATGTCTCAGAAAGAAGATCCGATCCTGTTTGACGGGGTGTTCAACGACATCACAAAAATCGAGGCGGCCTATTGCCTGCGGAAGGTGGTCAAGCCGCCCAAACCCTCTCGCGTCGCTCTTCTGGAAGAGTACCGGGAACGGCTGGTTTTGGACCGCGCGACGGACACCATCACCCATACCCAGGAAAATGACGCCGGGCAGCGCATCACCCACCGGTATGAACTGCCCGGAAAGGTCAGCGAGCTGCTGGACGAATTTCCTCTCGGCATCTTTTCCACCGTCAAGGGCAACCCGCCGGACGCCATGGATGACCCCGATCAGACCAGAACCTATTCCATTACGGTCAGCACACGGTACGGCGAAGCGCGCACCATTGCCGGCAGCTTCGACCGGGACGGTCTGCCGCGGGATTGGGCGGAGTTTGTCGACTACGTCCTGACCTTTATCAACATGTATGAAGGGTATGAGCTTTTCAACCCCCGTCTGTACGGCAGGCGAAAGCGGCGAAAGTCCGACTACATCTATTGCAGCGTATCCTTTGAGGACGGCGGGCAGACCTATTCTTACCTGGCGCGGGACGACAGCTACGCCGTGGGGACCGGGTGGTCGTTCCCGCCGGGCGGGAAAACCGCGAAGCGCTCGCACAGATCGAGTCGATCAGTTACTACGCCGCGGGGGAGGCGCCCTTCCCGGTAGAGCGGACCAAGTACATCCTGCGAAAATACGAGGACGACACAGACCATGACGAATGACCAGAACGGCCCCCGCATGACCGTTATCTGTTACGGCGACTCCAACACCTACGGCTACGACCCGCGCGGATGGCTGGGCGGGCGGTACGGCGCGGACAGCCGCTGGCCGGACATCCTGGGCCGGGCAACCGGCTGGGCGGTGGAGAACCACGGGCTGAACGGACGGGAGATCCCGCCGCAGCCGCCTGGCTTCCCGGCAGACACCGGGCTGCTCATCGTGATGCTGGGCACCAACGACCTGCTGCAGGGCCGCACCCCGGCCGAGACCGCACAGCGGATGGAGCGCTTCCTCGCCGGGCTGACGCTGGAAGGCGGCAGGGTCCTGCTGGTCGCGCCGCCGCCGCTGGCCTTGGGCGAGTGGGTGCAGGAGCAGCGCCTGATCGACGGTTCGATCGAGCTGGCAGCGCGGTACCGGGCGCTGGCCGCCCGGCTGGGCGTCCGCTTTGCCGACGCAGGGGCATGGGGCGTGGGCTTCGCATACGATGGGGTACACTTTACAGGGCAGGGCCACCGGGCCTTTGCGGAAGGAATACGGAAGGAGCTTGCACCATGAAGCGGATCGTATCTCTATTCTGCGCTGCCATACTGTTTTTGACCGGATGCGGAGGGAAGGACATGGAGAATTATCAGCAGATCAGCCAGGAGCAGGCCAAAGAGATGATGGACGCCGGCAGCGTCGTCATCCTCGACGTGCGGGAACAGTACGAGTACGACGCCGGGCACATCCCCGGCGCGGTGCTGCTGCCGCTCGGCGCCATCGATGAAGAGAGCGCCGCCGGCGTCATCCCCGACCAGGACGCCGACGTCCTGGTCTACTGCCGCAGCGGCAGCCGCAGCAAAAAAGCGGCCGCCGCCCTGGCCGAGCTGGGCTACACCGCCATCTATGAGTTCGGCGGGATCACGACCTGGCCGTACGAGATCACAGAATGAGAATGAAACGAAAGCCCGGCAGCTCGTTTGAGCCGCCGGGCTTTTTCCGGTCAGGGCTTTTTCTGATCCCGCCCTGCCCTCAGCCGCCCCAGAAGACCTCCAGGGCGTTCTGGCGGAGGATGCGCTCCTTCTGTTCGGGGGCGAGGGCGGGGTCCTCCGCGATGGTGGCCACCAGGTCGCCGTAGCGGAACTGGCAGAGGTTCTGCGGCGCGTCGGTGCCGAAGAGCAGCCGGCCGGCCCCGACCGTCTCCACCGCGCGGGCGATGAACCGCCGGGTCACCGGGTAGGGCGGCGCATCGGGGCGGACGTTGTGCTGCAAAGACGCCAGGTCGAACCAGACGTTGGGCCCGGCGAGGGCCTCCAGCCCGGCGGTCATCTCTTCCATCTCGGAATGCTTGGGGGCCAGCAGGTGGCAGACCACGAACTTCATCCCGGCATGGCGGCGGATCAGGCGGCGCAGCGCCCCGATCTGGCTGCTGGGGCTGCCCAGCTTGCCGATGTCGATGACAAAGACCAGCCCGTGCTCGTCGGCGAAGGCGGCTTCCCGCTCCATCACCTCGCCGTCCAGCCCAAAGACCGGGTGGGTGGCCATCAGCCCCGACCCGGTGCTGACCTCAAACTTGACCACCCGCATCCCCAGCTCTTCAAACAGGTGCCGGACGATGCCGTCCCGCCCCCGGCTGTAGGGGTCATACGCCCCCGCCGCCAGGAAGCGGCCGGGCCATTTCTGCTGCGCCTGCCAGCTGTACAGGTTCTGGAAGCCCAGATACCCGCCCTGCAGCAACACGGCGCGTTCCACGCCGTTGTCGTCCATCGTCTGCAGGATGCGCTCCGGGGTCGCCTGGTCGCCCCAGCCCGGCGGCAGCAGCCGGCAGACCGAGCCGTCGGCGTACATCCCCCGCCCTTCGCCGCAGCTGCGCAGCTCTCCCCCGGCGCCGGTGCCGGCGATGCACTGTACCAAATGGACATGAGCGTCAATGATCTTCACAGTCCTTCCCCTCCTTTTCCCCCAGTATACCTCACCCCAGCCCGCCTGTCCACCGGCTTTTCCCAAAACGAAAAGGCCAGTTCGGAAAAGTATACTTTTCGGAACTTGGCCTAAACACAAAGGATTTTAGGAGGAAGATAGCGTATGCGCGCAAAAAAATTGCTGGCGTTGGCGCTGGCAGGTATGATTTTGGCCGGCTGCCTGTCCGGCTGCGATAGAACGATCATTGAACATCAGTTTCATACCAACACTGTGACGGATACTGAATATATTGAAGTTGGAAATTCAGGCAGTCAGCAAACGCTATTAACTAATTTTTTCACGGTTTATGATATTAGGGTTGTCACTGCTCTTAGTACCTGCGATGATGAGACATTTATGACGACAGTCGTGCCTTATATAAATAAGTCTGAAATTGCCCCAGCGGAAATCAAAAAATTTTATGACGGAGAACTTGATGAAGAGAAGAGGGCTGCGCATATATTTAAAGTAATTGAATATGATGGAACAGAGGAAGGTCTGTCATCTGCATGGGCAGAATGTATCAACGCACTTTACAGTGCGGTATTTACATATGCTTCTGATCCAAACAATGCCTGGAATTGGGGACAATTTTGCGACAACGGCAGTTATGTAGGTCTTTTCGGCGTTATACACGAGCTAGAAGGTAAACATTATTGTGGCATGTATATGACACACATGAAGAATGTCACCTTATAAAAATGCAGTGGAGGCCCCCGATGAAACTTAAAAAGTACATAACCATGTTCTTATCCGCCCTGCTGCTAGTGTGCCTGCTGGCCGGGTGCGCCCCGAACGTCGAGCACCGCTTTGACACCACCGAGTACTCCGCCCAGGCAGAAGCCACTATGCGGAATATCTCCCGCGAGCTTGCCCGGATGGACAGCCTGCTGGCAGGGCATAACGCGGAGCTGGACGCCGCTTTTGCCCGGTATGAGGACGGCAAACCCGGCCGGCCCGGCGGGGATGTGGCGGATACCGCCATTACCCGGGACGCCCTGAACGATTGGGCCGCCCGCCCCGGGCGGAGGCTGTACGTCTATGCCGAGAGCGGCGCGGCCATTGAAGAGTACCTGTCTGTGTGGTACACGCAGCTCGGCGACGTGTACAGCGCGCTGAATGCCCTGTCCGCCGAACAGTGGGAGAAGCTGGACGGCGAGACGGTGTCTGTCACCGGTATGCTGGTAAAAGCCGGCGGCAAGACCTATGTTGAGACCGAAGTGACCTGCGAAGGGTAACAAAAAAGGATAGAGGAAAGCCCCCTCGGCTGCCGGTGGACGGTAGGCCGAGGGGGCTGTTTTGGTTGGAAGTTCAGCGGATGAAGGAGGCGCTGAAGGACTGGAAGAAGAAAAACCGCTTGGCGGGTTTGTAGTCGATGTCGGGGACGTCGAAGAGGTAGCGTTCGGTGGCGTTGATGACGGTGGTGGCGCCGCGGGTGCAGATGCGGGGCAGCTTGCAGTCGTAGGACAGGTGGATGTGCCCGTGGACGAACCACTGCGGCTGCAGCTCATCCAGCAGCTCGTTGAAGCACTCGAAGCCGCGGTGGGGCAGGTCCTCGCCGTCGTTCAGCCCCCGGGCGGGGGCGTGGGTCAAAAGCAGGTCGACCCCGCCCAGACGCCGCACTTTGGGCCGCAGCTTGGCGATGCGGCGGCGCATGACGCGCTCGGTGTACTGGTAGGGGCTTTCCTGGTTGTAGCGCAGCGAGCCGCCCAGGCCCATCACACGCAGCCCGCGCCAGACGTACACCCCGTCGTCCACGCAGATGCAGCCGCCCGGCTCCTGCGCGGCGTAGGACTTGTCGTGGTTGCCGTGGACGTAGAGGATGGGCGCCGCGGTGAAATTGGTCAGAAACTCAAGGTAGGCGCGGGGCAGGTCTCCGCAGGAGAGGATCAGGTCCACCCCTTCCAGCCGCTCACGGCACTGCGGGCCCCATAACGCCTTTGAGGCCACATCTGAAATCGCTAGAATCTTCACGTTCCTTCATGCTCCGTTCTGTTTGTTTTCCTGTGCTGTTTACTTTTTGGCCGGCGGGGTCAGGGTGTCAGTCTGGCCCTTGATGCAGTCCAGGCCGCAGATGTCCACCAGGGCCCGGGTCTTGGCGCTGAGCTGGTCGTAGGTGGGCAGCTCGCCCTCCACGCACTCGTCCAGCCAGTCCATCAGCATCAGCTCCTTGGGGGTGTAGACCACCTTCTGGGGCGAATGGACGGTGTGGCCCTGGGCGTAGGTCTTGGCCGGGAAGATGGTCAGCAGGCCGCTGTGCAGCTGGGTCTCCATCAGCCCCAGCAGCTGCAGCGAGCCGCCGGGCAGCCCTTCGCTGTACCGGATGCCGACCGCGCCGCTCTTCATCCCCCACCAGTAGTTGATGGCCTTGCCGGTGTCAGCGGCCTCATAGCTGCCGTTCAGGATAGAGCGGACGATCTCGGTGTAGAACACGTCCCACCGCCAGTCGGGCAGGGCCAGCGGGCGGATGACCCCGCCTGCCAGCCGCTGGCACAGCCCGTAGTCCCGGTGGAAGGTGGGGGCCTCGCGGCTGTCCCGGGCGTAGAAGAGGGTCACGTCCGGCCGGTCGGAGAAGTCGAGGGGATGGGCCGGGTCGGACAGGCAGGCCCACCGCAGCAGCACCCGCCCCTCGGGCCGGACCGACCGCAGCCCCTGCGCGTAGGCGTTGACGGCGGCGGGGATGCCATAGATGGGGTTGGAGGCCACATACCCCACCGTGCCGGTGGGGGACAGGATGCCGGCCAGCATACCCAGGATATACGCCGCCTCGTAGGTGCGGGGGTAATAGGTGCGCACCAGCGGGTGGGGCGTGTTGAGGGAGCAGTTCAGGAATTTGGTCTTGGGGTGCTGGGCCGCCACCTTGAGGCAGGCGGTGTGCATCCGCACGCTGGTCGAAAAGACCACGTCCGCCCCGTCGTGGGCCACCTCTTCCAGCACCTGCTCGGCGTCCACCTGGGGGTCGACATTCTCCCGCGAGGAGAGGATCAGCCGGTCGCCGAGGGCGTTGGCCAGCGCGTCCCGGCCCTTCTCATGGGCGCGAACCCAGGCGCTGGTCGCCTCGCTGTACTCATGCAGAAAGACCACCCGCAGCTCGCTGGGCCGGGTGAAGATGTTCAGCTTGGACAGCCCGGACAGCGGCTTGGTCAGGGGGCTCTCGCTCTGGGGCTCCAGCACCACCTCCACCGCCTGGTCTTTGGTCAGGACGGTGATCTCGTCCCACATCTTGGCCAGGTTCTCCTTGATCTGGGCGGGGGTGGCGTCGCAGGCGTCGGTGTAGCGGTAGACCGACAGGTAGACCAGCAGCGCGTCCCCCACCGTCAGGGGCAGCCGCGCGCCGCCCAGCGCCCGGAACTGCTGACGGAACTTGGTGTGCAGGGCGTTGAAGTTCTTGCGGTCGTCGTCGGTCCACTCCTCGTTCGAGGCTTTGCAGACCATCTTCTGCAGTTTGGCGTAGCTGCCCGGGCGGGAGAACTGGACGATGTTCACCTTGGACAGCTTGTAAAAGTCGAGGAACTCGTAGTAGATGCGGTTCTCCAGGCTGTCGTTGCGGGCGGGGATCAGCCGGACGACGGTGCCGGGGATGCTGGCCGCGTTGAAGTGCTTGAGGACGGAGACCCGCTTGTTCCCCTCCTCGATGTAGAACTGGTTCAAAAACTCATAGGCGGTCACCGGGTTGCGGATGCCCTCTTCCAGGTGGGCGTCGCAGAGCACCGACCACTTGGTGGCAAACTCGGTGTCCTCGTCCAGCAGCGGCATGAAGTTGGGGGCAAAGGCGGTGTGCCGGCCGCTGGTCTTGGTGCCGACGATACTCTCGCTGGGCATGTTGACAAGGCCGAGGGGCTCGGTGGCCACAATGTTCACGTTGACCAAAATGTCGTCCAGCACCGGCAGGTAGGGGTTCTGGCCGCGGGCTACATGGGCGCGGTAGTCCCTCTGACCTGCCTTGAGGGCGGACTTATATTCTTCCAAAGACATGTAAGGCTCCTTTCTTCCCAAAAGAGGACGGAAAGCCGATTCTTTCGATCATCTGACAGACGGGCGGGGCCGCCCCCGCCCAAAGGACAGTATACCACACTTTTTGCGTTTTGTCTCTATTTGGGCCAACATCGCGCTGGGATACATCAGCCCCCGCCCCTTGCAATCCGCCCCGTTTTCAGGTAGGATAGAGAAAAAACGAAGGGGATACGATACATGGAACCTGCAACCCTGCCCGCGCTGGCCGCGGGGGAATACGCCGGCGGCCTGTGGTATTACGAGCCGCACGTCTATAAGCCCTACCGCTTTGTGCTGGGGCGGCCGGGGGCGCGGCCGCTGGTCTGCATCGGCATCAACCCAAGCACCGCGCAGCCCGGCGCGCTGGACCCCACCGTCAAGAGCGTCGAGCGGCTGGCGGCGGCAAACGGCTTTGACAGCTGGATCATGTTCAACGTCTACCCGCAGCGCGCCACCGACCCCAACGACATGGACGCCGCCCCCGACCGCGCCCTCTGCGACGAGAACCTGCGCTGGCTGGCCGCCGTGCTGGCGCAGACCGACCCCACCATGTGGGCGGCCTGGGGCACCCTGATCGAAAAGCGGCCCTACCTGCCGGGGCTGATGCGGGAGATGGTGGCCCTCACCCGGGCCAAAGGCGCCCCCTGGGTCACCTTCGGCAGGCGCAGCAAGAAGGGCCACCCCCACCACCCCCTCTACCTGCGCAAAGACGCCGTCCCCGAGCCCTTCGACGTCGAGGGCTACCTCGACAGCTGCTTCTGACCGCGAAAGGAGGCCCCCATGCGCCCGCAGCAGTACAGCAAAATCTACGACTGGTTCACCGCGCGGCCGGCCGCGCTGGCCGCCCTGCGGCTGGCCGGCGGGGCGCTGCCGGCGGTCTTTGCCGGGGGGTATCTGCTGCTGCTCGGGCTTCTGGCCGGGCGGTGGGCCGCCGGTCTTGATTCTATGCGGCCGCTGGCCCGGGCAGTCCTCGCGCCGGCGGCGGCTTTTGCGGGGGGCAGCGGGCTGCGGGCCGCCCTCGACTTTCCCCGGCCCTATCAGCAGCCGGGCTTTACCCCCCTCATCCCCAAGGGGACGCGGGGGCGCAGCTTCCCCTCCCGGCACGTCCTCAGCGGGGCGGCCATCGCCATGGCCTGGCTGCCGGTCAGCCCGGCGGCGTCCGCCGCCCTTGCCGCGCTGACCGCGCTGCTGGCTGTGCAGCGGGTGCTGGCGGGGGTGCATGCCCCCGCCGACGTTCTCGCCGGGGCGGCCTTCGGCGCGCTGATCGGCGCGCTCGCCCTGCTGTAACAAAACTGCCCCCGCAGTCAGGCTGCGGGGGCAGTTGCTTTCTGTGGCTTTCGAGGGGGGACGGGCCGGTCAGCGGCAGCCGTGGCAGCTGCCGTCGCAGTGGCCGCAGCCGCCGGAGCAGCCGGCGCACTTGCCGCTGCGCATATCACGGATGACCGAGCGCACCGCCAGCCCCGCCGCGCCGAATACGACGGCGCCCACCACGATGGTGGAGAGGTTGGCTGTGAGGAATGCAAGCATGGTAACTTCCCTCCCGGGGGTCAGGCACGGACCGTGCGGCGGCGGTCGACCCGCACGCCGGAGGCAGTCTCATAGGGGTTTTTGCGGAACAGCAGGTAGAGCATCCCAACCAGCAGCGCCGCCGCCACGACGGTGAAGAGGTTGAAGCTCACCTCGCCGGTGACCAGCCCGCCCAGCTGATAGGTGATCAGGGCGGCGACATAGGCAAAGACGCACATATAGCCGATGGCGAAGGCGGTCCAGCGGGGGTTGTTCATCTCCCGCTTGATGGCGCCCATGGCCGCGAAGCAGGGGGCGCACAGCAGGTTGAAGATCATGAAGGAGTAGGCCGACAGGGCGGTGAAGTTGGCGGCGATCAGGCTCCAGATCTCCTCGCCGTTCTCCGACACCTCGCCCAGGCCGAAGGTGACGGCCAGGGTGGCGACCACGTTCTCTTTGGCGACAAGGCCCCCCACGCAGGCGGTGGTGGCCCGCCAGTTGCCGAAGCCCAGCGGCGCGAAGATGGGGGCGACCACCCCGGCGATGGCGGCCAGCAGGGAGCTGTTGGCGTCCTCCACCGCGCCGAAGGCGCCGTCCACAAAGCCGTAGCCGTTCAGGAACCACAGCACGATGGTGGAAGCCAGGATGACGGTGCCGGCCCGCTTGACGTAGGAGAAGCCGCGCTCCCAGGTGGAGCGCAGGACGTTGCCCCAGGCGGGGACGTGGTAGGCGGGCAGCTCCATGACAAAGGGGGCGGGGTCGCCGGCAAAGGCCTTGGTCTTTTTCAGGATGACGCCGCTGACGATGACGGCGGCGATGCCGATGAAGTAGGCGCTGACCGCCACCACGCTGCTGCCGCCGAAGATGGCGCCGGCCAGCAGGCCGATGATGGGCATTTTGGCGCTGCAGGGGATAAAGCAGGTGGTCATGACCGTCAGCTTGCGGTCACGGTCCTGCTCGATGGTGCGGGAGGCCATGACGCCCGGGATGCCGCAGCCCGACGCCACCAGCAGCGGGATGAAGCTCTTGCCCGACAGGCCGAAGCGGCGGAAGATGCGGTCCATCACAAAGGCGATGCGGGCCATGTAGCCGATGTCCTCCAGGATGGCCAGCAGGAAGCTCAGCACCAGGATCTGCGGCACAAAGCCGAGGGCCGCGCCCACGCCGGCGACGATGCCGTCGTTGATCAGCCCGACCAGCCAGTCGGCGCAGCCGATGGACACCAGGAAGCCCTCCACCGCGGGGGGCACGATCTCGCCGAAAAGGACGTCGTTGACCCAGTCGGTGCCCATGGTGCCGAAGGAGATGGAGGTGCTGCCCATGGCGATGGTGTAGACCGCCAGCATGATGGCCGCGAAGATGGGCAGGGCCAGCACCCGGTTGGTGACGATGCGGTCGATCCGGTCGGAGGGGGTGAGGTTGTCCTTCCGGGGTTTGCGGACGCAGGCCTTTTCGACCACGGCGCGGATGAAGTTGTAGCGCTGATTGGTGATGATGCTCTCGGCGTCGTCGTCCATCGCCTGCTCGCAGGCGGCGGTCAGCTGCTCGGCCTTGTCGGCGGCAGCCTTGTCGAGGTGGAGCTCCGCCACCACCTTTTCGTCCCGCTCGAACAGCTTGACGGCGTACCACCGGGCGAAGCGGGGCTCCACCCTGCCGGCAAGCAGCCCCTCGATGGCCTCGACGGCCTGCTCGACGGCGCCGGTGTAGATGGGGGGCAGGCTGACCGCACGGCCGGCTTTGGCCGCGGCGACAGCGGCGTCGGCGGCCGCCTTGCAGCCCTCGCCCTTGAGGGCGCTCATCTCCACCGCCTTGCAGCCCATGGCCGCGCCCAGCTTGGCCAGGTCGATGGTATCGCCGTTTTTGCGCACCAGGTCGATCATGTTGACCGCCATCACCACCGGGATGCCCAGCTCGATCAGCTGGGTGGTCAGGTAGAGATTGCGCTCGATGTTGGTGCCGTCCACGATGTTGAGGATGGCGTCCGGCTTTTCACCCACCAGGTAATTGCGGGAGACGACCTCCTCCAGCGTGTAGGGCGACAGCGAGTAGATGCCGGGCAGGTCCTGCACCACCACCTCTTTGTTGTCCTTCAGGCGGCCGTCCTTTTTCTCGACGGTGACGCCGGGCCAGTTGCCCACGTATTGATTGGCGCCGGTCAGGGCGTTGAACAGGGTGGTCTTGCCGCTGTTCGGGTTGCCCGCCAGGGCGATCTTCCATTCTGCCATGTACAGATTCTCCTTTCACCGCGGCCGGGTCAGACGACCTCGACCATTTCCGCATCGGCCCGGCGGACGCTCAGCTCGTAGCCGCGGACGTTCAGCTCCATCGGGTCGCCCAGGGGCGCGACTTTGCGCACAAAGATCTCGACCCCTTTGGTGATGCCCATATCCATGATGCGGCGCTTGACCGGGCCGGCGCCGTGCAGGCGGGCGACGGTGACCGTCTGGCCCACCTTGGCATCTTTCAGCGTTTTCATAGCGTTGTTCCTCCCACTTGTTTGTATCTGCAAGGCCGGCCGGGCTGCCCCGGCGGCCCCGTCTCAAAAGAAGGTCAGTACAGGATGCGGCCCGCCATCCGGCTGTCCAGGGCGATGCGGCCGCCCTTGACCTGCACCACCAGGTTCCCCGCGATGGACTGGACCACCGTCACCGGGCTGTCCGCCACCACGCCCAGTTCGGCCAGGTGGCGGCGGACATCGTCCCTGCCGGTGATCCGCCGGACGGTGACCGTCTCCCCCGGCCTTGCCATGGTCAGAGGCATCATGCAAATTCACCTCGATCCCCGCAGCGGTTAGGCTGCATAAACTTTACACGGGTAAGTTTACGCTCACTAACAGCAAAAGTCAACCGCTTTTGGCCGTCCGCAGGTAAGTTTGTAAAAACAAACAATCTTTTGCCCCCTGCGGGCCGCCCTTTTCGGCAGTTTGTGACCAGGTCACACCGCCACTGCCAGCCGCAGGATGGGCCTGCCGCTGTGGAACAGCCGCAGGTAAATGGCGGTACACTTGTTCAGCTGCGCGAAGTGCCGCCGGGCGGCGTCGGGGTCGCTGTAGCTCTTCCAGCAGCCACAGCAGGTGAAGTTCTGCCCCCGGTTGGCGATGAACCCCACCACATCCCCCAGCGGGTAGCCCAGGAACACCCCGATCTCGTGGGGAAAGGCCCCGTCGCAGGCCAGCCGCCCGGCCAGCTGCGCCAGCAGCGCCTCACAGCCGGCGGGGCTGCCGGGGTCGCCGGGCAGGCAGTACCCCTCCCCCCGCAGGAAGTCCGCCACCTCCGGCTGCGCCAGCACCGCCCCCAGCCGGGCGGGGCGGTAGAGGTAGACCAGATACCAGCTGCCGCGGGGGCATTCCTTCAGGATGAGCAGCCGCAGCCCCTTGGGGGCGAACTGCGCGTTCCACCCGGCGACGGCGCCCTCGAGGGCGGCGCGGTCCCGCGTCTCGTGCCGGAAGAGATTGGCCGGCTTGAGCCCCGCCAGCACCGGGGCGCACTGTTCGACCATGACGGTCTCAAAATTTCGTTCCATAGGACACACCTCTTTTCCTGCAGGCCGCACGCCGGCGGCCGTTCGCACGGTAGGCATAGACTAACCTTGCTCTCTGATAAAAAGCGGCCGCAGCCGCTGTAGTTAGCTTTATCTAACATCCGTATCTTACCACAGGCCCGCCCGGCCTGTCAAGAGGGGCAAAAAGAAAAACGACATCCGCTTTCGCGAATGTCGTTTGGTGGGGTGCCCAGAGGGACTCGAACCCTCGATCTCCAGATCCACAATCTGGCGCGTTAACCGGCTACGCTATGGGCACCACAGCAATGCGCCCGAAGGGACTCGAACCCCCGGCCCACTGCTTAGAAGGCAGTTGCTCTATCCAGCTGAGCTACGGGCGCATGTCCTTATCCCAAGGGGTTTGTATCAGGGACAGCCGTTCGGCACAGGCTGCGAGAGATATAATAGCATAAACGGGCGCCGCTGTCAAGGCAAAAGTGAAAATTTTTCCGTCCTTTTCCAAAATACGCGCAGGGATGCAAAAAGCCCGCCCGGAACACGCCGGGCAGGGCTTTCCTCTTTCCTTTTTTGTTACCCTTCGCAGGTCACTTCCGTCTCAACATAGGTCTTGCCGCCGGCTTTTACCAGCATACCGGTGACAGACACCGTCTCGCCGTCCAGCTTCTCCCACTGTTCGGCGGACAGGCTGTTCAGCGCGCTGTACACCTCGCCGAGCTGCGTGTACCACACAGACAGGTAATCCTCAATGGCCGCACCGCTCTCAGCGTAGACGTACAGCCTCCGCCCGGGGCGTGCGGCCCAATCGTTCAGGGCGTCCCGGGTAATGGCGGTATCCGCCACATCCCCGCCGGGCCGGCCGGGTTTGCCGTCCTCATAGCGGGCAAAAGCGGCGTCGAGGTCGGCGTTATGTCCTGCCAACAGGCTGTCCATCCGGGCAAGCTCGCGGGAGATGCTCCGCATGGTGGCCTCTGCCTGGGCTGAATACTCGGTGGTGTCAAAGCGGTGTTCCACGTTCGGCCCGCACCCGGCCAGTACGCACATAAGCATCAGGGCGGATAATAATAAGGTTATGTACTTTTTAAGTTTCATCGGAGGGCCTCCGTTTACGAGAGATTAACCAAGCGAAAAAATCGCATAGAACTCTGGATTTGTTG
>DWXX01000041.1 GCA_019118985.1 Candidatus Faecalibacterium faecipullorum
CGCCCAGCGCCGGATGATTGCCCTCTCCGAGCGTGCGGCCCGCGACCTCTTCGGCACGACGGACGCCGTGGGGCTCACCGTCTACGAAAGCCCCGACCCGGTCGGTCAGTTGCCGCCCCCAAGGGCGCTGCCGGCGCCGTCGCCGTCAAGGCCCCCATGCCCGGCAACATCCTGGACGTCAAGGTCAAGCCCGGCGACGCGGTCAAGGCCGGCGACGCCCTGGTGGTGCTGGAGGCCATGAAGATGGAAAACGAGATCGTCGCCCCGCAGGACGGCACCGTCGCCACCATCGAGGTGAACAAGGGCGATGTCGTCAACTCGGGCGACACCCTGGTCACGCTGAACTAAAGGGAGGGCGAACACTATGGCCAAAAAGCCCATCAAGATCACCGAGGTGGTCCTGCGGGACGCCCATCAGTCCCTGCTGGCCACCCGCATGACCATGGATGAGATGCGTCCCATCCTGCCCGAAATGGATAAGATCCCCTACTTCTCGGTGGAGTGCTGGGGCGGCGCGACCTTCGACAGCTGCATCCGCTTCCTGGACGAGGACCCGTGGGACCGGCTGCGCATCCTGCGCAGGGAGCTGCCCCACCAGAAGCTGCAGATGCTGTTCCGCGGGCAGAACATGCTGGGCTACCGCCCCTACGCCGACGACGCGGTGGAGTACTTCGTGCAGAAGTCGGTGGCCAACGGCATCGACGTCATCCGCATCTTCGACGCGCTGAACGACCCCCGCAACCTGCAGACCGCCATCAAGGCGGCCAACAAGGAGGGGGCCCATGTCCAGGGCTGCATCAGCTACACCCTCAGCCCGGTGCACACCAACGAGGCCTTCGCCGCCTACGCCAAGACCCTTGAGGAGATGGGTGCCGACTCCATCTGCATCAAGGATATGGCCGGCCTGCTGACCCCCTACACCTGCTACGAGCTGGTGCGGGAGCTGAAAGCCGCCGTCAAGATCCCGGTGGACATCCACAGCCACTACACCGCCGGCCTGGCGTCGATGTCCATCCTCAAGGGGATCGAAGCCGGCGCCGACATCGTCGACACCGCCATGAGCCCCCTGGCCCTCGGCACCAGCCACATGCCCACCGAGAGCCTGGTGGCCGCCCTGCAGGGCACCGACTACGACACCGGTCTCGACCTGGCCCAGCTGAACGTGGTCCGCGCCTATTTTGCCAAGCTGCGCGAAAAGTATATCGCC
Organism: Candidatus Faecalibacterium faecipullorum; assembly: GCA_019118985.1. Taxonomy (GTDB): domain Bacteria; phylum Bacillota; class Clostridia; order Oscillospirales; family Ruminococcaceae; genus Faecalibacterium; species Faecalibacterium faecipullorum. The sequence continues at coordinate 1,208 of DWXX01000041.1, forward strand.
AACGGCCAGATCAGCCCCAAGAGCCTCGGCGTCGACGCCAACACCCTGCTCTACCAGGTGCCGGGCGGCATGTTCTCCAACATGCTCAAGCAGCTCAAGGACGCCGGCAAGGAGGACAAGCTGGACGAAGTGCTGGCCGAGATCCCCCGCGTGCGGGAGGACGCCGGCTACCCGCCCCTCGTCACCCCCACCAGCCAGATCGTGGGCACCCAGGCGGTGTTCAACGTCATCCTGGGCGAGCGGTACAAGATGGTCACCAAGGAGTTCAAGGGCCTGGTCCACGGCGACTACGGCAAGACCCCCGCGCCCATCAGCCCCGCCTTTACCAAGCGGATTTTGGGGGACGAGCAGCCCATCACCTGCCGCTTTGCCGACACCCTCGCCCCCGAGATGGACAAGCTCAAGGCCGAAGCCGCCAAGTGGTCCATCCAGGAAGAGGACGCGCTGACCTACGCCATGTTCCCCCAGGTGGCCCCCAAGTTCTTCGAAAAGCGGAACGCCAAGCTCCAGGGGGTGGACGCCGACCACGCCGACTATCAGAACAAGTCTCACCCTGTCTGAGCCTGCAAGGGAGGGAGCCGCCGTGCTGTTTGCCAAAAAGAAGGGGCGGGAGAAAAAACACTACGACCCCGCCTGCTGGAAACCGGTCGTCCGGTGCAGCATCTGCACCGGCGAGATGGCCGCCGGCTTTAAGGAGACGGCCACCGGCCGCTTTGAAGAGGTCATGCTGATCCGCAGCGAGAGAGACCTGGCGCGCTTCCAGGCGGAATACGGCGTCGAGAAGGTCACAAAGGAATACTGAACCCCGCCGGGCAGGCTGTGAAACCTGCCCGGCGGCTTTGTTTGCTCTTGCAAAAAAGGCCCCGGAATAGTAAAATGGTACCATGTGTATCGTATCATGGGCAACTGTGACCCAAAGGCGGATATATGGACGCAAGACAACTGAAAAGAGAAGGGAAAAGCAATGATCTATAGCATGACAGGGTACGGCCGGGCCGGCGCGGTGCGCGGCGGGCGGGAGATCACCGTCGAGCTGCGCAGCGTCAACGCGCGGTACTTTGAATATACCTCCCGCATCCCCCGCAGCTGCGCTTTTCTGGACAGCCGGCTCAAGGCGCTGCTGAACAGCCGCATCGCCCGCGGCAAGGTGGAGCTGAGTTTGACGATGCAGAACATCGACGCCTCCGAGACGGCGGTGACGGTGGACATGGGCCTGGCCCGCAGCTACCAGCAGGCGATGCAGGAGATGGCGGACGCCCTCGGGGTCAAGAACGACGCCTCGGCGGGGCTGCTGGCCCGCTTCCCCGACGTGCTGGTGCCCCGGCAGGCCGCGGTGGATGAAGAGCAGCTGTGGGCCGACGTCTCGGACGTGGCGGCCCAGGCGCTGCAGAACTTCGTCGAGATGCGCGGGGTGGAGGGCGAAAAGATGCTGGAGGACATCACCGCCCGGCTCGACACGGTGGAACAGTGCGTCGGCCGCATCGAGGCGTTGACCGCCGGCCGGGTGGAAAAGTACACCCAGCGGCTGTACGAGCGGCTCAAGGTGATTTTGGAGGACCGCTCCATCGACGACGCCCGGGTGCTGACCGAGGCGGCCATCTTCGGCGACAAGACCGCCGTCGATGAAGAGACCGTCCGCCTGCACAGCCATATCGCCCAGTACCGCGAGATCTTGGGCGGCGGGCAGCCGGTGGGCCGCAAGCTGGACTTCCTGACCCAGGAGCTGAACCGCGAGGCCAACACCATCGGCTCCAAGTGCCAGGACCTGGACATCACACGGATCGTCGTGGATATGAAGGCTGAGATCGAGAAGATCCGCGAGCAGATCCAGAACCTGGAGTGAGAGATGAAACTGATCAACATCGGCTTCGGCAATCTGGTCAGCGCCGAGCGGGTGGTGGCCATCGTCAGCCCCGACTCGGCCCCCATCAAGCGGATCATCCGGGAGGCGCGGGACCAGGGCCGCCTGATCGACGCATCCTACGGGCGCAGCACCCGGGCGGTGCTGTTCACCGATTCAGACCATGTGATCCTGTCGGCGCTGCAGCCCGAGACGGTGGCCGGCCGCGCAGGCATCCCGGTGGAAGGCAAAACGGAGGAAGAATGATATGGAAGGGGAAAAGTATCTCTTTGTAGTGTCCGGCCCGTCGGGGGTGGGCAAGGATACGGTGATGCAGCGGCTGCGCGCCGACCACCCCGAGATCGAAAAGACGGTCTCGGCCACCACCCGCGCCCCCCGCGCCGGCGAGACGGAAGGGGTCAACTACTACTACCGCACCGAGGAAGAATTTTTCCGTATGGTGGAATGCGGCGACATCCTGGAGCACAATTATTTCAACGGCGCCTACTACGGCACCCTGCGCGCCGAGGTGGAGCGGCGGATGGCCGCCGGCAAGGTGATGCTGCTGAACATCGACATCCACGGCGCGGCCAACATCAAGCGGCTGTACCCGGGGTCGACCATCATCTTCCTGCTGCCGCCCTCCTTTGAGGTGCTGGAGCAGCGGCTGCGGGGCCGCGGCACCGACAGCGAGGAGGCCATCCAGGGCCGGCTCGCCATCGCGCGGGAAGAGCTGTCCCACGCGGACGAGTTCGACCTGCAGATCGTCAACGACACCGTCGAGCGCGCCGCCGGCGCCCTCTACGGCGCCGTGGCCGAAAAGCTGGGCCTCGCCCGGTAAAAACGATACCAGAACAAAAAGGAGCGGGATGGATGGCAAAGACGGTGGGCGTTGCGGTCAGCGGCGCAGCCTTCCACTTTGATAAGCTGTATACCTACGCGGTCATGCCCGACCAGCGGGACAAAGTCCGGCTGGGCAGCATGGTGCTGGTGCCCTTCGGCAAGGGCAGCCGCCCCCGGATGGGGGTGGTGCTGGCCTGCGACGCCGAGCCCGAGGGCGCCAAACTCAAGCCACTGTTCGACGTGGCGCCGGCCTCGGCCTGCCTGACCGGCGAGCTGCTGGAGCTGGTCCGCTTTCTGAAAGAGCGCACCTTCTGCACCTGGTACGAGGCGGTCAAGGCGGTCATCCCCTATGGGGCGCAGTATAAGCCCGCCCTGGCCGCTGACGGCGTCACCCCGGTGCTGCAAAAGCAGCTGACCCGCCACACCGAGACGCTCTACCGGCTGGCCGCCCCGCTGCCCCAAAAGCCCAGACCCACCGCAAAGCAGCTGGCCGCCGCGGCGCTGCTGTCGGGCGGGCCCCGCAGCCAGGCCGACCTCGAGGCCCACGGCATCAGCCGGGCGGTGGCCGAGAACCTCTGCGCCAAAGGGGTGCTGTCCAAAGAGCAGGTCAACAAATCCATCGACCTCTACGCCCACATCCCCCAAAGGGACGAGCAGCTCACCCTCACCGCCGAGCAGCAGGCCGCCTACGACGCCCTGGCCCCCCATCTCGGGGCGGGGCGGGCCCACACCGCCCTGCTGTACGGGGTGACCGGCAGCGGAAAGACCCTGGTCTTTCTGCGCTTGATCGAGCGGTGCCTCGCCCTCGGCCGAAAGGCCCTGGTCCTGGTGCCCGAGATCAGCCTGACCCCGCAGATGATCCGCCGGCTGAAAGAGCGGTTCGGCGGCCGGGTGGCGGTGCAGCACTCCGCCCTCAACCACACCGAGCGGCTTTTGCAGTGGCAGATGATCCAGGACGGCGGGGCCGACATCGTGGTGGGCACCCGCAGCGCCGTCTTTGCCCCGCTGGAAGGGCTCGGCCTCATCGTCATCGACGAGGAGCAGGAGCACACCTACCGCTCCGAGTCGTCGCCCCGGTACGCCGCCCACGAGGTGGCCCGGTGGCGGGCGGCCAAAAACGGCGCGCTGCTGTTGCTTGCCAGCGCCACCCCCAGCACCGAGAGCTTTTATGAGGCCGAGGCGGGGCGGTATCAGCTGGTACGGCTGACCCAGCGGTACGCCGGGCAGCCCCTGCCGGCGGTGCAGATGGTGGATATGCGGGCCGAGCTGGCCGCCGGCAACCCGCGGGAGGTCAGCCTCGCCCTCGAGGACGCCCTGCGGGAGAACCTTGCCGCCGGCAGGCAGGCCATCCTGCTGCTCAACCGCCGCGGTTACCAGACCATGGCCCAGTGCGAGGACTGCCGCGAGGTGCTCAAGTGCCCCAAGTGCAGCGTCCCAATGGTCTACCATAAGGCGGGGGGCGGGCGGCTGCTCTGCCATTACTGCGGCACCCAGATCGCCCCGCGGCCGGCGGTCTGCCCCGCCTGCGGCGGAAAGCTGCACTACCGCGGCTTCGGCACCCAGAAGGCGGAGGAAGAACTGGCCGCCCTCTTCCCGGAGGCCCGCATCCTGCGGATGGACCAGGACACCACCGCCGCCAAGGACGCCCATGAAAAGCTGCTGGCCGCCTTCGCCCGGCATGAATACGACATCATGGTGGGCACCCAGATGGTGGCCAAGGGCCTCGACTTTGAGGACGTCACCCTGGTGGGGGTGCTGGGCATCGACTCGCTTTTGTTCGCGCAGGGCTTCCGCGCCTACGAGACGGTCTTCAGCCTGGTGACCCAGGTGGTGGGCCGCAGCGGCCGGGCCAGCGCGCCGGGGCGGGCCGTCATCCAGACCACCGACCCCGGCAATCCGGTGCTGAACCTCGCCGCCGCCCAGGACTACGACGCCTTCTTCGCGCAGGAGATCGAGTACCGGCGGCTGGGGCTCTACCCGCCCTTCTGCGGCTTGTGCGTGGTGGGCTTTGCCGGCAAAAAGGAAGGGGAGGTGGCCGCGGCGGCCGCCCGCTTTGCCGCGCTGCTGGCGCAGACCGCCGCCAAAGCCCCCGACATCCCGCTGCGGGTGCTGGGGCCCACCCCCGGCAGCATCCTGATGATCAACGAGGTCTACCGCTACAAGCTGACCATCAAATGCCGCAACGACAAGCGCTTCCGCGCCCTGCTGCGGGAGGTGCTGACCCTCTACGAGGAAGAAAAACTGCCCGCCAAGGCCTCGGCCGCGGTGGATATGCACTCGGATGGGGATATATAAATAGAAAGACAGAACCGACAGATAAAGGAGAGATGCTTTATGGCCATCCGCAACATTGTCAAAGAGGGCGACCCCATCCTGAACAAGGTCTGCCGCCCGGTGACCAGGTTCGACGACCGTCTGGCGACCTTGCTGGACGATATGCGCGAGACCATGATCCAGGCCGACGGCGTGGGTCTGGCGGGCCCCCAGGTGGGGATGCTGCGCCGGCTGTTCGTGGTGTGGGACACCACCGACGCCCCCGAGGAGATCCCCGAGGGGTATGAGTACAAGTTCATCGACTTCGTCAACCCCGAGATTTTGGAAGTGTCGGAGGAGACCGAGACCCACTACGAGGGGTGCCTGTCCTTCCCCGGGCACAACGGGGCGGTGACCCGCCCGGCGGCGGTCAGGGTCCGCGCCCAGGACCGCCACGGGGACTGGTTCGAGCTGGAGGCCGACGGCCTGCTCGCGCGGTGCATCCAGCACGAGAACGACCATCTGGACGGCATCACCATCATGCAGTCCAGCGAGTATTTCTATGAGGACACCGAAGAGGGCAGGGAAGAAGCCCGCCGTGCAAAGGAGCATCGTTAAATGCGGATCGTATTCATGGGCACCCCCGACATCGCCGCCGCCTGCCTCGAGGCGCTGTACGCCGCCGGGCAGGAGGTCTGCGCCGTCTACACCCGCCGGGATAAGCCGGTGGGCCGCAAACAGGTGCTGACCCCGCCCCCGGTCAAGACGGCGGCTGCGGCCCACGGCACCCCGGTCTTTCAGCCCCGCACCCTGCGGGACGGCGGCGAGGACGAGCGGCTGCGCGCCCTCGCCCCCGACCTGATCGTGGTGGTGGCCTACGGCTGCATCCTGCCGCCGTCGGTGCTGGCCATCCCGAAGTACGGGTGCGTCAACCTGCATGTATCGCTGCTGCCCAAATACCGGGGCAGCGCGCCGGTGCAGTGGGCGGTGCTGAACGGGGACGCCGAGACCGGCGTCTCCATCATGCAGATGGACGCCGGCCTTGACACCGGCGACGTGCTGGCCTGCGAGAAGGTGGCCATCGGCCCCGAGGAGACCAGCGGCGAGCTGTTCGACCGGGTGACGGCGGTGGGGGCGCGGCTGCTCTGCGAGACCCTGCCCGGCATCGAGGCGGGCGCGCTGACCCCCGCCCCGCAGGACCATGCGGCGGCCACCGCCGCCCCCATGCTGACCAAGGAGATGGCCGAGTTCCGCTGGACCGATACCGCCGCCCACATCCACAACTGGGTGCGGGGGATGAACCCCTGGCCGGCAGCCTGGTTCGTGACGAGCGGCGGGCGGAAGGTCAAGGTGCTGGCCTGCCGCGTCCGTGAAAAGACCGGCGCGCCCGGCGCCGTCCTCGACGTAAAGCCGCTGACGGTGGCCTGCGGCGAGGGGGCGGTCGAGCTGCTGCGGGTGGTGCCCGAAGGCTCCAAGCCGATGGACGGCGCCGCCTTTGCGGCGGGGCTGCGGCTCAAAACGGGGGACACCCTTTGAGGCCGGCCGGGCCCCGGGCGGCCGCCGTCGCCGCCCTCGTCCATCAGGAGCAGGGCGGGTACGCAAACCTCGTCCTGGACGCCGAGCTGGACCGCAGCGGCCTTGCCGGGCGGGACCGCGCCTTTGCGGGGGCAGTCTTTTACACCACCCTGGAAAAGCTGGCCACCCTCGACTATATCCTCGGGCAGTTTCTGCCCAAAGGGACGGCCAGGCTCGACCCGCCGGTGCGGGCCATCCTGCGCAGCGCCCTGGCCCAGGCGCGGTATATGCAGGTGCCGGCGCCGGCCGCCGTCAACGAGGCGGTGCGGCTGACCCGCGCCTTCGGCAAATCCAGCGCCGCCGGCCTTGTCAACGCGGTGCTGCGCAAAAGCTGCGGCTACGACCTTGGGCGGGCCGTCTTTGCCGACGAGGTGGAAAAACTGATGGTCCTCGGCTCGGCCGGGCGGGATGTGGCCGCCTTCCTCCACCAATACTATCCGCAGGAGGCGCTGCGCATCCTGACCGCCCCTGCTGACGGCGGGCTGACCCCGCTGCGGGCAAACCCCCTCAAGACCACCCCCGCCGCCCTGGCCGAGGCACTCGCCCGGGCGGGGGTGCAGGCGGCCCCCGGCCTTGTGCCGGGCAGCCTGCTGGCCGATTTTGCCGGCAGCCCCGCCCGCACCGAGCTGTTTGAACAGGGCTTTTACCACGTCGAGGGGCAGGCCAGCCAGCTGGCGGCCCTCTGCGTCGGGGCAAAGCCGGGGGAAACGGTGCTCGACCTGTGCGCCGCCCCCGGCGGCAAGACCCTGACCATCGCCCAGGAAATGGGGGACAGAGGCCGTCTTGTCAGCTGCGACGTCACCGAAAAGCGGGTGGGGCTCATCCGCGCGGCGGCCGGCCGGATGGGCCTTGGCTGCATCGAGACGGTCTGCAACGACGCCGCAAAGCCCAACCCCGCCCTGCTGGGCGGCGCCGCCGACCGGGTGCTGGCCGACGTGCCCTGCAGCGGCCTCGGCATTCTGAGCAAAAAGCCGGACATCCGCTACAAGACCCTGGACGAGGGGCGCCGGCGGCAGCTGCTGGACACCCAGCGGGCCATTCTGGACTGCGCCGCCGGCTACCTCAGGCCGGGGGGCCGGCTGGTTTACTCCACCTGCACCATCCACCCTGACGAGAACGAGGGGCAGGTCAAAGCCTTCCTTGCGCGGCGGCCGGATTTCAGGGTCATCGCGCCGGGGCTGCCCCTGCCCGCCGGGATGGAGGCCGGCCCGTACGGTGCCCTCTCGGTGCCGGGCCGGGCCGAACAGGGGCTGGACGGATTCTTCATCTGCGTGATGCAGCGGGACGGCTGACCCCCGCCGCGCCGGATGCACCGGAAACGATCGGAGAACATCAATGGAACAAAAACGCTGTATCTCATCCCTCACCCTCGAGCAGCTGGCCGCCGAGCTGCAAGCGATGGGCCAGCCCGCCTTCCGGGCCAAACAGATCTTCCACTGGGTACACCAGAAATTGGCGACCGACTTTGCCGCCATGACCGACCAGCCCAAGGCCCTGCTGGCCAGGCTGGAAGAGGCGTTCTACATCGCCGCCCCCGCCATCGAGCGCCGGCAGGAGGCCAAAGACGGCACCGTCAAGTACCTGCTGCGGATGGCCGACGGCAACTGCATCGAGACGGTGGTGATGCGCTACCACTACGGGCCCACCGTCTGCGTCTCCACCCAGGTGGGCTGCCGGATGGGCTGCCGCTTCTGCGCGTCCACCCAGGCGGGGCGGGTGCGCAACCTCGAGGCAGGGGAGATCTGCGCCGAGATCTACACCGCCCAGAAGGACATCGGGGAGCGGATCTCCCACATCGTCCTGATGGGTATCGGCGAGCCGCTGGATAACTTCGACGAGGTGATGCGCTTCCTCGAGCTGATCTCCTCCCCCGAGGGGGTCAACATCGGGATGCGGAACATCAGCCTGTCCACCTGCGGCATCGTGCCGCAAATCGACCGCCTGGCCGAAAAGAAGCTGCAGCTGACCTTGTCCATCTCGCTGCACGCGCCGAACGACGCCATCCGCAGCCAGATGATGCCGGTCAACAACGCCTACCCGGTGGCCCAGCTGATGGCGGCGGTCCGCCGCTACCAGCAGACCACCGGCCGGCGGGTCAGCTTTGAGTATTCGATGGTGCGGGGGATCAACGACTCGGACGCCTGCGCCAAAGAGCTGGCCCGCCTCATCCGGGGGATGGGGGCGCACGTCAACCTCATCCCCATCAACCCGGTGGACGGCAGCCCCTATTCGGCCACCGATGCCGAGAATGTCCGGCGCTTCCAGGCAAAGCTGACCGCCCTCGGGGTCAACGCTACCGTCCGCCGCCGTTTGGGCAGCGAGATCAGCGCCGCCTGCGGCCAGCTGCGCCGGGAAGAGATGGACGCCGCCGCCCGGGCCGAGTGAGCGGCCCGAACATCCCAAAGCAAAGGAGATGCCTATGAAACTTGCAGGGAAAACCGATGTGGGCCGCGTCCGGCGGGAGAATCAGGACGATTTCCGCGCCGGGGAGCTGCCCGGCGGCGCAGCCTGGGCCCTGGTCTGCGACGGCATGGGCGGGGCGCGGGGCGGGCGCGAGGCCTCCCACGGGGCCTGCGACGTCATCGAGCGCTGCTTCCAGGATCAGTACGGCCGCTGCGCCCCCGGCGGGGAGGAACAGTTCCTGACCCAGGCGCTGGAAAACGCCAACCACGCCATCTTCCAGAAATCCGCCCGGGAAGAGGCGCTGGCCGGCATGGGCACCACGGTGGTCTGCGCCCTGGTGCGGGACGGACGCGCCCACATCTGCTACGCGGGCGACTCCCGCGCGTACCTCTTCCACGCGGGGCGGCTGCACCAGCTCACCCACGACCACTCCTATGTGCAGGAGCTGGTGGACTGCGGCACCATCACCGCCGAAGAGGCCGAACACCACCCACAGAAGAACATCATCACCCGGGCCCTCGGGGTGGACTACCGCCTCGGGCCGGACTGCACTTCGGTGGTGGTGGTCAGGGGGGATATGCTGCTGCTGTGCACCGACGGGCTGACCAACGCCCTGCCCGCCGCAAAAATCGAACGGCTGATGGCCCAGACCCCCTTTTACGACCTGCCCGACCGCCTGATCGAGGCGGCCAACGACGCGGGCGGCCAGGACAACATCACCGCTGTGTTGCTGGAAGCCGAGCCGGCGGAGGTGCAGCATGGATAAACTGATCGGCAAAAAGCTGGACGGCCTGTACGAGGTCAAAGAGCTGATCGGCACCGGCGGGATGGCCAACGTCTACAAGGCGGTGGCCCTGGGCCAGAACGGCCCCGTCCCCGCCGGCACGGTGGTGGCGGTCAAGGTGCTGCGGGCCGAGTATATGCACGACCCCGACCTTGTCAACCGGTTCAAGAACGAATCCAAGGCCATCTCCCTTCTGCACCACCCCAACATCGTCAAGGTGTACGACGTGTCGGTCACCGACCGGCTGCAGTACATCGTGATGGAATACGTCAACGGCATGACCCTGCGGGAGTACCTCAACGAGCGGGGCGGCCGCCTGACCAGCCGGGAGACCGTCCACTTCATCTCCCAGATCCTGCAGGCACTGGACCACGCCCACCGCAACGGGGTGGTCCACCGGGACGTCAAGCCCCAGAACATCATGCTGCTGGACAGCGGCCAGCTGCGGATGATGGATTTCGGCATCGCCCGCATCTCCCGCGCCGAGAACCAGCTGCTAGCCGGCAAGGCGATGGGCAGCGTCCACTATATCAGCCCCGAACAGGCCCGGGGCGAGGTGACCGGCCCCCAGAGCGACATCTACTCGGTGGGTGTGATGATGTACGAGATGCTGTCGGGGCGCCTGCCCTTCGACGGGGAGGACGCGGTCAAGGTGGCCCTCAAGCAGATCACCGACACCCCCCGCCCCCTGGCGGAGATCGCCCCCGACACCCCCCGCGCCCTGCAGGAGATCACCGAAAAGGCGATGGCAAAGCTGCCCGCCAACCGCTACGCCAGCGCCCGCGAGATGCTGGACGCACTGGGCCGCTATGTGCAGGACCCGGACGTGGTCTTCGCCTACAAGTATATCACGGAGGAAGCCCCTGCAAAGGTGGTCAAACAGACAATGAGCCAGAAAAAAGACCCGCGGGCCGGCGCGCCCGGCACCCGGAACACCAAAAAGAAAAAGCGTCGCTCGGTCTTTATCCCGGTGCTGCTGGGCATCACGGTGGCCTTTGCCGCCGCCTGCGCCGCGCTGTGCCTGATGATCCTGCGGGACGCCAACACCGACATCGCCGACCAGAAGGCCGACATCGTGCTGGAGGACTATGTGGGGATGACCCGCGCCGAGGCCGAAGCCAGCGGCCAGATCAGCAGCGGGCAGATCAATGTCGAGTGGGTGGAAGAGTACAGCAGCACCTACGGCGAGGGCTATATCTACAAGCAGTCCCCCACCGGCGGGCGGAACATCCGCGAAGGGCAGACCGTCACCCTGACCGTCAGCCTGGGCACCCGGTACGTCGCCATCCCGGACGTGGCCAACTACGTCCAGGCCGACGCCGAGCAGCTGCTGCGGGACAGCGGCCTGTCGGTGCTGGTGGTCCAGAACATCGAGCCCTCGGTGGCGGTGGGCGCGGTCATCCGCACCGACCCCGCCGCCGGCACCACGGTGGCCGCCGGCAGCACGGTGGTGGTCTATGTCAGCCGGCCGCAGGTGTCCACCACCACCACCGTCCCCTCGGTGGTGGGGCTGACGGTGGACGACGCCCGCACCCTGCTGGTCCAGAACCGGCTGACCCTGGGCAGCCAGACCCAGGCCTACAGCGACCAGCCCATCAACACCGTCATCGCCCAGGAGACCGCCCCCGGCACCACCGTCAAGTTCAACACCCGGGTCAACGTCACCATCTCGGCCGGGCCCGCGCCCGAGCCCGAAGTGCCCGAAGCGCCCAGCACGCCGGGCGACTGGTGGGACGACCTGTGGGGCGGCGGCAGCTCCAGCTCGTCCGACGCGCCGGACGGCGGCAGCAGCTCCAGCGACCCCGGGGTGATCTGGCCCTGGGACTGGTTCTGACGGGGGGCGCCGATGGACGGATATATCATGAAGGGGATCGGCGGGTTCTACTATGTCAAGACCCCGGACGGGGTGGTGGAGTGTAAGGCCCGCGGCATCTTCCGCAAGCAGAAGCGCACCCCGGTGGCCGGGGACGAGGTCACCCTCGCGGTGGAGAACGGCGCGGCGGTCATCGCCGACATCGCCCCCCGCAAAAACGTCTTTGTCCGCCCGCCGGTGGCGAACCTCGACGTGCTGTTCCTGGTGGCGAGCACCACCCAGCCCTCCCCCAGCACCCTGGTGCTGGATAAGCTGTCCGCCATTGCGGTGGACAAGGGGGTGCAGCCGGTCATCGTCTGCACCAAGGGGGATTTGGCCGCCGCCGACGCCCTGGCCAAAGCCTATGAGAAATCGACCCTGCCCTTCATCCGGATCGACTATGCCACCGGCGAGGGGCTGGAGGAGGTCAAGGGCTGGATCAGCGGGCGGCTGTGCGCCTTCTGCGGCAACTCGGGGGTGGGCAAGTCCACCCTGCTCAACGCCCTGCTGCCCGACGCCGGGCGGGAGACCGCCGCCATCAGCCGCAAGCTGGGCCGCGGCCGCCACACCACCCGCGAGGTGACCATCTTCGAGGCCTTCGGCGGGCGGGTCGCCGACACCCCCGGCTTTGCCAGCCTGGAGGCGGGGCGGGCCGGCTTCATCCCCAAAGAGGAGCTGGAGCACGCCTTCCCCGAGTTTGGGCCCTATCTGGGCAAGTGCCAGTTCACCGGCTGCTCCCACCGCAGCGAGAAGGGCTGCGCCGTCCGGGCCGCCCTGGCGGCGGGGCAGCTGTCCCAGAGCCGGTACGACAGCTACTGCGCCATGTACGACGAGGTCAAGGACATCGCCAGATGGCAGCAGCCCAAACCGTGACCGGGCGTGACCGAAATCGAGAAGGAGGACAAGGATATGGCGCGCTGTGTCATCGTCTCGGCCGGGCCGGTCAGCCCGGCGCTGGCGGGGCTGCTGCAGCCGGACGACTACTTGATCGCCTGCGACGCGGGCTACCGCAGCTGCGCGGCGCTGGGCCGCCGCCCCGACGCGGTGGTGGGGGACTTCGATTCGGCCCCGCGGCCGGACGTGCCCCCCGAAGAAAAGATGGTGGTGCTGCCCCACGTCAAGGACGACACCGACACCGAATACGCCGCAAAGCTGGCGTTTGAGATGGGTTTTCGGGATGTGCTGCTGCTGGGCTGCCTGGGCGGAGGGCGGATGGAGCATACCCTGGCCAACATCGCCACCGGGCTGGGCCTTGCACAGCGGGGGGCGCGGGCGGTGCTGCAGGACGAGCGCAGCCGCTTGAGCTACCTGCTGCCCGGCGAGAGCCGGGTCTACCCCAAAGGGGCCTACTTCTACCTGTCGGTCTTCCCGCTGGAGGGCCGGGCCGAAGGGGTGAAGATCCGCGGGGCCTTCTATGAGCTGACCGACGCCGTCCTCACCGCCGCCTACCCGCTGGGGGTCAGCAACGAGTACGCCCCCGGCTCGGACGCCATCACCCTCGGGGTGGAAAAGGGCGCGCTGCTGGTGGTGGAGACCAAAGCGGACTGAAAAGCCCCCCGGCAGGAACATTCCGCCCCCCACCCGTCTATAATGGGGCAAACAGGAAAGGCAGGGAGCGCGTATGCAAGTCATCGTCATCAAAAGCCCGAAATGCCTGGCCGGACTGCTGCGTCTGGTGTTCGGCATCCGCAAGGAAGAAGGCTGAGGCTGTCAAAACGCCCGCCGCAGGACCCGCAAGGGGGCCCGCGGCGGGCGTTTTTGCGTTCTGTTTGCGGCGCCGGGCGCATACAGTGAACCATGCGCAAACCACGGACAGGAAAGGAGCGCCGTAACATGGAGCTGAAAGTTTTCCGTGATATCCTCTACGCCGGCGGCGGGTGCTGCACCGTCAAGGCCGAGCTGCCGGTGGAAGCCGAGATCCTCATCTCAGACTACCTGCCGCAGGTATTCAAGATCGTCAAGTGCTTCGCGCGGCCGGTGGTACTGCAAAAGCAGCTGCAGCCCGGCCGGCTGACCCTGGAGGGGTACATCCGCTGCACCGTCTACTACCAGGGGGAGGATGGGGCGGGGCTGTGCCAGACCGAACAGAAGCTGCCCTTCACCAAAGCGCTGGAGCTGCCGGAATTTGCCTTTACCTCCTGGAGCGCTGCGGTGGAAGGGGAGACCGAATACATCAACTGCCGGGCGGTCAACCCCCGGCGTATCGAGGTGCGGGGGGCCTACGCGCTGGTGGCGTCGGTGTCCACCCAGTGCAGCACCGAGGTGATCACCGCGCTGGCCGACTGCGGCATCCAGCAGCGTCTGGAGGCGCTGCGCGGGGTGCGGCGGGCCGCCGTCCTCGACAAGCTGATCGCGGCCGACGGGCCGCTGCAGCTCGACCCCGCCCCCGCCGCCGTCCTGGACATAGCCGGCAGCGCCGACGTGCAGGAGGTAAAGGTCCTCAGCGGCAAGGCGGTGGCCAAAGGGGAGATCCACGCCCTGTGCGCCTGGCGGGGCAAGGAGAGCCCCGAACTGCACAGCCAGGCGGTGACCATCCCCTTCAACCAGATCATGGACGTGGAGGGCCTGACCGAGGACTGCCGCTGCGTCTGCGCAGCCGAGCCGGTGGGCTTCACCCTCACCGAAGGGGAGGGGGGCGGCCCCGGCCGGCTGTCGGCCACCGCCATGCTGCGGCTGCGGGGCTGGCGGCCCTATGAGCTGAACTGCGCGGCCGACGCCTTCTCGACCCAGTACGAGGTGGAGTGCGACAGCGTCCCTCTGACCGCCGAGCAGCTGGCCTGCGTGCTGGACGAGAGGGCGGCCGTCACCTGTTCGGGGCCGCTGCCGGACGAGAACACCCGGCTGCTGGCCTGCTTTGCCGCCTTCGGGCCGGTGCAGGCCGAGCAGCGGGGGGACGCGCCGGTGCTGACCGCCAAAGTGCAGGTGACCGCCTTTGGGCAGAACAGCCTGGACGAGATCGACAGCTACGACAAGACCGCCGAGCTGGTCATCCCGCTGCCGGGGGCCCCGGCGGGGGAGCTGTGGCCCGAGTGCTGGCTTTCGGCCGGGGCGGTGCAGGCCGACTGCACCGGCGGTGCGCTGGAAGTGACGGTGCAGGTGCGCGCGCAGGGGGCGGTGCTCAGCCGGGTGCAGCGGCCCTTCCTCAGCGGGGTGCGGGTGGGGGAGGCGCTGGCCCCCGCCGACCCCGCCATCTCGCTGCGGGTCTACTACGCGCAGCCGGGGGAGGCGCTGTTCGACATCGCGCGGCAGTTCCATGTCTCGCCGGGGCAGATGCTGGAGGCCAACGGCCTCGACCCCGATACCCGCACCCTGACGGCGGCCTGCCGCCTGCTGGTGCCCGGGGCCTGAAAAGAAGTGGCCAGAAAGGAGAACAGATACCGTGGAACATCCTGCATTGTACCGGGACATCGGCCGGCGGACCGGCGGCGACATCTACATCGGGGTGGTGGGGCCGGTGCGCAGCGGCAAGAGCACCTTCATCAAACAGTTCATGGAGGCGCTGGTCCTGCCCGCTCTGGACCAGACAGACCCCGCCGCCCGCGCCCGCGCCCGGGATGAGCTGCCGCAGTCGGCCGCCGGGCGGACCATTATGACCACCGAGCCCAAGTTCATCCCCGAGACGGCGGCGCCTTTGCAGCTGGAGGGCGGGGGCGAGTGCCGGGTGCGGCTGATCGACTGCGTGGGCTACATGGTGGAGGGGGCCATGGGCCACGAGGAGGACGACAAGCCCCGGATGGTCAAGAGCCCCTGGTTCGACGAGGCGGTGCCCTTCGACCTTGCGGCCGAGACCGGGACCCGCAAGGTCATCCGGGAGCATTCCACCATCGGGGTGGTGGTGACCACCGACGGCTCGATCAGCGACATCCCCCGCGCGGGGTACGAAAAGGCCGAAAGCCGGGTCATCGCCGAGCTGGAAGAGCTGGGCAAGCCCTACGTCATTTTGCTGAACAGCACCCACCCCGCCTCCCCCGAGACCAGACAGCTGGCCGCCGGGCTGGAAGAGCAGTACGGCCGGCCGGTGCTGCCGGTCAGCTGCACCGAGCTGGACGCCGCCGCCCTGGAAGAGATCCTCGAGCAGGTGCTGTACGAGTTCCCGGTGCGGGAGCTGGACTTCGCCATGCCGCGGTGGGTCACCATGCTGGACGCCGGCCACTGGCTGCAGAGCAGCGTCTACCAGGCGGCGCTGGACTTTGCCGCCCGCATCGTCCGGATGAAAGACCTGCGCGCCGCCGCCGGGGGCGCCGCGCTGGACTGCGACGCGGTGCAGCGGTCGGCGGTCAGCGGGATGGACCTGGCCGAGGGGCGGGTGCGGGTGACGGTGGAGCTCAGACCCGAGGTGTTCTACCAGGTGCTGAGCGAGCAGACCGGCCTCGACATCGGGGACGAGGCGGGGCTGATGCCCTGCGTCATCGAGCTGGCTCGGGCAAAGCGCGCCTACGAGCGGCTGCGCAGCGCCCTCGAACAGGTGGAAGCCACCGGCTACGGCATCGTCATGCCCTCCATCGACGAGCTGCACCTCGAACCGCCCGAGGTCATCCGGCAGGGGGGCCGCTGCGGGGTGCGGCTGGAAGCCAGCGCCCCCTCCATCCAGATGATGCGGGCGGTCATCCGCACCGAGCTGAACCCCATCGTCGGCTCGGAGCGGCAGAGCGAGGAACTGGTCGAGAGCCTGATGGCCGGCTTTGAGGCCGACCCCGTCAAGATATGGGAGTCCAACATCTTCGGCAAGAGCCTCTACGAGCTGGTCAACGAGGGGCTGCAGGCAAAGCTGCTGCACATGCCCCAGGAGGCCCGCACCCGGATGCAGGAGACCATCGAACGGGTGATCAACGAGGGCTGCACCGGCCTGATCTGCATTTTGCTGTGACATCCTGTGCCCCGAACGGCGAGCAGGGGGCCCCGCTTGGGGCCGCCTGCTTTTTTTGCGCCCGATTTTACACGGGCGGTGCTGTAAATTTGGGATTTGTGTGGTATACTGAACAGGTACGGACAAAGCGAGCATAGCGTGAGCGAGAATAACGTGAGAAAGAACAGGTGACCGCCATGATACAAAACGACGAACGCAGAGACGACGACAGCACCCAAAAGATGACCGGGCTGGAAAAGCGCTGGGTCCTCTACGATGTGGGCAACTCAGCCTTTACACTGCTGATCACCACCATCCTGCCCATCTACTTCAACGCCCTGGCCGAGGCGGCGGGGCTGACCAGCGCCGAGTACCTGGCCTTCTGGGGGTACGCGGCCTCCTTTGTGACGGTGGTGGTGGCGGTGCTGGGGCCCACCCTCGGGGCGGTGGCCGACCTGCCCGGGATGAAAAAGAAGCTGTTCGCCCTCTGCGCCGCGGTGGGGATCGCCGGCTGCGCCGTCATGGGCGCCGTGGGGCACTGGGTGTGGTTTCTGGGCTGCTTCATCATCGCCAAGATCGGCTACAGCGCGAGCCTGGTCTTTTACGACGCGATGCTGCCCGACGTCGCCGCGCCCGAGCGGATGGATAAGGTCTCGTCGGTGGGGTACGCCTTCGGCTATGCCGGCAGCTGCATCCCCTTTGTCCTCAGCCTTGTGCTGGTGCTGGGGTACGAGGGGCTGGGGCTGACCCTCTCGGGGGCGATGCTGGCGGCCTTCCTGCTCAACGCCGGGTGGTGGCTGTGCTGCACCGTCCCCCTGCTGCGCCGCTACCGGCAGAAATACAGCGTCCCCGCCGGGGGGCGCGTCACGGCGGGGGCCTTCCGCCGGCTGGGCGGCACGCTGCGAGAGATTCGGGGCAACAGGCAGGTGTTCTGGTTTTTGATCGCCTTCTTCCTCTACATCGACGGGGTGTACACCATCATCGACATGGCCACCGCCTACGGCCAGGCCCTCGGGCTGGACAGCACCGGGCTGCTGCTGGCGCTGCTGGTGACCCAGATCGTGGCCTTCCCCTTTGCGCTGCTGTTCGGCTGGCTGGCCCACCGGGTGGACACCGCCAAACTGGTGTCGGTCTGCATCCTGGCCTATGTGGCCATCGCGGCTTACGCCATCTTCCTGCGCAGCCAGGGGCAGTTCTGGGTGCTGGCGGTCTGCGTCGGGATGTTCCAGGGGGGCATCCAGTCGCTGTCCCGCTCCTACTTCGGCAAGATCATCCCGCCCGAGCGCTCGGGCGAATACTACGGCCTGCTGGACATCTGCGGCAAGGGGGCGGCCTTCCTCGGCACCTTCCTGGTCAGCGCCCTGACCCAGGCCACCGGCAGCACCTCCGCCGGGGTGACGGTCATCGCCCCGCTGATTTTGCTGGGCTTTTTCGCCTTCCGCCGGGCGGTACACTATGCCAGGGACTGCCCCCCTCAGTCTCGCTGACGCTCGACAGCTCCCCCGCACGCAGGGGAGCCAATATGTATGTGATTTGAATGAGGTGATACCATGCCTGCTGTTTATGCGCACCGCCGTTTTGGCGCCGAGGTGCTGGCCTGCTGCCGCAATGGGGCGGCGCGGGCAGCCATCGGGGCCTTCCACACCCTGTACGAAGTGGGGCTGCAGGGGCCCGACGTCCTGTTCTACTACGACCCGCTGCACAAAAACCCCTGCAAGGACGCCGGCAGCGCCCTGCACGGCGCGCTGGCCGCGCCCTTCTTTGCGCGCGGGGCTGAAAAAGTCCTCCGCCCGGCCGCGGGCGCGCCGACGGGGCAGGCCCTGCTGAGCTACCTGCTGGGGTTCAGCTGCCACTACGCCCTGGACAGCGCCTGCCACAGCTACATCGAGTGGGAGATCGCCCGCTCCGGCCACAGCCATGTCTCCATCGAGACGGCCTTCGAGGCTGCGCTGATGGAGGCCGACGGGGTGGACTGGCGCAGCCACAACCCCGCCGGGTACATCCCCGCCGACGAGACCACCGCCCGGACCATCGCCCGGGTGCTGCCCGCCTCGCCGGCGGCGCTGCGCCGCTGCCTGTGGAACATGAAGGCGGCCAACGCCCTGCTGATGCCCGGCTGCCCGGCCCGCACCGCCCTGGTCGAGGGGGCTGTCCGCGCCGCCGGCAAGTGGGAGGCGATCGGGGGGCTCATCCCCGACGCGCTGGACCGCCCCGCCTACGCCGGCAGCTGCGCCGAGCTGGAGCGGCTGTACGAGGAGGCCATCCCCACAGCCCTCGCCCTGATGGACGGCCTGTGCGCCCGCGTGCAGGAGGGCGCGGCCCTGCCCGCCGCCTTCGGCTACACCTACGGCCCGCGGGCGGAGCTGATGGCCGGCTACGAAGCCGCCGCGCAAAGCTGAGCGCCGTCTTGCCAACGGCTGCCATCTGTGGTATAATCACACTGTCTGCCCATACTGGGGGCATCGCCTGCACCAGAGGGCGCCAAAAGGAAGGAGCGGTTTGGGATGTATCGCAGATATGGCAAGCGGGCGCTGGATGTGATCCTGTCGCTGGGGGGGATCGTCTGCCTGTCCTGGCTGCTTTTGGCCCTGGCTGTGGCCGTCCGGCTGGATTCGCCCGGGCCGGTGCTGTTCCGGCAAAAGCGGGTGGGCATCCACAAGACCCACTTTGAGATCCTCAAGTTCCGCACCATGCGCGCCGACACCCCCCACGATATGCCCACCCATCTGCTGGCCGACCCCGACCGGTGCATCACCCGGGTGGGGCGGTTCCTGCGCAGGACCAGCCTGGACGAGCTGCCGCAGCTGTTCAACATCCTGCGGGGGGATATGGCGGTGATCGGGCCCCGCCCCGCCCTCTGGAACCAGTACGACCTGCTGGAAGAGCGGGACAAGTACGGCGCCAACGACGTCCGCCCCGGGCTGACCGGCCTTGCGCAGATCCATGGCCGGGACGAGCTGGAGATCCCGGTCAAGGCGAAACTTGACGGCGAATACGCCGCCGACATCACCTTCTGGGGGGATGTGAAGCTGTTCTTCGGCACCATCGGGGCGGTCGTCCGCCGCGACGGCGTGGTCGAAGGGGGGACCGGCGCGCTCCGCCGGCAGGGGCACAACAAGTAAGCAAGCCACCGATATACGACAGGGAGAGGTAACGAATGATCACCATTGACGAACTGAAGGTGCAGCTGGCCGAACACGGCAAGGCCGTGCAGGATCTGGAAGAGGCCCTGGCCATCGAAGCCAGCAAAAAGCGCGTGCAGGAGCTGGAGCACGCCATGACCCGCCCCGGCTTTTACGACGACGCCGAGGCCAGCAAAAAGGTCTTTGACGAGGTGGGCGATCTGAAGGGCAAGCTGGGCCGCTTTGAAAAGCTGCAGGGCCTGTATGAGGACGCCCAGACCATGCTGCTGATGCTGGAGGAAGAGAACGACCCCTCCCTCATCCCCGAAGGGGAGCAGGCCGTCCAGGCCGTCGAGAAGGCGGTGGACGAGCTGCAGCTGATGACCATGCTCAACGGCGAGTACGACCATTCCAACGCCATCCTGACCTTCCACGCCGGGACGGGCGGCACCGAGGCGCAGGACTGGGCCGAGATGCTCTACCGGATGTACACCCGCTGGGCCGCGGCCCACGGCATGACCGTCGAGGAGCTGGACTACCAGGACGGCGACGAGGCCGGCATCAAGAGCGCCTCCATCATGGTCAAGGGGGCCAACGCCTACGGCCTGCTCAAGAGCGAGAACGGCGTCCACCGCCTGGTGCGGGTCAGCCCCTTTGACGCCAACGCCCGCCGGCAGACCAGCTTCGCCTCCCTTGAGGTGATGCCCGAGCTGGACAACACCATCGAGGTCAACATCCGCCCCGAGGACATCGAGATGCAGGTCTACCGCTCTTCGGGCGCGGGCGGCCAGCACATCAACAAGACCTCCAGCGCCGTCCGCCTGATCCACAAGCCCACCGGCATCGTGGTC
>DWXX01000042.1 GCA_019118985.1 Candidatus Faecalibacterium faecipullorum
GGTCCTGCGGGATGGGCTCGTTGAAGATCAGGCGGCCGGAACAAGAGAATCAAATGCGGGCGTGCTCTTCGGGGGTCACATAGCTTCTCATAAACTGTCAGTCTCCTGCCTTTGTGGTCTTGCTGGGCCCGGCGTGCCGGGCATGTCATCCTATAGTATAGCACAACAGGCCCCGCGGCGCAAAAGATAGCCTATGGTATTTTTGTGAAAAGCTGTTATAATGGTCATATCCTGTACAGAATCATTCCATGGGAGGGTAATTGCATCATGATCCGCTTCACCAACGACTACAGCGAGGGGGCCCACCCCTCCATCCTGGCGGCCATCGCCGCCGCCAACTGCGAGGGCAACCCCGGCTACTCCACCGACCCCCACGCGGCCCGGGCCCGGGCGCTGATCCAGTCTGCCATCGGCCGGCCGGACGCCGACGTCCATTTCCTGGTGGGGGGCACCCAGACCAACGCCACCGCCATCGCGGCCTTCCTGCGCCCGTATGAGGCGGTCATCGCCGCGTCGAGCGGCCACATCTGCGTCCATGAGACCGGCGCGGTGGAAGCCACCGGCCACAAGTGCGTCGCCTGCCCGGCCGAAAACGGCAAGCTGACCCCCGCCGCCGTCCGCGCCGCCGTCGCCGCCCACCCCGACGAGCATATGGTCAAGCCCAGGATGGTCTATATCAGCCAGACCACCGAGATCGGCACCGTCTACACCCTCGCCGAGCTGGAAGAGCTGCGCAAAGTCTGCGACGCATGCGGGCTCTACCTCTATCTGGACGGCGCGCGGCTGGCCGCCGGCCTTGCCGCCGGGGGGGCGTCCCTCGCCGACATCGCCCGGCTGTGCGACGCCTTCTACATCGGCGGCACCAAAAACGCCGCCCTCTTCGGCGAGGCGCTGGTCATCCTGAACGCCGCCCTCAAGCCCGACTTCCGCTACAACATCAAGCAGCGGGGCGGCATGCTGGCCAAGGGCTTTCTGCTGGGCATCCAGTTCGAGCAGCTCTTCGCCGACGGCACCGGGGCGTTCTACACCTCCCTGGCCGCCCATGCCAACGCCATGGCCCTGCGGCTGAAGGAGGGCATTGCCGCGCTGGGCTACCCCTTTGCCTGCGACAGCGTGACCAACCAGCAGTTCCCCATCCTGCCCGACGAGGTGGTCGAAGCCCTCGCGCCCGACTTCGGCTTCGAGTTTTCGGCAAAGCCGGACGCGCACCACACCTGCATCCGCCTGGTGACCAGCTGGGCCACCCCGGAAGAGAACGTCGACGCCTTCCTCGCCGCGCTGCGTGATGTGTCCTGACGGGCGGCTTGTCCCTGCGGGGCGGGTGTGGTATACTGTCAGGGAATGATACGGCCCACCCCGGCCCGTCTGCACGCGGGCATTCGCATCAAACAGGGAGGAACTGTCTATGTCTTTACTGGTCGTTGACGGCAACAGCATCGCCAACCGGGCTTTTTTCGGCATCAAGGTGCTGACCACCCGCGAGGGGCAGTACACCAACGCCATCTATGGCTTTATGAATATCCTGCTGGCTCTGCTGCAGGCCCATCAGCCCGACGGGGTGGCCATCGCCTTCGACCTGCCGGGGCCCACCTTCCGCCACAGGATGTACGACGGCTACAAGGCCAACCGCCACGGCATGCCCGACGAGCTGGCCGCCCAGATGCCCCTGCTGCAGCAGCTGCTGCGGGACCTGGGCTACCGCCTGGTCACCGCCGAAGGGTGGGAGGCCGACGACATCCTCGGCACCCTGGCCGCCGCCTGCGCCGAGAGGGGGGAGCAGTGCTTCCTCGCCACCGGCGACCGGGACAACCTGCAGCTGGTGGGGGACACCACCACCGTCCTGCTGGCCACCACCTCCCGCGGGCACAGCGAGACGCGGGTGATGGACGCCGCCGCCGTCGAGGCGCAGTACGGCGTCGCCCCCCGGCAGCTGATCGACGTCAAAAGCCTGATGGGGGATGCCTCCGACAACATCCCCGGCGTCAAGGGCATCGGGGAAAAGACCGCCCTCGCCCTCATCCGGCAGTTCGGCAGCCTGGCGGGGGTCTACCAGCACATCGACGACCCCGCCATCAAGCCCCGTCAGCGGGAGAACCTGCTGGCCTATCAGGCCGACGCCGAGCTCAGCTACACCCTCGGCACCATCCGCACCGACGCCCCCGTCGAGACCGACCCCGCCGCCTACGTCCCCGGCAAAGGGGACAAGCCCGCCGCCGTCCGCCTGCTGCTGGACCTGGAGATCCGGGCCCTCATCCCGCGGCTGGGGCTGGAGGGGGTGCAGCCCGCCGGCGGCGCGCCCGACGCGCCCGAAGCACCCGCCGCCCCCCTGCCCGAAGGCCGGGTGCAGCCCCTGCCCGAACGGCCCGCCGGGCGCTGGCTGCTGGCCGCACGGCCCCCCGTCTACGGCAAGCAGGGCAACCGGATCGTCGTCGACCGCCCCGCCCACTGGTACGCGGTGCAGGGCACGCTGGTCTGCCCGGTGGAGGACGACGCGCTGCCCCGCCTGCTGGACGACGATGCTTTGCAGCTGGAAGTGTTCGACGCAGCCCCGCTCTACGCCGCCGCCATGGCCGCCGGGGGCTGGGGGGCGTCCATCGTCTGGGACGGCAAGCTGGCCGCCTACCTGCTGGACGCATCGGCCGCCAAATACAGTGTCGCCGACCTGGCCGAGCGGTACCAGCTGCGCCCCGCCTTTGCCTGCGAGGGGTGGCCGGACGCGCCCTACCTCGCCGCCCTCTTTGAAAAGCTGAAGGCCGAGATCACCGCCCTGGACGAGGACTTCCTCTACCATGAGATCGAGTTCCCCCTCGCGCAGGTGCTGGCCGACATGACCCGCACCGGCATCCTGGTCGACCGCGGGGGGATCGAGCAGTTCGGCGCCGAGCTGCACCAGAAGATCGAGGCGAAGCTCGCCTACATCCGCAGCCAGGTGGAGGACCCCGCCTTCAACCCCAACAGCCCCAAGCAGCTGGGGGAGATGCTGTTCGACAAGATGCAGCTGCCCCACGGCCGCAAGACCAGCCGCGGCTGGTCGACCGACAACGCCACCCTGCAGAAGCTGCGGCCCGACTGCCCGCTGATCGACGACATCCTGCAGTACCGCTCCTACCAGAAGCTGTACTCCACCTACGCCGAGGGGCTGCTCAAGGTCATCGGCCCGGACGGGCGGGTCCACTCCACCTTCAACCAGACCGAGGCCCGCACCGGCCGGCTGTCGTCCGACAACCCCAACTTGCAGAACATCCCCATCCGCACCGAGCTGGGCAGCCGGCTGCGGGGCTTCTTTATCGCAAAGCCGGGCTGCGTGCTGGTGGACGCCGACTACAGCCAGATCGAGCTGCGCATCCTGGCCCACATCACCGGCGATGAGCACATGCAGGCCGCCTTCCGCGCGGGGGAGGACATCCACCGCAGCACCGCCGCCAAGATCTACGGCATCCCCCTCGCTGAGGTCACCCCGCGGCTGCGCACCGCCGCCAAGGCCATCAACTTCGGCATCATGTACGGCAAGGGCGCCTTCAGCCTGTCGGAGGACCTGGGGGTCTCGGTGCGGGAGGCGGGGGCCTTCCTCAAGAACTACTTCGCCAGCTTCCCCAAGGTGGACGACTATATGCAGAAGACCATCGCCGACGCCAAGGAGAAGGGCTACGTCAGCACCCTCTTCGGCCGGCGGCGGGCCCTGCCCGAGCTGGCCAGCTCCAACATCAACGTCCGGGCCAGCGGCGAGCGGATGGCCCGCAACACCCCCATCCAGGGCACCGCGGCCGACGTCATCAAGCTGGCCATGGTGCGGGTATGGCGGCGGATCCGGGCCGAGGGTCTGGCCAGCCGCCTCATCCTGACCGTCCACGATGAGCTGATCGTCGAGGCGCCCGAAGCCGAGGCCGAAGCCGCCGCCCGCATCCTAAAAGAGGAGATGGAGGGCTGCGTGCAGTTCGCCGTCCCCCTCGACACCGACGTCCGCCAGGGCCGCTCCTGGCTGGAAGCACACTGACCGCCCGGCCCCACCCGCCGCCGGAGAAAGAAGCAGACCAATATGATCGTACTGGGAATCGAATCCACCTGCGATGAGACCGCCGCCGCCCTGGTGGCCGACGGCCGCACCCTGCTGAGCAACGTCATCGCCACCAGCGTCAAAGAGCAGGCCCTCTACGGCGGCGTGGTGCCCGAGATCGCCAGCCGCCGCCACTGCGAATACATCAGCGCCACGGTGGACAAGGCCCTCGCCGACGCCGGCTGCACCATCGACCAGGTGGACGCGGTGGCGGTCACCTTTGCCCCCGGGCTGATCGGGGCGGTGCTGGTGGGGGTCAACTTTGCCAAGGGGCTGGCCTACGCGGCCGGCAAACCCCTGGTGCCGGTCCACCACCTGCGGGGGCACATCGCGGCCCTCTACCTGACCCACCCCGCGCTCGAGCCGCCCTTCCTCTGTCTGGTGGCCTCGGGCGGGCACAGCCACATCGTCGAGGTGGAGGACTACACCCGCTTCCATGTCCTCGGCCGGACGGTGGACGACGCCGCCGGCGAAGCCTTCGACAAGGTAGCCCGCACCCTCGGCCTGCCTTACCCCGGGGGGCCCAGCGTCGCCGCCGCCGCCAAGACCGGCGACCCCCGCGCCTACCGCCTGCCCGTCCCCCATGTGGAGGGGAAATACAACGTCAGCTTCTCGGGGCTCAAGACCGCCGTCCTCAACGAGGTCAACCAGGCCCGGATGAAGGGGCAGGAGGTGAGCGTGCCCGACCTCGCCGCCTCCTTCCAGGAGCGGATCGACGGCATCCTGGCCGAAAAGCTGCTGCTGGCCGCCGCCGACACCGGTGCAAAGCAGGTCTGCCTGGCGGGGGGCGTGGCGGCCAACGGCCGTCTGCGCCAGCTGGTCAACGACGGGGCGCAGAAGCTGGGGGCCCAGGTCTATCTGCCCCAGCTCAAGTTCTGCGGGGACAACGGCGCCATGATCGCCGCCCAGGGCTACTACGAGTACCGGGCGGGGCACACCGCCGGGCTGGACCTCAACGGCCTGCCCACCCTGCCCATCGACTATATCTGAATAGTCAAACGTACATAACAAAGCTGCCCGCCGGCAGCCCCACTGCGGGGCCCGGCGGGCAGTTTTTGTGTACAGGCTCTCAGGCGGCCTCGGGCGCGTCGTCCATCCCCCAGAAGGCGGCGACGAGGGGCAGGCGGCTGCCCCGCAGCAGGTAAAAGACCGGCAGCAGGTAGAGCAGGGCGCTCAGCAGCATGGAGGGGTCGTAGCTGCTGACCACCTCGCTGATGGTGGCGGTGCCGTCGTACAGCCCCGAGTTGATCAGGGCGGCCACGTCCTGCAAGGTGTGCAGGAAGATCAGCACCCACAGGTTGCCGGTGCGGTAGTAGATGGCGGCGTACAGCATCCCCAGCGCGGCGGTGACGCAGCACTGGATCAGCACCCCCACCGGCTCGCTGGACATCAGGTTGACCGCGTGCCCCAGCCCGAACAGCGCCCCCGACACGGCGCAGGCCTTCCACACGCCGGCGCGCCGCGGGCCGAAGTGGGCCAAAAGGGTCTCGGCCACCACCCCGCGGAACAGCGCCTCCTCGGCCAGGCCGATCAGGAACATGGCCAGGAAGAAGGCCGCGATCCGCCAGGGGGCCTTGACGGCGGCCCCCTCGGGCGGGCCGACCAGCGCCAGGTTGACGCTCAGGGAGAGGGACAGCCAGACAAAGGGGTAGACCCCCACCAGCAGCCCGTCCAGAAAGCCGGCCCCCCGCCGGGCGAACACCCCCAGCCGCCCGCTGCGCCACAGCAGCGCCAGCGGCACGGCCAGGCCGATGGCCTCGACCGCCGCCTGGAAGAGAAAGTCCTCGGCCAGAAAAGGCCCGGCGGCCCAGGGCGCCAGCCCCAGCAAAAGCAAGGTCAGCAGCAGCGACCCGACGAACATCGCCGCCAAAAACAGGGCCACCGCCCCAAGACAGTACACAAGCGGGTGGTTGGCCCGCAGCCGTTTCAGCATAAGCGCATCCTCCAATATGGGCAAGCATCGGGGCGGCAGACCGTCCCCGCCCCATTGTACCACATTCCGCAGACAAAAAACAGCCCGCAGCTGCACCGGATGGGCGCTGCGGGCTGCCGCATGGCAGGGGAGGCGTCAGGCGGCCAGGGCCTCTTCGATGGAGGCCAGCACGGTGTCGGCGTCGGCGCAGCAGACCAGCACCACCTCGCCCGAGGGGACGGTGGTGACGGTGGCCGCCTTGGCGATCTCGTACTGGTCGGCCAGGTAGTTCTGCATGGCCAGCTGCTGGCCGGTGACGTAGTTTTCCAGCGCCTGCTGCACGGCGTCGGTCTTGCCCTCGGCGGGCTTGACGATGGCCACCGCGTAGCTGCGGACGTTCATGATGGACACCGAGGCGGCGAAGGAGTCATAGTCCCCGGCCTCCAGCCCCAGCATGGGCAGGATGAAGTTGTCGGCCTGGGCCTGGATGTCGTCGGCGGTCATCTCGGCGGCGGTGCCGTCGATGGCGGCATAGCCGCCCTCGCCATTCGAAGAGAGGATCAGCATCCCCTCGTTGTCCTCGTCGGTGCGGGCGTCGTGGATGATCTGCGCATAGTCTTTGGGCGCGGCGTCGGACGCCTTTTTGCCGCAGCCGGCAAGGGTGAAAAAGGCCATCGAGGCCAGCAGGACGGCGGTCAGCATACGTTTCATAGGGTCAATATCCTTTCCTTGATGGTTTGGTCGTGTGTCAAAAGACGGGCGCTTTCCCACAGGATGGGCCGCCGGGGGGTGGTTTATGCGCCGCCGCCCCGGTGAAGCGCCGTCATATCCTATACGAACGTCGGCGCAGGAAAATTGCCCGCCCCGCGCCGGTTCATAAAAAATTAAAAAAGGCCCCGGCCAAACGCCGGGGCGCCCTTTACAACTGCTGCAATACGTCCAGCGGGCCGTGGTCCACCGGGGTGGAGAGGATGATCTGGGTGCAGGTGCTGCCCAGCTTCTGGAACTGCAGGATCAGCTGCTCGAGCTGCATCATGCTGCCGCAGCTGACCTTGATCAGGAAGGTATACTCCCCGGTGACATGGTAGCACTGCATCACCTCGCGGCTGTTCTGCAGCAGGTTGAGCAGCCCCTCCCGCTCGGATGGCGCCACCGACAGGCTGATCAGCGCGTCGACGTACAGCCGCCCGGCCGGCCGGTTGAGCACCACCGTGTACCCGCTGATGACGCCGTCCGCCTCCAGCTTGTGGATGCGGCTGGAGACGGCGGGGCTGGTCAGGGCGACCCGCTCGGCGATCTCCTTGACGGGCATCCGGGCGTTGTGCGCCAGAAGGGAAAGGATCTTGCGGTCGAGATCATCCATGCTTGTTGTACCTCCATCTCTCGTTTCAGCCGGCAGATTTCCGGTGAAATAGATAAAATTCTCTTTTAATAAAGTTTTGAGTTGTAAAAAATCACAAAAGCCAACCGAAGGGGCTGACTGTCAGGGCTCGGATTTAATTATATAAAGTTTTCGTCAAAAAGTAAAGTGAAAAGATAAGGCGTTCGCAAAGTTTACAATTTGACAATAAATCAAAAATGGGTATAATACAAATCACAGAGCGGCGCTGCCCGGTGCGGCGCGGCCATCCAACATGAGATTTACTGCTTTATATACTTTCCCACCCCTCTATACACAAAAACCCGCTGCCAGGCGGGTTTTTGTGTTTGTATCAGCGCAAAAGCGCCCCGCCTTCCATACCGGCAAGGCGGGGCGCTCTGCTGATTGCAGGTTATTGCAGGTAGCGTTCAAACAGGTGCAGATCCTCCCGCTTGACGATGCCCTCCAGATAGAGCCCGTCGGGGCGGTACTCCTCCGCGAGGACGCTGCCCCGCTCCCGCATGGGGGCGGCCAGGTGCAGCGCATCGTAGGGCAGCAGCACCCGGATGGTGCGCACCCGGTCGCTGAGAAGCTCGTCCAGCTTTGCCACCAGCCGGTCCAGCCCCAGGCCGGTCTTGGCGCTGGTCAGCAGGACGGCGGGGTCGAAGGCGGCGGCGCCGGGCTTGTCGCACTTGTTGTAGACGGTGACGCGGGGGATGTCGGCGCAGTCCAGGCTGTCCAGCACCTCGGCGGTGACGGCGAGCTGTTCCTCCCGCTGGGGGTCGGCGGCGTCCGCCACCTGGACGATGACGTCCGACCAGGCGGCCTCCTCGAGGGTGCTCTTGAAGGCTTCCACCAGGTTGTGGGGCAGCCGGGAGACAAAGCCCACCGTGTCCACCAGCAGCACCGCCATCCCGCTGGGCAGCACCAGCTTGCGGCTGGTGGGGTCCAGCGTGGCGAACAGCATGTCCGCCTCGGCGACGCTGGGCCCGCACAAGGCGTTCATCAGACTGGACTTGCCCACGTTGGTGTAGCCCACCAGGCTGACCACCGGCATCCCGGTCTTGGCCCGGGCGCGGCGGCTCTCGCCCCGGCGCTTTTCCATCTCGGCCAGGCGGGCGGCCAGGGTATCGATGCGGGCGTGGATGTGCCGGCGGTCCAGCTCCAGTTTGGTCTCGCCGGCGCCGCGGCGGGCGCCGCCCCCGCCGCCCCCGCCGCCGCCCTGGCGGCTGAGGCTCTCGCCCATCCCCTGCAGACGGGGCAGCCGGTAGCGCAGCAGGGCCAGCTCGGTTTGCAGTTTGCCCTCGTTGGTCACCGCCCGGCTGCGGAAAATTTCGAGGATCAGCATGGTGCGGTCGATCACCTCGACCCCCACCGCCGATGAGATGTTCCGCAGCTGGCTGCCGGTCAGCTCGCCGTCAAAGACGGCGCACTGGGCCCCGAGGGTCTCGGCGGCAAGGCGGGCTTCCTCCAGCTTGCCGCTGCCCAGGACGGTGCCGGTCTCGGGCGCGGCGCGCTTTTGCACCACCTGGCCCACCGCCTCCATGTGGTTGGCCTCGCACAGGGCGGCCAGTTCCTTCAAGCTGCGCTCGCAGTCGAAGGCCCCCTGGTCAAGGGCCAGCAGCAGGGTGGGGGCGGGGGGCGTCTCGACCAGAATATCGTACAGTTCGCTCAAAATGTGTCCTTTCTGTTCTGCCCGGCCTGCCAGGCGCCCCGCGTCAGCAGATAGGCGCGGCAGGGCACCGGCGTGCCGTCAAATTTGTGGTAGGTGTCGTCGTGATGGTAGACAAAGCCTGCCTTCTGCATCACCCGGCCGCTGGCGGGGTTGGCCACCGCGTGGCAGCAGGCCAGCCACGGCCCGTCCGTTTGGGTGAACCAGTAGTCCGCCGCAGCCCGCAGCGCCTCGGTGGTGTAGCCTTTGCCCCACCAGGCGCGGCCGATGCAGTAGCCCGGCTCCCAGACGCCCTGGGAGGTGTCCAGGCCGCGGGCCTGCCAGCCGGCCGCCGCGCCCGGCTCGCCGAGGGCGTCGTCAAAGAGGCTCATCGAACCGAACACCTCGCCGGTGGCCTTCTCCACCATGGCCCACTGGTAGTAGTCGGGGTTCTGGTAGAGTTCTGCCCAGGCGGCCAGCAGGGCGAAGGTCTCGTCCTCATTTTTATGGGGCTCCCACCGCAGGTAGCGGGTGACGGCCGGGTCGTTTGCCCAGTTGCGGTACATGGCCGGGGCGTCCGCCGGGACAAGGCGGCGGAGGAGCAGCCGGGGCGTTTCGATCTCCTGTGTGCCAACATGGCGCATGGCGTATCCCTCCCTCTCATTTCGTGGAGACAACTATAGCATAGAAACGCGCAGGATGCAAGCGATGCTTGACAACTGGCGCAAAACCGTTACACTGATACCATAGAAAACAGGGAAGGGAAGTACCAGCCATGAAAAACGCCCGCGACATCCTGAAAGACCGCGTCCTGCTGTTCGACGGCGGGATGGGCACCTACTACCGCAGCCGCCCGGGGCTGGAGTGCGAACAGGCCAACCTCGCCGACCCGGACGGCATCCTGGCGGTCCACCGGGAATACCTGGCCGCCGGGGCCGAGGCCATCAAGACCAACACCTTCAGCCTGCCCCGGATGGCGGCGGCCCATGCCGCCGGCTGGCAGGCGCTGGCCCGGGAGGGGTGGAACCTCGCCGTCACCGCCGCCGAGCGGGGGGGCGGCGCGGCGGTCTTTGCCGACCTCGGCCCCGCCCCCGACACCGAGGCCGACCCCGCCGCGGTCAGCTACAAGGCGGTGGCCGGCATCTTCCTCGAGATGGGGGCGGAGAACTTCCTGTTCGAGACCCTCAGCACCGACGCCGGCGTTGCCGAGGCGGCCGCCTACATCAAGGGCCGCCGCCCCGACGCCTTCATCCTGGTCTCCTTCGCGGCTTTGCCCGACGGCTATACCCGCGAGGGGGTGTCGGTCCGCGCCCTGGCCGAGCGGATGGCCGCCTGCGGCTTTGTGGACGCGGTGGGGCTCAACTGCCTGCTGTCGGCGGCGGCCATGGCGCCGGTGCTGCCGGCCCTTTTGGGGGCGGGGCTGCCGGTGTCGGCCATGCCCAACGGCGGCTACCCCCTGGTGGGGCGGGACCGGGTGGTCTACCGGGGCCGGCCCGACTACTTTGCCCGGGAAATGGTCGGCATCCGGCAGCGGGGGGCGGTCATCCTGGGCGGCTGCTGCGGCACCACCCCGGCCCACACCGCGGCGCTGCGCCGCGCGCTTGAGCAGACCCCCATCCCCCTGGCCGCCGAGGGCGCGGCCGGCGGGGGCCGGGCGGTGTCCGTCCCGCCCGCCGCCGCGTCGCCCGACCCCTTCCTTGAGAAGCTGGCCCGGGGCGAGAAGGTGATCGCCGTCGAGCTGGACAGCCCCAAGACCGCCGACCTGACCGGCTACATGGAGGGGGCCCGCCGGCTGCAGGCCGCCGGGGCGGACGCGGTGACCATCGCCGACTGCCCGGTGGCCCGGGCCCGGGTGGACGCCGCCCTCACCGCCTGCAAGCTGCGGCGGGAGCTGGGTCTGGTGGCCCTGCCCCACATGACCTGCCGTGACCGCAACCTCAACGCCGCCAAGGCCCTGCTGCTCGGGCTGTACGCCGAGGGGGTGCGGGAGGTGCTTGCCGTCACCGGCGACCCCATCCCCACCGCCGAGCGGGACGAGGTGAAGAACGTCTACCAGTTCAACTCCCGCAAGCTGGCCCGGTACATCCACGACCTGGCCGGCCCGGGGGCCGAGCTGCCGGGGATGACCGTCTTTGGGGCCCTCAACCTGAACGCCCGCAACTTTGACGTCGAGCTGCGCCGCGCCCGCGAAAAGGCCGAGGCGGGGATGGCCGGTTTTCTGACCCAGCCCATCCTCTCGCGCCAGGCGGTGGAGAACTTCCGCGCCGCCCGCGCCGCCCTGCCCGCAAGCAAGCTGCTGGCCGGCATCCTGCCGGTGGTCAGCCACCGCAACGCCCTCTACATGGAAAACGAGGTCAACGGCATCCACCTCGACGAGGCGGTCATCCGCCGCTACGAGGGGGCCGACCGCGCCCGCGGCGAGGAGCTGGCCCTCGAGATCTCCCTCGCCGCCGCCAAAGCCGCCGCCCCCTGCGCCGACGGCTTCTACCTGATGACCCCCTTCGGCCGCGTGGGCCTGATGGAACGGCTGATCGCCGCGCTGCGCGGGGAAGGGCTGTGAACGACTCTTGCCGGCTGCGCCCTTGACAAGTAAGTTATAACTAACTATAATAAACCCATTCCACCCCCTCAGCATAGGATGGGGGCAAACTGACAGGAATGAGGTTATGCGATGAATGGTCTGGCGGCGTGGGGGCTGGCGCTCCCGTTTGTGGGCACTGCGCTTGGGGCGGGGTGCGTCTTGTTCATGCGGCGGCAGCTGGGGCAGGGGGTGCAGCGGGCGCTGGCCGGCTTTGCCGCGGGGGTGATGACCGCCGCCTCGGTCTGGAGCCTGCTCATCCCCGCCATCGAACAGGCGGAGGCCGCCGGGCTGGGGGTCTGGGCCTTTGGGCCGGCGGCGGGGGGCTTCTGGCTGGGGGTGCTGTTCCTGCTTTTGCTGGACCGCCTCATCCCCCATCTGCATCAGCGGGCCGCCCGCCCCGAGGGGCCGCCCGCCCGGCTGCCCCGCATCACCATGATGCTGCTGGCGGTCACCCTGCACAACATCCCCGAGGGGATGGCGGTGGGGGTGGTGTGGGCCGCCGTCCTGGCCGGGGAGGCCGGCGCGCCGGCCATTGCCGCCGCCGAGGCGATGGCGCTGTCGGTGGGCATCGCCATCCAGAACTTCCCCGAGGGGGCCATCGTCTCGATGCCGCTGCGGGCAGAGGGGGCGTCGCGGGGGCGGGCCTTTGCGGGCGGGGCGGCGTCGGGCGCTGTCGAGCCGCTGGCCGCCCTCTTCACCATCCTGGCGGCCGGGCTGGTGGTGCCGGCGCTGCCCTGGCTGCTGTCCTTCGCGGCGGGGGCGATGCTGTACGTGGTGGTGGAGGAACTGGTCCCCGAAATGGCCGAAGGCGAGCACTCGGACGCGGGCCCCCTGGCCTTTGCCCTGGGCTTTACCCTGATGATGACGCTGGACGTGGCCCTCGGCTGAAGAGAAAAAAGCCGCCCTGTTTTTTGCAGGGCGGCTTTTGCCGTGTTTGCCGTGTGGGGAAAAAGGCGGCTCAGGCCCGGCCGGCCAGGCGGCCGGCGGCGGCGCAGAGGAGAAAGACCCCCAGGTCCACCGCCACGATGGTGGAGCCCACCGGGGTGCCGGCCAGGATGGAGATCAAAATGCCGGCGGCGGCGCAGCCCACCGACACCACCGCCGCGCAGGCGGTCACCGCGCCGAAGCTGCGGAACAGCCGCATGGCCGACAGCGCCGGGAAGATGATCAGCGCCGAGATCAGGAGCGAGCCCACCAGGTTCATGGCCAGGACGATGATGACCGCGATGACCACCGCGACCATCAGGTTGTAGCGGCCGGCGGGCAGGCCGGTGGCAGAGGCGAAGGCCTCGTCGAAGGTGACGGCGAAGATGCGGTTGTAAAAGACCACGAACAGCCCGATCACCGCCGCCGACAGCGTCGCGCACAGCCACACCTCCCCTTTGGTGAGGGTGAGGATGGAGGTGGAGCCGAACAGGGTGCTGCACACATCCCCCGACAGGTTGGTGCTG